>CAZXPU010000100.1:0-20951 GCA_964642905.1 uncultured Prosthecobacter sp.
CGCCACCCGGATGCTGGGGGAGCTGGTCGACTGCGACTGGAAGGCCGCCCCGGGATCCCCGGTGGAACCTGGTCAGATCATTGGTTGGGTGGAGGGGTTCAAGGCCGCCTCGGACGTCTACTGCGTCCTGAAGGGCGCCTTTGCCGAGGGCAACCCATACTTGAAACAGGATGCCTGCGTGGTGCGCAGCGACCCGTATGAGGTGGGCTGGCTTTATTCGGTGCGAGGTGAGCCCGAGCCGGACGCCATGGACGTCCATGGCTACATCGCCTACCTGGGCGGCATCATTCAAAGGATGGCCGAGGAGGGCCACGGCGAGGAAGGGGCGTCGGAGGAGTGAGCCGGCGGCTCACTGCTTCTGCGGGGCATCCAGGGTCAGATAGGTTCGCCCGCTGGGCTCGCCATTAAGCGGATTGAAGGACTCGATGCGCATCTCCTTGAGAAGGGTGGTGCCGTCCACCTTCTGAACCTTGGTGACCTGGAAGCGTTTCACCATCTTGCTGACCGTGTTGTAGGCCTCCATCTTGCCGATGCCGCCGCTGGCCTTCTCCACCCAGAGGTCCACTGTATAATAGGGGCCGCGGGTGTCCGGGGAGGTAACCCGGATCAGCCAGCATTTGACCCGGGCGGCGCCGAGGCGGGCATTGGCATCCAGCATCTTCACGGTCTTCCAGTACATGAAGCGCAGGGAGAGGTCCTCGTAGTTCAAATCCATGCCGCGCACCGGGTCCGCCGCGTTTCCGAGCGGCACCGGGGTGCTGCCTCCAGATTTCACCTGCCAAAGCGTGGCCGGAGTGGTCGTCAGGTCCAGGTGAACAATCTCCGGAGGCTCGTTCTTGAAGCGGAACCGCATGACGCTGCCGGTCAGGGTCAGCTCCAGGGGCTCGGTCTTGCCGCTGGCGTCATCGCGGAGCACCCCTGCCATCCGGTGGTTTTGCAGGGCATAACTGCGCCTGACCAGCACCAGTACCTGCTCGGCGGTGAGTTCAGGGGCTTCCTCGGCCTTGAGGAACGGGGTGCCAAGGGTGGAGAGAGCGGAGGCTAGCAGATGGCGGCGGTTCATGAGAATGGGGTGTCCCTAGGACAGGAATCAGACGTATTCCATTCAACTCCTGCACGGGCCGGATGCCAAAGAAATCTGTGGCAATGCCGCCCCACCCCGGTTAGTTCCCCTTCGACAGGCTCCCTGTGACGCCTGTCACGCCCCCCGTAATGCAAGGCATGTCATCCCTCCAGGCACTCCGCGACGCCCTTGAGCAGTCGCCTAACAACCTATCCCTGCTGCTTCTTTTCGGTCATGCCAGCCTGGAGCAGCTGCATCTGGAGGACGCGAGGGAAAGTTTTGAGCGTGTGCTTGAACTGGACCCCGGCCACAGCGACGCCCAGCTTGGGATGGCCAAGGTCCTTTTTCTCCAGGGGGAGATCTCAGGCGCCGCGGTCCGGGCGGAGCGCGTGCTGCAGATGCACCCTCAGGACGCCCAGGCGCACCTGTTGCTCAGCCGGGTTTTCCTTGCCGAGAATGACCGCTCCAAGGCCCTGGAACACTTTGAACGCGCCGCGCAGATCGACGCGACCCTCAGCGACCCCGCCCTGGAAAAGGAGCTTGGAATCACCCTGAGAGACGCCCGCCGGGCCTCGCCGGTTCCCGCGCCAGAAACCCCGCCCGCCGAAGCCTTTGAAGAGGGCGAGCCCCAGCCTGAGTTTGCGGACGACCCCTTTGATGAGCCGCCTTTTGACTGGCGCCCGGAGACCTTCTATCCGCCGGGTGATCCGGCCCGCTTTGGCGTCACCTTTGCGGATGTCGGCGGCATGGAGGAACTGAAGGAGGAGATCCGCCTGAAGATCAGCTACCCGCTTCAGTATCCCGACCTCTACAAGGCCTATGGAAGGCGTACCGGCGGCGGCATCCTGATTTACGGTCCGCCCGGCTGCGGCAAAACGCTGATGCTGCGCGCTGTCGCCGGCGAAGTGCCCTGCAACTACCTTTCCGTGGGCCTTCACGAGATCTTTGATCCCTACATCGGCAGCACCGAACGAAATTTGCATCAGATTTTCGAGACGGCCCGGGCGAACGCTCCCTGCGTGCTGGTCTTTGACGACCTGGACTCCCTGGCCCAGGACCGTCGTCATGTGCGCGAAAGCCAGCTGCGCAACCTGGTGAACCAGTTCCTGCACGAACTGGACGGCATGAGAGGAGAGAACAACCGCGTGCTGGTCATCGGTGCCACCAACCAGCCCTGGGCTCTTGATCCCGCCTTCAGGCGCCCGGGTCGCTTTGACCAGGCCGTCTTCGTGCCTCCGCCGGATGACGCCGCCCGCGAGCTGATCATCCAGCTGCTCGCCAGGGACAAGCCCATCTCCAACCTCGATGCCAAGGCCCTGGTCGCCGCCACGCCGGGCTTCTCCGGCGCCGACCTCAAGTTTGTCTTCGACAGGGCTGCGGAAATGACCCTGTCCGCAGCCATTCACAGCGGCCATCCCGCCCCGGTGAACATGGAGACCCTTCTGGCCGTCGCACGCAGCCACACGCCCAGCACTCATGCCTGGTTCGAAGGCGCCCGCGAACATGCCCAGCATGCCGCTCCCGACACCTACGCCCACGAGGTGCGTAAATTCCTTTCCCTGGGGGCGCCCACGCCCCCCCAGCAGCGGGAGCCCTGACCTGTCATGGCCTGGGCCTTCCTCCTCCTCGCCGGACTCCTTGAAATCGGCTGGGCCGTCGGCCTGAAATATTCCGAGGGCTTCACGCGCCCTGGGATCACCCTGCTGACCGTGCTCACCATGATCGCCAGCTTTCTTCTGCTGGCCCAGGCCTTGAAAACCATCCCCGTCGGCACGGGCTATGCCGTCTGGACGGGCATTGGCGCCGCAGGCACTGCCATCGTGGGCATGCTGCTGCTGGGCGAACCCCGCGAAGCGGGCAGGCTGGCCTGCCTCGTCCTCATCCTGGCGGGCGTCACTGGTTTGAAGATTCTTGGTTAGGCGAGGACCGGCCCGGCACTGCCAGCCGCACCGGGCCTCTGGCCGACCGGGCATCGGCCTTCTCGCCGCCCTGCGTCACCTGGATCCGTCCTTCATCCTGCAATTCCGCCGCAGCCTGCCGCACGGCAGGCATCAGCTCACGCCAGCCTTGCGGGGAAAGTGATCTCGCGACTTCCGAAGGGCAGATCGACTTCCCCGCCCCGCGCATCGCGGTCAGCCTCAGGATTTCAGAATGAACCGGCCCGGCATTCATCGAGGACGGCGTAATTCAAACAAATCCCTGGTTCGGCAGTACCAGTGCGGGGCCTGCATTCTGCCGACCGGAGCGTAGGCACCCGGCCGCACCAGCCAGGTCTCAGGGTCCAGGATGCCGTCGCGGACATGCACACGCAGCACCTCGCCAATGATGAGACGGTTGTCGCCAATCTCCAGGATGCTGTGGCTGCGGCATTCCAGGCTGGCCGGAGCTTGGAGGATCCGCGGTGGCTTGACGGAGGTGGAAGGCTGCGCCGTCAGCCCTGCGTGGAGCAGCTCGTTCTCACCCGGCGCCAGGCTCGCCGCGCACAGGTTCATTCTTACCGCCAGGTCCTCGTCCACCAGGTTCACGACAAACTCATGGGTCAGCCGGATGTTCCGGGCCGTGTCCTTCGGCACGCCTGGGGCGCGGTCTCCGGGACAAATGCCAACGATGGGCGGACTGTCCCCCAGCACATTGAAAAAGCTGAACGGCGCGGCATTGACGCGGCCCTCGGGATCCACCGTGGTCGTCAGGGCGATGGGACGCGGGGTGACAAGTCCGGAAAGGATCATGTAGGCATCGTCACGATGCGGGCCGGTGAGGTCGAGTTCCATGTCAGCCGCCATAATGGGGCGGAAACAAATTTCAAGCCGCGCTCCGCCTTGCCGTTTGCATCGTCCCTGGCATACCTGTGATCATGCCCGAGGAAACACCCACGATTGAAACCCGCGAGGAAGTCATGTTTTTCGACACCGACATCGGCGGCGTCGTGCATAACATCGCCTACCTGCGGATGATCGAAACCGCCCGGACACGTCTCGCTGCAAAGCTGGGGATGCAGCTGCGCGAGATGGCATCAACCCAGGTTTATCCTGTCGTCGTGCGCACTGAGATCGACTACCGCAAGCCGGCGACTCTGGGGGATGAGCTGGTCATCTCCGGCAGGCTCGAACGTGTCGAGCGAGTGCGTTTCTGGGTGGCCTTTGAAATCCGACGGGCCGGAGAGGATCTGGTGCTGATCACCTGCCGGCAGTCCCTGGCTCTGGTCCAGATGCCCCAGGGCAAACCACTGCGTCTTCCTGAAGACTGGTCGGAAAAATACGCTCATCTGTTTCTCAAGCCCGCTTGATTCAATGAAACGCCGCCTTCTTCCGTTTGTCAGTTTTGCCGTCCTGTTCGGCATGCTGGCCTGGTGGGGGCTGCCCTGGTGCATCGAACTGCCTGCCGGCCTTCTGGCACCCCAGACTCCGTCTCTCACCTACCTGGCGCGCGATGGCTCGCCCCTGCGGCAGTTGCTCACCCCCAAGGGCGACAGAACCCTGGCGCTGGTTCCTCTGACTGAGATTCCCGATGACCTGGTCAAGGCCACCCTGGCGGCCGAGGACAGGCGTTTCTGGAGCCACGGCGGTGTCGACCTTTTCGCGGTGGCCAGGGCGTTCAGGGACAATCTGCAATCGGGTCGCGTGGTTTCCGGTGCCTCGACGATTCATCAGCAGCTGGTCAAAGTCTCCTCAGGAGATGGCGGGCGCCGCACCCCGGGAGTGAAGCTCCGGGAGGCGCTGCAGGCTCGACGGCTCGCCATGTCCTGGCCGCGTGAACGCATCCTGGCCGAGTATCTCAGCCGTGTCTCCTATGGCAATCTGCTGACCGGCTGCACCGTCGCAGCCTCCGGTTACTTCAACAAGCCGATCAAGGACCTGACGCTCGCCGAGGCCGCCTTCCTGGCCTCCCTTCCCCAGTCTCCTTCGCGGCTGAACCCTTTTCGCGACAAGGATGCAGTCCGCCCCCGCCAGGAGAGGATCCTCGCCTCGATGAAGCGCCTTGGCTGGATCACCGGCGAGAGGATGCAGGCCGCGCTGGCTGAACCACAAGTGTTGCAACGCTTTACCGGCGGTTTTGAGGCGCCACATGCGGTCGGCATGATGCCAAAAGGGCGGGAGACAGCGTCGGCACGGGTTCGAACCACGATTGACGCGGCCCTGCAGCGACAGGTCGAGCGCATCATCTCCAGCCACCTGTCCGTCCTCCGGGACAGGCATGTGACGCAGGCGGCCGCCGTGGTCATCGACAACACCGGTGGTGACATCCTGGCCCTGGCCGGTTCACGGGATTTCTTTTCCGAGGATGGCGGACAGCTCAACGGCGCCTGGGTGCCGCATTCGCCGGGTTCCGCCATCAAGCCCTTCACCTACCAGCTTGCCTTCGAGCGCGGCTTCCATCCCGCCAGCATCCTTGGCGATCTGCCGGTCGAGTTTCCATCAGACACGGGAACCTACCGCCCGGAAAACTATGCGCATCGCTTTTACGGCCCCATCACCTGTCGAGAGGCTCTGGGCAACAGCTTGAACATCGCCACCGTCCGGCTGCTGGCCGATCTTGGAGGACCCGAACCCTTGCTGCAGAGGCTTCGCGACCTTGGGCTGGGCACCCTCACCGAGACGCCCGGGCACTACGGCCTCGGCCTGACCATCGGCAACGCCCCTGTGCGGCTGATTGAACTCGCCAACGCCTATGCCTGTCTCGCCAGACTCGGCGCCTGGCTTCCCTGGAGGCTTTCCGCCGACCTGCAGCCGGCCGGCCCGCGCCAGCTTTTGAACAGGGAGGCCAGTTATCTCTGCGCGGACATTCTTTCGGACAACCAGGCGCGCAGCCTCACCTTCGGCCTGCACTCCGCGCTGCGACTGCCGTTCCGGGCGGCGGTGAAGACGGGAACGAGCCAGTCCTACCGTGACAACTGGACTTTAGGTTATACCCCGCGCTTCACGGTTGCGGTCTGGACGGGAAACTTTGACAACACGCCCATGCAGGAGGTTTCAGGCGTCACAGGTGCGGCGCCCATCTGGCGCGACATCTTCCTGCATCTTCACGAGCACCAGAGGCCCGAATGGTTTGAGGAGCCCCGGGGCATCGTTCGCGCGCGCATTGATCCGCGGAACGGGCGTCTGCTGACAGTTCGCTCACCGGCGGTGAGGCTCAGCCGGGAGGAGCTGTTTGTGAAAGGTTGCCAGCCTTCCGCCGCAGGCAGCCTGGACTACGATGAACGTGGCCGGGCGCTTCTGCCATCCGAGTTCGATCGCTGGGTCCGCAGCGCGGAGAACAGGTATGGCGACCTGGTCGTGTGCAGATCATCCGCCGTGCCTGAGGTTCGCTGGACGGTCGCCCATCCGGTGCCCGGCACGGTCATCCAGCTCGACCCCGACCTGCCGGGCGGCGGTCGCAGGCTGATGCTGGAGACAAGGCCGATGCAGCAAGGGCTGGAATGGAGATGCGACAGCCTGGAAGTGAGGAAGGATGGCGGCCTTCCGTATGTCATGCTCAGCCCGGGCCGGCATGACTTCACGGTGATGGACACCCGGTCAGGCGAGGTGCGGCACACCCATGTCATTGTTCACGACGACCCGCCGTGATTCCAGATCAGGCCGACTGACGCTTCTCCTCGGCCGCCTGCTCCAGGATGCGCAGCGTTTCGCGGACGTTGGTCTCCAGGTCGAGCGGCTTGCTGACGGGCACGGGCCGGAGCCCCGGCTGCGCGCGCCAGAAGCGAACGGATTTCTCCAGGCCCGCGAGATCCGACGGGTCCTCAAGCACATGACCGTTGACGCCTTCATCCACGAGTTCACAGGCGCCGTTGCTGCGGCTGGTGATCACCGGCAGCCCTGCCGCCAGGGCCTCGGCGATCACGTTGGCACAGGGCTCGTAGATCGGCAGGAAGGTCATGAGGTCGGCGGCGGCGAAGGCGTGCTCCACCTCGCGCATGGCACCGGCCAGCACCACGTTGGAAGGCACCCTGCCGGACAGCCTGCCCTTGCCGGCCACCAGCAGCTTCACCCGCGGCTCGGCCTGCTCCCATTGACGCATGAGCCGAAGCAGGAAGGCCAGCCCCTTGCGCTCCCAGCCCGACCCAACAAAAAGCAGGACAAAATCTTCGTCCGTGAATCCGAGCCGGGTGCGTGTGGCGGCACGGTCACCCTGCAGGAAGCGGGCCACGTTGACTCCGTTGCGCACCAGGTGGAGGCGGTCGGCGGGAAACGGAAAACGCGCCGTGATCTCGCGTCCGACCATCTCCGAGTTCACGATGATGCGGCGGGTGTTTGCAGGGTCAAAGGTCCGGGCCTCAAGCGCCTTCATGTTGGCGTGAAAGGCCCCCAGTCCAACAAAGGGACGCCGCCACCACGAGGCGAACCTGCGGCGCTGCTCCAGCCAGACGGCATGCACGCCGTCGCCGGCACGGTAGACATCCTGCCTGACGGTCCTCTCCAGGCTGAACACGAGGTCGTGGCGTTCCGCCGCGAGCATTCGGTCGACGTTTTCGGCAAACACCACCGGCTTCAGCGATCGACCGCCCCTGACCGGCACCTGGTGCAGCGTGACACCGCGCGGCTCACCCTCCCATCTTTCGGCGTAAAGATGCACCTCATGGCCGGACTCCACCAACCCTCCGAGCAGACGCTGCACATAAAGCTCCGCCCCGCCCACGGCGGAAAACTGTCGGCGGATCAGGGCGAGCTTCATGTCTGGCGGGATGGGGCTCGCAGAAAGGTCAGGCCGGGTCCGCCGCCTCCCTGGTCGTCGGTCCGTTGCTCTTCATCGGCCGGATCTGCCGCATGAGACGGTGCAGGACGCCGTTCACAAAGGCGCCGGACTCGTTGCCGCCCAGGTTCTTGGCAACCTCGATGGCTTCGTTGAGGATCACCGGTGCGGGAACATCGGGCACATTCATGAGTTCATGAACGGCGACACGCAGAATGTTGCGGTCCACCCCGGCAAGACGCTCCAGGCGGAAGTTTTCCACGATCGGCGAAATGGCGGCGTCGATCTCCTGCTGATGGGCAAGCACTCCGCGGATCAGTTCCTCGGCATAGGCGCGCACCTGCGGTTTGGCGGTATGAATCGTCCAGAAAGCGGACTGCTCCTCGGCGGTGTGCTCACCGTGGAGTTCGTGGGCGAAAAGGAATTGGGCGGCGGCTTCCCGCCCTTCACGACGTTTTCCCATGGGTCAGGCTTCCTCCAGGGCTGGGGTTCCGGCGAAGCTCGCCCGCATCTTGCGGAACAGGCTGATCATGTTCACCGCCGTCTGCGCGGCCTCGGTGCCACGGTTGATGGTGACGCCCAGGCAGCGCTCCTCGGCCTGTTCCTCGCTGCTCACCAGCAGGACTTCGTGCACGACCGGGATGACATGACGCACGGCCATCTGCTGAAGGGCGTCGGTCACCGAGGCACCGACCAGGTCAGCATGCTCGGTGGAGCCCCGGATGATGACTCCGAAGGCGATGAGCACGTCCGGGCGGGTGTTCTTCAGGACCAGCTCCGAGCAGACGGGGATCTCAAAGGCGCCGGGGACGCGGTAGACGGTCAGCGCGGCGTTGGGCGCCAGCATTTCAAGCTCCTCGCGGGCGGCGTCCAGAAGGCCCTGGACAAAGTTATTGTTATAACGGCTCGCCACGACGGCGATCGACACGGGCTCCTGGACGGGCCTCGGGCGGGTGGGTGCGTGTTGGGACATGTGTGGGGGGATTTTTCCTTGGTTTTCGTCATCTGTCGTCGGGTCGAGCCACGGACGGACCAGGTGACGGAGGGCGGCTCAAAGCCTGTGGCCGAGCTTCTTCTTCTTGGTTTCGAGATACTTTTGGTTATGCGGGTTCGGCTCGGAAATGACCGGCACCTGTTCGACGATCTCCAGGTTGTGACCGTCGAGGCCGACGATCTTGCGCGGGTTGTTGGTGATGAGGCGGATTTTCCGCACGCCGAGATCACTGATGATCTGGGCTCCGATGCCGTAGTCGCGCAGGTCCATGGGGAAGCCGAGCTTCAGGTTGGCCTCGACGGTGTCCAGCCCCTGCTCCTGGAGCTTGTAGGCCTGGATCTTGCCGTGGAGGCCGATGCCGCGGCCTTCGTGGCCTCGCATGTAGATGATCACTCCGGAGCCTGCGTCGGCCACCTTGCGCATGGCGGCATGCAGCTGGCTGCCGCAGTCGCAGCGGCGGGAGGTGAAGATGTCACCTGTCAGACATTCGCTGTGCACGCGCACCAGGGTGGGCTTTTTGCCGTCGATTTTCCCCATCACGAGGGCCACGTGATGCACGCCGTCCAGGCTGCTGCGGTAAAGATGGAGCTTGAAGTCACCAAAGTCGGTCGGCATCTCCACAACCTCCAGCTTCTCCACCAGCTTCTCGCTGCGCCGACGGTATTCGATCAGGTCGGCGATGGAGCAGATTTTCAGCTTGTGCTTCCTGGAAAACTTCCGGAGGTCCGGCATGCGGGCCATGGTGCCGTCCGGGTTCATGATTTCGATGAGCACCCCAGCCTCACGCAGGCCGGCCAGACGGCAGAGGTCGACGGCGGCCTCGGTGTGCCCGGCCCGGCGCAGGACTCCGCCCGGCTTGGCAACCAATGGGTTGATGTGGCCTGGCTGAACGAAATCTGCCGCCGTGCTCTTGGCGCTGGAAAGCAGCTGGATCGTTCGGGCCCGGTCTGCGGCGCTGATGCCGGTGCTGATACCCTCGGCGGCATCCACGGTCACGGTGAAATCCGTGCGGAAGGCCTCCCGGTTTTCAGGCACCATGCTCTCCAGGTTGAGCTGCTGGGCGATCTGCAGGCTCACGGGCACGCACAGCATGCCCCCCCCCTCCCTGACCATGAAATTGACCATGGCCGGGGTGATCTTTTCGGCCGCGCAGATGAGGTCCCCCTCGTTTTCCCGGTCTTCATCATCCGTCACGATCACCATGCGCCCGGCCCGGATGTCCGCGATGACGGCTTCCACGGGATCACAAACATGGCTTTTTTTGGCTGGCATGGGGCTGGGGGGATGGAAAAGAACCGGTCCGGGGCGCATTCAACAGATACGCTCAGGCTTACGGGGCGGTGATGTTAGAGGTAAAAGAAGGCATTTCCAGCGGGATGTGCATTTTCAGAGAAGCCGACAAGCCTCCGCCAAGGTGCCTTTTTGTCCCTGGCAAAACGCCTCAAGGACGGCTAAAACCCTGCCCTGCATGTCCCCCATCACCGTTCTCATCGTCTCCATCCTGGCCGGCCACGTCAGCGGCGCGACTCCGTTTGGCTACCTTGCCGGGAAGCTTCGGGGGATTGACATCCGCAAGCATGGCAGTGGCAACATCGGAGCCACGAACGCCATCCGGGTCCTGGGCAAGGGCATCGGCATCCCGGTCTTTATCCTCGATTTCCTGAAGGGCTGGCTGCCGGTCTGGCTGGCAAAAGACTGGCTCATGGAGACGCCCGGGGCTGAAGGCCTGGTCTCCCTGGGAGCCGTGCTGACCGGCCTGGCTGCCGTGCTCGGTCACATGTTCACCTTCTGGCTGCACTTCAAGGGCGGCAAGGGCGTGGCCACGACCGGTGGTGTTCTCCTTGGCATCGCCCCGCTGGCCATGCTGGGCGGTCTGGGCGTCTGGCTGCTGTTCTTCTTCACCTTCAGGTTTGTCTCCCTGGCCTCCATCATGTCCGGCGTCGGGGTCGTCGCCACCATGCTGATCCAGATGTGCCGCACAGGCTCCTGGGATGGGGTGATGCTCGGTTTTGGCCTGCTGGTCATGGTACTCGTGATCGTCCGTCATCGTTCGAACATCGGCCGCATCCTGGCTGGCACCGAACCGAAGGCCGGCAGGAAGCAGTGAACCCTGCGCCATCATCGGCGGACAGTTTCCGTTTGCAGAGCCCTGGCCTGGAAGGCATGACACTGTCACGCCATGACCGACGCCGAAATTCAATCCGCCATTCTCGACATGGGCCGCCGTGCCCGGGCCGCCGCTCATGAACTGGTCAAGCTCGGCACGGAACAGAAAAACGCCATCCTGCTGGCCATGGCCGACGAACTGGACGCCCGGCAGGCCTTGATCCTGGAAGCCAATGCGAAGGATCTCGCCGCCGCCGTCGAGAAGGGCCTGTCGAAGGCCATGATCGACCGCCTGACCCTGGATGCCAAGCGCTTGAAGGCCGTCTCGGACGCTGTTCGCGAGGTCGCCGCCCTGCCGGACCCCGTTGGCGAGGTGCTCAGCGCCTGGACCCGCCCGAACGGCCTGCGGATTACCAAAAAGCGAGTTCCCATCGGCGTCATCGGCATCATTTTTGAATCCCGCCCGAACGTCACCACCGATGCCGCCAGCCTCTGCTTCAAGACAGGCAACGCGACCCTCCTGCGCGGCGGCAGCGAGGCGATCCATTCCAATGTGGAGCTTGCCGCCGCCCTCCAGGCCGGCGGTGAAAAGGCCGGTCTACCCAAGGACAGCATCCAGCTCATCCCCTTCACCGACCGGGCCAGCGTCGAGCACATGGCGCGGATGGACCAGTATCTTGACCTCATCATTCCTCGAGGCGGCAAGGGCCTGATTGAAAAGGTGGTCGCCACCGCCCGGATGCCGGTCATCAAGCACTACGACGGCGTCTGTCACGTCTACGTCAGCCCGGCCGCCGACCAGGACATGGCCGTCAGGATCATCCTCAATTCCAAGACCCAGAAGCCCGGTGTCTGCAACGCGCTCGAGACCGTGCTGGTGAATCGGGAGATTGCCGCTGAATTTTATCCAAAGCTGGCTTCCGCGCTTGTCGCGGCCGGTGTCGAAATGCGCGGGGACGCCCCTGCCCTGCCCCATCTTGGAGCCTCCGCCAAGCCGGCCGTGGAGGAGGATTGGAAGGCCGAATACCTCGATCTCATCCTTTCCATCAAGACCGTGGACTCGCTCTCCGAGGCCATTGAACACATCAATCATTACGGCTCCCACCACACGGACAGCATCATCACCCGCGATCGCGCCGAAGCCGAACGCTTCATGCACGAGGTGGACAGCGCCGTGGTGCTGCACAATGCCAGCACGCGCTTCAATGACGGAGGCGAGTTCGGTTTTGGCGCCGAGATCGGCATCAGCACGGACAAGCTTCATGCCCGGGGCCCGATGGGCCTCGCGGAGCTGTGCAGCTACAAGTATCTCATCGACGGGGAGGGCCAGGTGCGCTGAAGCCGATGGAACTTGAATGGATCAACGAAGCCCTGCCGCTGCTGCGCTGCCCGGACACGCATCAACCGCTGCGCTGGGCCACGCCGGAAGATCTGCGAAAACTGGGACATCCTCCGGATGAGAAGGCGCTGGTCCGTGAAGACGGCAGCCGTCTGTTCACCATCGATGACGGCATCCCGATCCTCCTGCCCGAGGAATGACAAGCGTCCACGGCATCAGCCGCGGGTCACCATTTCATCGAGGTTCAGCAGCAGGTTTGCGATCATGGTCCAGGCGGCCAGATCCACGACATTGACCCGGTCGTCCGGCCTGGATTCCCCGTAACGGACGGCCTGCATGGCGGCGTCCGGCCGGGCCTTGAAGGCGGTCAGATGCTGCTCGAGCGTTCCTCGGATGATCTCCGCCTCCTGGGCGCTGGGACGGCGGCTGGTGACGGCACGGAAGGCGTCCGTAATTCGGCTGTCGGTGGTGCCAGGCGTCATCAGCAGCTTCTGGGCGAAGTTGCGCGCTGCCTCGAAATACTGAACGTCGTTCATCAGGTTGAGCGCCTGCAGCGGGGTGTTGCTGCGCTCGCGGCGCAGGCAGTAGGACTCACGGTTGGGTGCGTCAAAGGTGGTCATCGAGGGCGGCGGAGCCGTGCGTTTCCAGAAGGTGTAGAGGCTGCGACGGTACAGGGATTCGCCGTGATCCTGGATGTAGTTGCGCGTGTTGCTGCCACCGAAACCCACGGGCTCCCAGATGTTCTCGGGCTGGTAGGGCTTCACGCCCTTGCCCCCGATTCGGGGGCTCAGCAGTCCGCCGACGAAGAGGGCGCTGTCACGCACCACCTCGGCGTCCAGCCGGTGGCGCGGCCCGCGGGCAAGCAGCCGGTTCTCAGGATCAAGCTGCGCCGAGGGCCCAACAAACTGTGTGTCCTGACGGTAGGTGTGCGAGGTCACGAGCAGCTTCACGAGCGCCTTCATGTCCCAGCCGCCTTCCCGGAAAGTCACGGCCAGCCAGTCGAGAAGCTCCGGATGGCTGGGCGGCTCGCCCTGGGAGCCAAAATCATTGCTGGTCTTCACCAGGCCGATGCCGAAGAACTGCTGCCAGAACCGGTTCACCTGCACCCGCGCGGTCAGCGGATGATCCGGAGAAAGCAGCCAGTCCGCCAGGTCGAGACGTGTCGGGTTCTCCTTTTTCAGGGGTGGAAACACCGCCGGTGTGCCACGGACCACCTTTTCTCCCGGTTTGTCGTATTGCCCGCGCGTCATCACAAAGCTTTCCCTGGGCTGTGGGAGGTCCGCCATGACAAAGGTGGCCGGAATCACGTCTTCCAGGGCTTTTCTGCGGCCCTCAAGGGCTAGCTTTTCCGAACGAATCCCCTGGGTGACCTCCCTGGCTCCCTGATACTGCGTTTCAAACCACCAGTCCTTCAGCCGCTTCACCTCGGCCTCGGGCCATTCCGCCTGCTTCTTGCCCCGCACCAGCGTCTGCAGATCGTTGGGCAGACCTTCGACGCGACGTCCCTGATTTTTCTCGACCCAGATCTTCCAGGACCATTGCGGGTCCTTGGACGGATCAACCCGCGAGCTCACCGCCAGCCGGTCCCAGAGCACGGTGCCATCAAACTGCGTGAAGGCATAACCGGTGACCTTCATGCCCGGCTTCAGACCGAGCTTCTCCACCGGGAACTCCAGGTTCACCCACTTGCCGGCCTCTGGCAGGGCACCCATCGTCACACGTTCGGGTGTACGAACTTTGCCGAACGGGATGGCCCCCTCCTGTCCCCAGACGGCGCGGTGATTCCAGCCGCCGACGTGAAACTGAAGCATCACGGCCTTGGGTGGGTCCTGCGGATCGACGTAACAATGGACGCTGATCCTGCCGTTTGCCGGCACCTCAAAACTGGCGCCTCCGGAGAAGAAGTCCTGGGCAACCCCCCTGGCCGTTCGTTTCAGGGCCGCGCTGCCGCTGAACACCGGGCCCTTGTCCTTGCTGACAAAGATGGTTGGCGCACCGCTGGCCTGGGGGCTCGAGCCAGCCGGGAAGGCGTCATCAAACCACACCACCTCGCTCTTCTGCACGGGCGGAGGAGGAGTGACCAGCGCCGGATCTGCATATTTCAGGCTGGCAATGGCCTCACGGAGCTTCCTGTCCGCGGCGGCGATCTGCTGATCGAGCGCCGACAGTTCCTTCCTCTGCTCCGGCGTGGAAAGCCTCAGGACCGGCGGGGTGAGAAGGATGTTGCCGTCCATGGCGGGATCGGCGGCGCTGTTAAAGAAGGCGTAGAGCGAATAGAACTCCTTCTGCGTGATGGGGTCATACTTGTGGTCGTGGCAGACTGCGCAGCCCGCTGTCAGCCCCATCCAGGCCGCCACCGTGGTGTCGGTGCGGTCCACGGCGTAACGAAAAATGAATTCTTCATTGATGCTGCCCCCCTCGCTGGTGGTGACGTTGCAGCGGTTGAAGCCTGAGGCGATCTGCTGTTCAACGGTCGCCCCGGGCAGCAGGTCCCCGGCAAGCTGCCAGCGGGTGAACTGATCAAAGGGCAGGTTGTCATTGAAGGCCTTCACCACCCAGTCGCGATAGGGCCACATGCTGCGCTCATTGTCGAGGTGCAGGCCATGGGTGTCGGCGTAACGCGCGACATCGAGCCAGAGGCGGCCCATGTGCTCGCCATGGCGTTCGGACTTCTGCAGCCTGTCCACCAGTCTCTCATAAGCGTCCGGGCTTGAGTCGGCGAGGAAGGCATCCACTTCGGCAGCGGTGGGCGGCAAGCCGGTCAGGTCCAGGCTCAGGCGACGGATCAAGGTCTCCCTGGACGCCTCAGGAGCGGGCTTCCAGCCTTCTTCCGCAAGCCTTGCCTGGATGAAGGCATCCACCGGATTTTTCACGATTCCGCCCGCCACCTTCGGCGGGGTGGTTTTCACCGGTTTTTCAAAGGCCCAGTGCTTCTTGTATTCGGCTCCCTGGCGGATCCACTGCTTCAGGGTCTCGAGCTGCTTCGCGCTGATCTTCTTGTGCGATTCGGGCGGCGGCATCACCTCGTCCTCATCCTGGCTGAGGATGCGCTGAATGATCGAGCTCGCCTCGGGGGAGCCGGGTTTGACCGCCTGAACGCCGTCCTTCATCTCAAACGCACCTTCCGCCACGTCCAGGCGCAGGTCGGCCTTGCGTTTCTTGGCGTCAAAACCATGGCAGGCAAAGCAGTTGTCGCTCAGGATCGGCCGGATGTCCCGGTTGAAATCCAGCCGAGTCTCCGCCAGCAGGACGCAGGGGAGAAGGAAGAGGAGGAGCGTGAGGAATCGTTCCATGAATGCAGGTCGGTTAACGGGCGGCACATCGACGGTCTTGCCGTCCCGCCATCTTTGAGCAGGCATCCTTGCAAGGTTCACGGAAAGTCCTCGGGATGACTTCTCAAGACCCTGCATTGACAAATCTCATCAGCGGATCACAGGCTGATGCCATCCCCTCCATGCGCGTCTGGATCACCCGCCTCGTCTTCGCCTGTCTTCTCACCGGCTTCATCGTCTGGTTCCACCAGTCCCGGTCGACCCGGCCGCTGCGCGTGGACATCGCCCGCAAGGAGGGGCGGTTGATCGTCGGCAACGGCACTGAGCCGGCCACGATGGACCCGTCGATCGCCACCGGCGTCCCGGAGCATCACCTCTTCGACGCCCTTTTCGAAGGCCTGGTCGCCACCACGGTCGAGGATCCTGACGCCAACGGCCCCGGCATGGCGACCCACTGGGACACGGAGGATTTTGTCACCTGGATCTTCCACCTTCGCCCGGAGGCAAAATGGAGTGATGGCACGCCATTGACCGCCCATGATTTTGTCTGGTCCTTTCAGCGCATTCTCTCCCCCGCCCTGGCCTCTGAATATGCGGAGATGCTCTATCCGCTGCGGGGGGCGCGTGAGTTCAACGAAGGCCAGAGCCGGGATTTCACCACCGTTGGCGCCCAGGCACTGGATGACCACACGCTGAAGCTGATCCTCAACGGCCCTGCGCCGTACCTGCCTTCCATGCTCAAGCACTACTCCTGGCATCCCGTGCCCCGGCATGTGATTGAGAAATTTGGCGGCATGACCGACCGCGACACCCGATGGACCCGGGCCGGCAACCTTGTCGGCAACGGCCCCTACAAGCTCAAGGAGTGGCGCTTCACCCATTCCATCACCGTGGAGAAAAACCCCCACCACTGGGATGCCGGAAAAGTCAGGATCCATGAGATCGTGTTTCTGCCCATCGTCAGCGACGCGACGGAAGAGCGGGCCTTCCGGGACGGCCAGATCCACAAGACCGAATCCATGCCTCTGGCCCAGGTGCCGGAATATCGGGAGAAACATCCGGAGTTCTTTCATGAGCACTCCCTGCTCAGCACCTACTTCTACCGGATCAACATCACCCGGCCTCCATTGAACAACAAGCTGGTGCGCAAGGCCCTGGCCCTGGCCATTGACCGTGAGGGGCTTATTCGCAACGTCCTGCGCGCCGGCCAGAAGCCCACGACAGGTTTCACGCCTCCCGGGGCCGGACAGGGTTACCTGCCGCCGGACGTTCTGGGTTTTCGGCCTGAAGAGGCCCGTCGGCTGCTCGCCGAGGCGGGCTTCCCCAATGGGAAGGGCTTTCCAAAGTTCGAGATCCTCATCAACACCCTTGAGGCCCATCGAACCATCGGCGAGGCCATCCAGGAGATGTGGAAAAAGCACCTGAACATCCAGGTGGCGGTGCTCAACCAGGACTGGGGCGTCTACCTCGACTCCCAGAAGAAGCTGCAGTACGACGTCTGTCGCGCGGGATGGGTGGGCGACTACCTGGATCCCTTCACCTTCCTGAGCATCTGGCAGACCGGCGACGGCAACAACCAGACCGGCTGGAGCAATGTTCGTTATGACGGGCTCATGCAGGCGTCGCTGCGGGAGCGCGACAGCGTCAGGCGCCTCGCCCTGCTGAAGGAGGCGGAGTCCATTCTTCTGGACGAGCTGCCGGTCCTCCCCGTCTACTGGTATGTGCGCAACCAGCTCATCCGGCCGGAGCTGAAGGGCTACAAGCCCTCGTTGCTTGAGCACATCTGCTACAAGGCGCTTTATTTCGCCGACTGAGCGGTCTGCTCATTCAAGCCTGAACACCCCGCTCTTCATCAGCTGCTCCAGCGCCCTGCGGTAGGGACTGGGCATCGGAAGCTCCGCCAGCTCTTCAGGCGCGACAAGCCGCTGATGCGGGTGGGGCTTCACCTGTCCGGGCATCTCATGCACCCACAGGGTCACCTTGTAGCGTGTGATGCCATAGACTGTCTTCATCAGCACCGGCGGCGGCTGGTCGAGGCAATCATCCGGAAGCGCTGGAAGCTTCCACATTCCTGTGCGGCGGCTGCCCGTCTCCTGCTCCAGCAGAACCCTGCCGGCTTTCCGCTGGAAGAACACCCTTTCGGTCACGGCTGTCACCCCGGGCCGGGCGGACTTCACCGGCAGTTTATCCGGATTTTTGGTTCGGCAATGACTGCGAACCGGACATTCATTGCATGCCGGGCGTGCCGGACGGCAGACTGTCTGGCCCAGTTCCATGAGGGCGGAGTTGAAGGCGCGCGGGTCAGCGCTGGCGCGGACAAGCTCCGTGGCGCGTTCCCAGAGGCGGCGAGTGCCCGCCGTTCCGTCCACCGGTGTGGAGTCATCATCCAGCCGTGACAGCACCCGGGCGACATTGCCGTCCACGACAGGCTCGGCCAGGCCGAAGGCAAAGCTGGCGACCGCGCCCGCCGTGTAAGGGCCGATGCCGGGCAGCGCCCGGATCATCAAGGGGTCGCGCGGAAAGTCTCCCCCATGATCATTCACGATCACCTGTGCCAGCCGCTGCAGGTTGCGGGCCCGCCGGTAATAGCCGAGCCCCTGCCAGGCGCTCAGAACCTCGGTTTCCTCCGCCCGGGCGAGCTCGGCAAAACCGGGAAACCTCTCCATCCAGCGGCTGTAAAAGCCGCGATCCAGAACGGTCGCGATCTGTGTCTGCTGCAGCATGACCTCCGAGACCAGAATCGCATACGGATCCCGGGTTCGGCGCCAAGGATAGTCACGACCCTGGGATAGAAACCAGGTCACCAGATCATGGACAAGCGCGGCCACGTTCCGGAAGAATGGCTCAGCGGGATGAAACGGCGCTGCCTTTGAGCAGCTTTTCGAGGTTCTCGTCGGGTGTCACACCCTTTTTGATCGCCTGCTCATATTCGGCGCGTGCCTTTTCCCACTGGGGAGGATCCCAGGTGGCGTACAGCACGGCCAGGTTGAAGTGCGCCTCACCATAGGCTGGATCAATGGCAATCGCGGTCTTGAACTCGCGCTCGGCCCTCTCCATGTCGCCCTGCTTGGTGGCGATGATGCCGAGGTAATGACGGCCTCGGGCGTTCTTGGGATTGATCGATAGGCATTTCTCAAAAGAGGTCACAGCGTCAGTCCAGAATTCCTGTTTGAAGTAGGTGACGCCCAGATGGAAGGCGGCGGTTTCATTCTTCGGTTCAATGGCCAGGCACTTTTTCAGGGCCGCCTCGGCCTCGGCATATTTCTGCTCGCGTTCACGGGCATAGCCCAGGCCGACAAGTGCCGTGGTGTTTTTAGGCTCGGCACGCAGCGCGTCTTCATAGAAGGCGGCGGCATCACCAAACTTGCGGGAGGCGAAGGCCTCGCTGGCCTTTTCCAGAAGGGCCGTCACCGGGTTCATCGCGGTGTTTTCCGCAGGCTTCGAGACGCGTGCGATCAGGGTGCCCTGGATGCCGTCGGAACCCAGAAGTTCGCGCACGGAGGGGTCGGTGAACAGTTTCTCCTCCTCAGGCGTCAGGCTCAGGCGCCCCTTCTTCAGCTCCTCCACCTGCTCAAGCAGCTTGCTGGAAACGCCTTCCATCTTCTTGAGCTCGGCAATCACCAGGTCCTTGGCCTGCTGCTGGCGATACTGGCTGCGCAGCTGACGCATGATGATCTCGCGAAGCATCGTGTTTTCCTTGGCCATCTCAGGCGTCATGACTCCAGGCTTTGCCTCCTGGAGCTGTTTCAGCTGAAGGGTCAGGTCGGCCACCTGAGTCTGATAGGCGCTGCTCTGCTGGCGCAGGGTGGCGATCTCACCCTGCAATGAGGTGACCTGGGTGCGCAGGCTGGCGATCTCCTGATCCTTGCGGACGGAATCTGATTTGAGGGTGACAATCTGCTGCTGTGCGACGTCCAGGTCCTTCTTCAGCCGTTCGTTTTCGGCGAGAAGCTTCTTCATCTGCTCGGCCTTGGGGGGCTGCGCCTTGGTTCGAAGCGCCTCAAGTTCCGTTTTCATGCCGAGCACCTGGGCACTGAGGGCGTCGCGCTCTTTGACGGTCGTCTCCGCCTTCCGGCTCTTTTCCGCAAGTTCCGCCGTCTTGGCATCGCGGTCCTTGATGGCCGCGTCACGCTCGGCCAGGATCTTGTTGCGCTCCATTTCGACGGTGTTGATGCGCTCCGCGGCCTCGGCCAGTTTCTGTGAGGCCTCCTTCGCGGCCGTCTCGGCGGCGGACTGCCTCTGCACGGCCTTTTTGTATTCGACTTCGATGGCGATCTTTTCCTTGGTCAGATCATCCAGCTGCTTCTGTGTCGCACGTCCGGCCGCCACCTCCATCTTCATCGCCGAAATGGCCTCGCCCTTGGTCTGGATGTCGGACTCCAGCTTCTGTTGTTTTTCACGTGAGGTGGTGATTTCGCCCGAGGCCCACTGATACCATTGCTGCCACTTCACCAGGTCTCCCTGCATGATGCTGTTCTGGCTTTCCAGAGCGGTCATGCGCTGGCGATAGGCGGATTCCCACTGGCTCAGGACATCGGCCAGGCTCGGCATGGCACCCGTTGCCGTCGGCGCCGACGGATTTGAGGCGGTCGCTGGCTGAGCTGTCTGGCCAGGCATGGGAACTGGCGCCGCCCCACCGGGCATCGTCAGCCCGAACACTCCGGGCAGGGTGGTCGTGGATGCCGGCAGGGGCATCGCTGGCGTCGATGATGCGGCCTGAGACGGCTGGGCAAGCCTCGCCTGCACCCGGGCAATCGCCTGATCCGTCAGCGCCCGACGATTGCCGAGCATGCCCGGCTGCCAGTCAGGGTTGCTCTTGGCCAGGTTGTCGAAGGTCTGCTTCATCTGCTGGTAGATGGACAGAGCCCCCTGGAAGTTGCCTTCCTGCTCCATGATCTCAGCATCCTTCTTCAGGACGAAACCACGAAAAAACTGATCGGCGGCGTCATCAGTGCCGATGACCTGCGCGGGCGCGACGACCGGCTGCATGAACGCAGCGGCTGCCAGGAGGACGGGGGGGAGAAATTTCATGGGGGGCGCGAAATTAACGGGAAGCGCCCGGTTTGTAAACATTCCAGTGATTATCCTGGGAAGAACCGGACCCCAATCCCCATCGCCCCGCCAAGGCCCGGAACCGGGGCCAGCACCCGGGCTTTCAACCTGCTGGGGTGAGCACACTTTGGAGCCACGGGCGCTACGCCCCACAAACCATGATCCGATGACGCGGCCGTTTCGCAGGCTTTGATTGAAGGTTTTCGTCCTTCCACACTTTGCTTTGACCTCATCCCCTCCGCCGGGCTAACATCATTTCCGCCATGGATCCCCTTCCCAAAATTTACGACAAACAGCCCTGCGCCCTGGAACTTGAAGCCGGTGACCATTGGTGGTGCGCCTGCGGCCTTAGCGGTCACCAACCCATGTGTGACGGTTCCCACAAAGGCACCGGTCTTGGCCTCTATCTGTGCCGAAAAATCATCACGCTGCTCGGTG
>CAZXPU010000101.1:0-5024 GCA_964642905.1 uncultured Prosthecobacter sp.
CATCCCCAGTGGTCTAGCTCATCAAAACGACATGAAAAGTCTTTTCTACAGAGCACTGCACAGACCGCCTTGGGGCCAAAGGGCATACTTCGGAATATCGCCGCAACGCTGCCATCCGAGGCTGGAGTAAAGCCGGCAAGCGTCGCTGTCAGTCACGGTGTCGAGCACCAAGAGAGTCCTGCCCGCCTCCAGCGCCTCCTGCTCGATGGCGCGCATGAGCGAAGCGCCGACGCCTTGCCGACGGGCGCGCCGATGCACCTGCATCTTGGCCACGTCGGCACGGTGGGGCTGGTTATCCGGGGAGGCGAAAACGAGCTGCACAGTGCCAACAATGCCGCCGAGACTGCTGCTCTCGGCTACCAACACGATGCGCTCGCCTCGGGATGCGGCTGCCAAAACGCCCTCCCAGAACGAAACGGCCTTCTCGCGGGTGAAAGGGTGCATGAAGCCGATCGACGCTCCGCCCTCGACGCAATCGAGCGTTACGTCGGCGAGGGCTTCGGCGGTGGTGGAATCGTGAGTGGCGCGACGGATGGAAATTGCTTCGGAGTTCATGGACGCGAGGAAGCGGCTAACGTCGCGGATCAGGCGACGGCGAGCGCAGGACGTTGCTGACACGAAAGATAGCCGTCGAGCCGTTGCCTGCATCCGTTTTGTTCGGCTTGGCGGTCTCGCTGATCATGCCTAGTTTCGTTCGGACGATCTAGCATCACGCTTCAAGTGTAGTCGAAGTTCGGATTCGGCATCGGTGTCAAAGTCGATGGTGATACGCCCTTCAGGAGAATCAACGTGGAGTGTGACACCTCCAACACCTTCCCTGTCTGGCCACATGATGCGGTCAATGCAACTCCACGGAAGTAAGAATGGGGAATGAAACAGTCTGAATGGCCAGCGAATCGAGATGTAGATGCCGCTAGATGCGGGAATCACGCGAACAGCACGCTTGTAGTGGGCGTAACGCCCAAAGCTGGTCATATATGAGGTGAAGCCCCTTCCTTCTGGCCGCTCTACCGCCAGATATGCGTCCGCAAATCTCTTCCAACCAAGGCTCGACATCGCCAACAACGTGCCAATCCAAACGAGCAGAAACCCGGTGAGGATCACGAACGACCAGAGAGGCTCAATTTTCATCTTGAGTTATGTGCTCCGTCTCTTGGCCGAACGCCTCAGATCAGGCGACGGCGAGCGCAAGACGTTGCTGACACGAAAGATAGCCTTCGAGCCGTTGCCTGCATCCGTTTTGTTCGCCCCTTGTCGGTCTTGTTATGGTCATGGCCTGGAAGCCAGTAACTCAAAAGCCAAATCTCGGGTCCGATGTAAGACATAGTCTCCCAGTGTCGCAGGAAGCCTGTAAAAGACGGAGAAATGACGCTGCTACCACCCTCATGTGAAAGATACACCACTGGAGGATCCAAATCCGATGCCTGTGTATCTAGAGCCAGCAAGTCACCATTGGCTATATGCGCAAATGGAGTCGATCTCGTCCACAGTTCCCGATCTCTGACCGACTCATCATCGTCCCCCTCGAAGTTCTCGGCCCAATCCAATCTGGTCTCTTGAAGCCCTGCAAGCATCTCTGGATGGCAGAACGCTGGTCCTCCGTAAATGAAGTTCTCGTAGGTGAATATCTCCTTCAACTGGGGCCAAGGGCGGGACGGTGGCTCCCACCAGTAGCGACAATCGCAGCGGCCAGAGCCAAGCGTGAGAAAGTCGATCAGGACTGGAGGCAAACCCATCGGGCAACTACGAGCAAGCGTGTCTGCTTCATGTCGCGTCATAGGCGGAGTTACGCTGGCATCGACGCTCACCTCTCCGGGAAGATCAGCCAAGGAAGACACGAATGTCTTCGCTGTGCTAATCCAGTGAGCGTAGTCAATTTTCAGCGAGGACATGGCGAGTGGCGCTCAGTGGTTGGGCGAACGCCACGGATCAGGCGACGGCGAGGGGTGGACGTTGCTGACACGACAGATAGCCGTCGAGCCGTTGCCTGCATCCGTTTTGTTCATCCTTGGTTGCATGTTGATGGCTATAGTGATCAAGAGGGAATGCCTGTGCTCCAACCTGTCAGCCCTCGGCCCGTCCAGCACCGTCTCAGTCTGGTGACTGCCCACGCCTCAGTCTGCCGTGTCAAAGTCACCTCGTAGAACATGGAGTGGTAACTGTCATCCCTAGCCGGATAGGTGATCTGAACCACAACAGTAGATGGTGTCTGCTCGTCCAAGGAGATGGAGACGCGGTCTCTGTGGATACGATCATTGACGGGGACCATCCAGTGTATGGCTTCAAGGGCTGCATCCTCTGCGGTAAGACCTCTTGTAGTAGCCAAGTGTGCGTTGGACGCAGGATCAACGGGGAAGTCCTTGGCCCAAAGTGATGGACATCCGAAAAAGACAAAAAGTCCCAACTCCACGAGGCCAAGTGGTGCAGCGAAAAGCAGAATGACTTTCTTTATGCGGCTACTCATGGCGCGGCGAGATTGGGCGAATGACCAAGAACTGAGCCACGCCGCCGGTGACTCCCGCCAACCCGAAACCCGCAGCGAAAACTGCCAGGTGTAACCGGCGTTGGCTCCAGTGATGTGTTAGCCCACGTGGTCATATCTCTCATCCTGTCTCCGGCGGAAACGGCTCGTCAAGCAACGCATGATGAAACCGCCCCTCGTATAAATCCAAACCATCCAAAAAACGAGCGAAGCTGTGATGACCTAAAAATCCGGCGAGGCCAGCCACCGCCCACTTGTAGGTATCAAAATCCGTAGCCAGCGGAAGAAGCGGTGCCAACATCTTCGCTCCGTCCGAAGCCGACGCAGCAAACTCCTCACGCAAAAATGCCGGACAGGCAACCGCTTTGGGACTGGTCGAACTCGCGCAAATGACGCCGGCATGAGTCAGCAAAGTCAGCGCCTCCTTCGGTGTGGCTCGACGTGCAAACTCGATGAAATAAGAGACGACCGCATACATCGCGGTGGAAGCATCTCCCTGATGCTGCACCTCGTTGATGATGTCACCAAGACGCTCGTCGGACAAACCGCCAGCCTGCTGCGCCTCTGCCAGCCAAGCAACGGTGTCATCGGTGCTGCCGTAACTGCTGCGCAACTCGCTCCACCGAGAATCTGTGAGTGAAAGTGGCATGGCACGAATGTGGGCGAACAGGTGATTTATCGACAGAAGCGGTGTTTTGTCAGCAGCTTTATCTCCAGCAGATTGGTTGCTTGATGACGGGTTTTAAAGCTCATGACTTCATTTTAGCGGCTCATGGGAGCGCCAAGCAACAGAAATGCAGGTTTCTTCGACATTCGGTGATGTTGCCAAAGTCATCGAGATAAGCCGGAAGACAGCCGATGGTGAAGCGAGGCCTGGCGAGCGGGAACCGCCGGATCCATGTGACCTAACCAACACCGGACCTGGGGGCGCCCTGGAGCGGCGCGAGAAGGGAGCGGCTTGGGCATGGCGGTTGCACAGGAAGGCGATAGCTTCTTACGTCCTTCCTGGACGCGGTGAAGCGTGAAAGGCGGGTGTGCACAGGAGTCCGGTGGTTCACACTCGCGCCGCTCGTTTCACCACCGGCTTTTCTCTTTCGAGCCTCCGGCTCGGAGGAAGCGGAGGCGTGCAGCCTTGTGGCCAAGCAACTCGGCCTTTGCCACCAGCGCTTCGCTTGCGCCGCATTGTTGCTGGCTCACGACTTCCTGAGGTTCATGAGTTCTGGAACTCCGATGCAAACTCCTATCCCGTAGATCAAATCCAGCCAAAAGATGGACCCAAGCGCCCCAAGATAAATGACAGCGACCAGCGGAGTGCCGATCAAGCGTGTCAGAATGGATGAAGGCTGACGCCAAATGCCACCCCAAATGCTTGATGCATCTCCGGTGCTCGGAAAAGAGTGCATTGCCACACTCACCGCAAGCCACATCAAGACCATGTACAAAGACTGTCCACTACCAACGGCGTCTTTGAAGGGAAGGGCAAGCAGAGCAATCATTAGCCCGAGGACCGTATTCACGACGAGAGGCCCAAATCCGATGAGAATGTGCTTCCAGGGCGATGTCGGCGCCTCATGGACAACGTACCCAGCGGGGTTACCGAACCTAAAATAGCAGACTTCCAAGATTTTGGTTCCGGTGAGGTGACAGAATATCTTGTGGGCTAGCTCGTGAATCATGACTCCTGGAAAGGTTAGCCATGTGATGATAAATCCTGGAATCATTTGTATAGCAACGTGGTTTTCGGGTGCAGACCCAGTGTTTCAGCGGACTCGTTGGTGAGTAGCGAAACCGTCAGATTTATCAACAGCGCGATAAAGGATATTTTTGCCCACTAACAGGTTTTCCGAGCAAGCGTGATTTCGCATTTCACTTACCCATTACCCTGCAATCAATAAAAATGCCGATCAATAAATGGGCCGCATCTCATAAATGGAGCCGATGAAACGACCAGGAAGCTCAAAGTGCATTTCCACAAGACGATGCAAGTGAAGCAAGACTCTTAAAAATAGGCGAAGAACTCCGCAGACTGACCGCAGCGCTCTTTGCCCTGAAACCCAAAACGTGCTGGGCCGGTGACGCATCCTGTGAAGAGAGATGAATGCGGCGTTTGGGAGAGCCTTTCAAATCTCAGTTGGCCGGATGGGATCCGAGCGCGCGGCCGTCATGCCAAATCATGAACTGAAGGCAGCTGCAGACCTCAGTTGGGTGGTGATCGAGAAGCTTCCTCCCGTTACACATGACATCCGCTTTTTCGTGCCTTTGCGCCCTGGACAATTTCCAGCAAACAAACCCTCGCGCCTTCGCCCAAAAAGCAAAACGCCCGCAGGAAGCGGGCGTTTTGAAATGAACAGAGGCTGTTACCGAACTCAGACCGTGCGGCGCTTGCGCTTCACGTGGAGCTGGGCGGTGCTGCGCTGGATCATGGCCATGACGGCGGCCACTTCCTCCTGCTGCTCGCCGTGCTTCATGGACTCCAGGGAGTGCCTTGCGCGCTCCAGGGCTTCCTCAACGGCCTTCTCGTCGATGCTTTCGACGTCGATCG
>CAZXPU010000101.1:5034-20668 GCA_964642905.1 uncultured Prosthecobacter sp.
GTCGATCGCCATGTCGGTGAGGATGCGGGCGTAGGCACCGGTCACTTCCACCAGGCCTTCCCCCACCGCCATCTCCGTCGTCTTGCCGGACTTGGTGATGCGCAGTTCACCGCACTGAAGGGTCGTCACCAGCGGAGCGTGCGCGGGCAGGATGCCCAGCTCACCTTCCACGCCGGGGAGGACGACGGTGTCGACCTCATCGGAGAAGATGCGGGCTTCGGGAGTGACGATTTCCAGTTTGAGAGGCATGGGCGAGAAAGGGGGAAAGTCTCAGGTTTCGAGTTGGAAGTTTCAAATCAGCTCTGGCGCCGACTCGAACTTCCAACCTTAACTTGGAACGCGAATTACTTCTTGGGCACAGTGTCGATGCCACCCTTCATGTAGAAGTTGGCTTCGGGGACGTCGTCGTGCTTGCCGTCGAGGATCTCGGCGAAGCCTTTGACGGTGTCCTTGACGGACACATACTGGCCGGGGGTGCCGGTGAAGATTTCGGCGACGTGGAAGGGCTGGCTCAGGAAGCGCTGAAGCTTACGGGCGCGATACACGATGAGCTTGTCGTCGTCGGAGAGCTCGTCCATGCCGAGAATCGCGATGATGTCCTGAAGGTCCTTGTAGCGCTGAAGCACGCGCTGGACACCACGGGCGACGCGGTAGTGCTCTTCACCGACGATTTCAGGGGCGAGGGCCTTGGACACGGAAGCGAGAGGATCCACGGCGGGGTAGATGCCAAGCTCAGCCAGGGAACGCTCAAGCACGACGGTGGAGTCAAGGTGGGCGAAGGTGTTGGCGGGAGCGGGGTCGGTCAAGTCATCCGCAGGCACATAAACGGCCTGGAAGGAGGTGATGGAACCGCTCTTGGTGGAGGTAATTCGCTCCTGCATGGCGCCCATTTCAGCGGCGAGGGTGGGCTGGTAACCCACGGCGGAAGGCGTACGACCCAGAAGGGCGGACACTTCGGAACCGGCCTGGGAGAAACGGAAGACGTTGTCCACGAACAGAAGCACGTCCTGGTTCTTCTCGTCGCGGAAGTACTCGGCCATGGAGAGGGCGGAGAGGGCGACGCGCAGACGGGCTCCCGGGGGCTCGTTCATCTGGCCGTAAACCAGGGCCACCTTCGAACCGGGCTCGCTGATGTAACCGCCCTGGGCGTTGCGGACGATGTCGTGACCTTCCTTCTTCACCTTGATGACGTCGGACTCGATCATTTCATGGTAAAGGTCGTTGCCCTCACGGGTACGCTCACCCACACCGGCGAACACGGAGTAACCCCCGTGGCCCTTGGCGATGTTGTTGATGAGCTCCATGATGACCACGGTCTTGCCCACGCCGGCACCGCCGAAGGCGCCGACTTTACCACCCTTGGTGAAGGGGCAGATCAGGTCGATGACCTTGATGCCGGTTTCGAGGATCTGGGCGGAAGGATCCTGGTCCACGAGGGAGGGAGCCTTGCGGTGAATCGGGTAGCGCTTCTCTGTCTTCGGGGAGGGCTGGTCATCGATGGCGTCGCCGGTGACGTTGAAGATACGGCCGAGGACTTCCTCACCGACGGGCACGGTGATCGGGGCGCCGGTGTCGGTCACGGGCATGCCGCGCTTCAGGCCTTCGGTGGAGGACATGGCCACGGAGCGGACCCAGCCGTCACCCAGGTGCTGCTGAACTTCGCAGACGAGACGTGCTGCCTTGCCGCCGAGTTCATAAGAAATCTCCAGGGAGTTGTAGATCTCGGGCAGCTTGCCGGAGGCGGAGAAATCCACGTCCACCACGGGACCGATGACTTGAACGATTGTGCCGATGTTGCTCATGGTTTGAAAAAGGGGGTCAAGATGGGGTCAAGGAGTCGAGAGAGGGTCAAGAAGCCTATTCGAGGGCCATCTTGGCGGTGGTGATTTCGAGGAGTTCGTTGGTGATGGCGGCCTGGCGCAGCTTGTTGTACTCGAGGCTGAGATCCTTGAGCATCTGCTTGGCGTTGTCGGTGGCGTTCTTCATGGCCACCATCCGGCTGGAGTGCTCGGAGGCGCGTGCTTCGAGAAGCATCTGGTAAAGCGTGCCGTTCACATACTGCGGCAGCACGGTTTCAAAGACCACGGCGGCGCCGGGTTCAAAGGTGTATTGAGGCAGCTCGGCCGCGTTGACCTCCTTGGAGGTTTCATCAAAGCTGCGCTTGCCGCCGAGGGTCACCGGGTTCACCGGCAGGAGCTGCTCAATGCTGGGCACCTGGGTGACGGTGTTGATGAAGTTGTTGAAGGCGATGTGAACGGCCTTGTATTCACCGGTCAGGAACTTGTCCTGAATGAACTTGCCGACGGAGCGCACTTCCGCAAACTTCGCCGGATCCTTGACCGGGAAGTCGGCGATCAGCGTCTTGCGCAGACGGGCCAGCCCCTGGGAGGCCTTGCGGCCGATGGTGACGTATTCCACCTCACCCTCGATCTTGGTGTTGACCAGCTTCTTGAGCAGGTTGGTGTTCAAGGCGCCGCACAGACCCTTGTCGGTGGCGATGACAAGAACCAGCGTCTTGCTGCCCTTGCCTTCGGTGAAGTAAGGATGAATGCCCTCCTCGGCGCTCTCCTTGAGGGCGACAAGGATCTTGTTCATCATCTCGGCGTAGTGACGGCCGTTGGCGGCCTGGTCCTGCGCCTTTTTCATCTTCGCAGCCGCGACGAGCTGCATGGCCTTGGTGATCTGGGCCGTGTTCTTGACCGATTTGATTCGGCGGCGGATGTCGCGGGTGGAGGGCATGGAGCGGAGAGCTTAAATCTGGGGGCTGGGGACCGGGAGAATTACTTCCAGGCGGACTTGAAGTCGTCGAGGGCGGCCTTGATGTCGGCTTCGACGCCGTCGAGGGCCTTCTCATTGCCGAGCTTCTCAAGGAGGGAGGACTTGCGCTCCTCAAGGTAGGTTTCCAGCTTGGTCTGGAACTCCTTCACGCGATCGACGGAGATGGTGTCGAAGTAACCCTTCTGCATGGCATAGAGGCTGATGACCATGACCGGCAGGCTCTTCGGCTGATACTGCTGCTGCTTGAACAGCTCCACGATGCGGGCACCGCGGTCCAGCTTGGCCTTGGTGGCGGCGTCGAGGTCGGAACCGAACTGGGCGAAAGCGGCGAGCTCGCGGAACTGGGCGAGGTCGAGCTTCGTGGTGCCGGACACCTTCTTGATGGCCTTGGTCTGGGCGGCGGAACCCACGCGGGACACCGACAGACCGACGGAGATGGCGGGGCGGATGCCCTGGTAGAAGAGGTCGGTTTCGAGGAAGATCTGACCGTCGGTGATGGAGATCACGTTGGTCGGAATGTAGGCGGACACGTCGCCGGCCTGCGTTTCGATGATCGGCAGGGCGGTCAGGGAGCCACCGCCGTAGTTTTCGTTCACGCGGGCGGAGCGCTCAAGCAGGCGGCTGTGGAGATAGAACACGTCGCCCGGATAGGCTTCACGACCGGAGGGGCGCTTCAGGACGAGGGAGACCTGACGGTAGGCCACGGCCTGCTTGGAAAGGTCGTCGAACACGATGAGGGCGTCCATGCCCTGGTCCATGAACCACTCGCCGATGGCGCAGCCGGTGTAGGGGGCGAGGTACTGGTTCACCGCGCTGTCGGAGGCGGAGGCGTTGACGATGACGGTGTATTCCATCGCGCCGGCTTCCTCGAGGGTCTTGACGACACGGGCGACGTTGGACTGCTTCTGACCGATGGCGACGTAGATGCAGTAGAGAGGCTTGTGCCCCTGAAGCTTGCCCTGCTCGGCGGCCTTGTTCTGCTTGGCCTGGGAGATGATGGTGTCGACCGCGATGGTGGTCTTGCCGGTGGCACGGTCACCGATGATCAGCTCGCGCTGACCGCGGCCGATCGGGATCATGGCGTCGATGCTCATGATGCCGGTCTGCACGGGAACGGACACGGACTTACGGGTGATGATGCCAGGGGCGATCTTTTCAACCGGATACTGGGCGTCGCCCTTGATGGGGCCTTTGCCGTCGAGAGCTTCACCGAGGGTGCTGACCACGCGACCCAGAAGGCCCTTGCCGACCGGCACGGAGAGGAGACGGCCGGTGGTGCGCACTTCGTCGCCCGCCTTGATGTGCTCGCCGGAACCGAGAAGCACGCAGCCGACTTCGGTTTCTTCGAGGTTCAGGGCCAGGCCGTAAAGGCCGCCGGGGAACTCAATCATTTCGTTGAGCATGACATCGCTCAAGCCTTCGATCTTGGCGGCGCCGTCACCGATCTCGCGGACAACGCCGACGTTGGACTTGGTGACCGCCGTCTTGAGTCCGGCGATTTGGGATTCGATCTCCTGGAGGATGTTGCTCATGGTTCGACTAGTGGGGTAAAGGAGGAGGCAGAGGGACGTTTAACAAAAAAAGGATCAGGCGAGGGAGGCCTTGAGGGATTCGAGACGGGCTTTGACGCTGCCGTCCCAGACATCGGAACCGACGCGGACGCGGATGCCGCCGAGGAGTTCGGGGCGGACCTGGAAATCAAGAGTGAGCGGGCGGCCGTATTTGGCAGAAAGGCTCTTCTGCAGCTGGGCCTGGATGTCAGGCGTCAGGGAGGAGGCGCTTTCCACCAGGGCGCGCTGGCGATCGAGCTCCGCCTTCACGAGGGCGGAGAAGCTGTTGAGGATGGCGACGCAGGAACGCGGCCTGGCCTCAGCAATCTTCGCCACGACCTGGCGCACGCGGCTTTCATCGAGGCTGCCATTGTTCAGGCAGGCCTTGAAGAGCTGGCGTGAGGTGCGGCGGACTTCCTTGCTGATTTTCATGGACTGAGGCGCGGTTCGGATTTCTCAGCGAAAGGGATTACAGGGACACCTGGGCGGCGGTTTCCTGGTTGATGCGGCTCTGGTCGTCGGAATTGAGGACCTTGCCGGTGACGCGGCTGGTGGCGTCGGCAACCATGCGGCCGAACTCACGCTTCAGCTGGGACATGAGCTGCTCGTGTTCGAGCTGGGCAGCCTCGCGGGCCTTGGCGATGATCTGGTTGGCCTCGTGGATGGCCTCCTGCTGGCGCTTTTCAGCGAGGGACTTGGCGCTGTCGCCGGCTTCCTTGATCAGGCGAGCGGCGTCGTCATTGGCCTTGTCGAGCAGGTTCTTGGCGTTTTTCTCAGCCTGGGCGAGATCGCGGGCGATCTTCTCGAGCTTGGCCTCGCCATCGGCGATGCGCTGGCGGCGCTGTTCGAGCATGGCCAGGATGGGGCCGAAGGCGAACTTCTTCAAAATGGTGTACACCGCCACGAAGATCAGCACCTGGGCGATGAACTTCGGCCAGGCGAGGCCGAACTTCTCCACGATTTCGTCCACCTGACCGGCAGCGAGCACCGGGGCCATTTTAGCAAACATGGGCGAGAGGAGTTCCATAAACTGAGGTGAACGTGGAAGGAGGAAAGCGGGGCGGTAAGGAAAGGAAACGAGGGTTGCGGCGGCGGGTTGATGAACTCAACCCGCCGCACGCAGGAAGGGCTTACTTGCTGACGAAGAAGGCAAGAATGCCGAGGCCTTCAGCGAGGGCCATGGCGATAATGCCGAGGGTCAGGATGTTGCCGAAAGCGCCGGGGTTGCGACCGACGGCTTCCACGGCCTTGGAGCCGATGAGGCCCACGCCGATGGCGGCGCCAGCGCCACCAACGGCCTGGGTGATGTTACCGGCGATGCCGGAAGAAGCAGCGGCGGCGGCGCCTTCGGCGGCCATCGAGATGAGTTCCATTGTCATAGGGTTAGGTTCTGTTGGGTGTTGTTGTTTCGGCCGCATCCACGCGTTGCGCATGGTCCTGCGGACAAAGGGTTCGGAATCAGTGGTGATGATCGCCCTCCTCATGACCGTGGTCGTCATGGGTGGTGGAGAGCTGGATGTAAACGGAGCACAGCAGGGTGAACACGATGGCCTGAAGCAGGCCGACGAGCAGCTCCATGAAGTAGAAGGGGAACGGGAACAGCACGCTGCCGATCATGCTCCAGGGCTGACCGGCCTTGTCGAGCAGACCACCGAGGGTGTGCAGCACGCTTTCACCTGCGAAGATGTTGCCATAGAGTCGCACCGAGAGTGTCATCGGGCGCAGGACGATGGAGACGATTTCAATGACACCCACGAAGAGGAACACGGCGCCGACCACCAGGCCCATCAGGCCTTTCAAGCCGCCCTTGGGGCCGAAGGTGTGGACGATGAAGCCCCAGATGCCGATTTCCTTGATGGTGAGAACCAGCCAGACAACGAAAGCGGAAACCGCCAGGGCCAGGGTGGCGTTCAGGTCAGCCGTCGGCGGACGCAGAAGCGGATTGTGCGCCTCACTGATGCTGAGGGGACCGGTCGCATGACCAAAGCCGATGGTGCCCACGCCGGGGATCAGGCCAAACCAGTTGGAGGTGAGGATGTAGATGAACAGGGTGCCCAGAAGCGGGAAGGCCAGCTTGGCCTGCTTGGTGCCGACGATGCCTTCCACGCGGCCATAAAGGAACTCCACGAGGAATTCGAAAAGGTTCTGAGCCTTGTGCGGCACCAGGGTCATGTTGGTGGTCGCCTTCTTGGAGAAGAAGAACACAATGCCGAGCACGCACAGCGCGACGATGACCGAGTTGGTCAGGAAGCTGAACAAGCCCATCTCCGCAGCCTTGGGGCTCACGTTCGCGAGCATCGGCAAAAGAAAGTCAGCGGAGGTGGTCAATGCCATACGTTTGATTAGGGCGGGAAGGTTGCGGGCGGGGTTTTTAGCAGCGGGACCGGGAGAGGCAAGGTTTATTTGTGAAAAATTTCACAAAGTCGCCGGAGCCTTGATTTTACGGGCTTCCAGGAGTTTTCACCCCGGGTTTCGAATGCGGTTTCAGGTCGCAGCCGCAGGCGCCACCGCAACCTTGCCTGCCGCCCCTGGAAACCGCCCGCCAGACAAAGGCGAGAACCGTCACCAGGACGATGACCGCGGCGGCGATGGACTGGGGGTCGGAAGGCATCAGACAGGCAGTATGAAACGCTCCGGCAATGCCTGGCAAGCCTGATTTCGCGCCCCTTCCCTGCCCTTTCCCGGTCAACCTTCAGCCCGTCCTTGCCTTCCCTGGGAGGCAGGTTCATAACCTTGCCATGGCGTGGCACCTTCTGGCGGCACGTTTTCTTTATTCGTCCGGTGCCGTGATGAGCGGTGCCGGCAGCCGTTTTGCAGATGCAGGGAAGACCGTGAGAACCGGTCACAGTGGCGCTGCGGTATCGGGTCACAATCCAGCAACGCGTCCGGCAGTGATGTCGCACGGGTGAAGCCAATCGGGAGTTCGCTCCCGGTGAAGGCGAGCTGGAAAGGCGCGTGGTTTTCTCCACGCACAAACCCGGAGTCCGAATATCTCGCTGCGAAACGCTCACTCCCGCCCCTCCGGATGGAGGAACGCGGGGACAAACTTCATCGCAACAATGAAGGGTGGGACCGACCTTCCCGCGCCGCCGTCTCAGCCAAAGGACGCCGCCGGTGCGGGTGTTCGTTCTTGCCAGATCAAGCAAGACAACATGAAACGACGCAATTCGCGCCTGCAGACGGCTTTTGCCGCCCTCTCAGGCATCAGCTTGTGCGGGAGCCCCGTGCTCCTCGCCCAGGCCCCTGAAATCCAAAAAAACAAGGACTCAGAAACCCATCGGCCGCAGGAGCTTCCTGCCACGGTGGTCACCGCCACCAAGACGCCTACCGAGGCCGCCAGAACCGCCTCAAGCATCACGGTCATCACGCGGCAGGAGATCGAGGACAAGCAGTTCCGGATGCTGCCGGACGCCCTGCGCAGCGTGCCGGGCATGACGCTGGTGAACCCCGGCATCACCGGCAACGTGGCCACCGTGCTCACCCGCGGCACGTCCACCAAGGACACCATGCTGCTCATCGACGGACGACCCGTGCCCTACAACCTCGCGGGCTCGTTCAACCTCGAAACCATGGCACTCGACAACGTGGAGCGCGTGGAGGTGCTGCGCGGTCCTGCCGCCAGCCTTTACGGAGGCCGGACCATGGGCGGCGTGATCAACGTCATCACCCGCAGCGGACGCGGTCTGGAGAAGCCGGAGACCACCACCTTCTTTGAAGCCGGCAGCTACGGCACCTTCCGCGAGGGCATCAGCACCCTCGGCGCCGCCGGAGACCTCGACTGGGCCTTGGAAGCCAGCCGCACGGACATCCAGGGCCAGCGCGTCAACAGCGGGTTTGAGCAGTCCAACCTCGCAGGCCGCCTCGGCTACCAGATCGCCGACGGACTCCGGTTCGACCTCGACACCCGCTATTACACGGCGGAGGTCGGCGTTCCCGGCACCCGCTTTGCCAACGACCCCGATGACCGCCTGCTGACGGAGTTCTGGAGCGTGTCGCCGCGCCTTGTCTGGGACGTGAACGATCGCTGGCAGCAGTCGCTCACCTACTCGCACAGCCAGTTCCGGCAGGTTGCCAGCGGCTTCACCGGCTTCTTCCAGGTGAACAACCGCGTGACATCAAACAACGACTGGCTGGAATACCAGAACGTGGTGAAGGTCACGGACCGCTGGACGCTCACCGGCGGCGCCTGGTTCCAGGATCAGAACCACACGCGCTTCAATGACAACACCGGCGTGGTGGACATCGACCAGAACCAGACCAACTGGGCGCTCTACCTGCAAAGCCAGCTCGAGATCCTGCCCGGGCTGAACCTGGTCACGGGCGGACGTTTCGACGCCTACTCGGACTTCGACGACGCCTTCACCTGGCGCGCCGGGCTGAGCTACCGGGTTCCCGGGCTGCGCACACTTCTGCATGCCAACTACGGCACCGCCTGCACGCCGCCCACCCCGCAGGACATCACCCCGGTGTTCTTCGGCAACCCCTTCCTCGTGAAACCCGAGCGCAGCCGCGGTTACGAGATCGGCCTTGAGCAACCTTGGTTCGGCAACCGCCTGGTCCTGCACGCCACCGGCTTCCGCAACGACATCCACGATACCTACCAGTATCCGCCGCCGGCCTTCGTGCCCCAGGCCGTGGGCGAGGCGACCACCCAGGGCGTCGAATCCGGCCTTGTCTGGACGCCCTGCAACGCCTTCAGCCTGGACTTCAACCACACCTGGCTGGAGGCCCGCGACGACACCAGCAACACGCGGCTCGTCCGTCGTCCGAGCCATTCGCTGAGCGGCGGAGTCACCCTGCGCCCGCATCGCGATGTCAGCGTCAGCCTCAGCGCCGTGTATGTCATCGACCGCGAGGACTTTGATCCCCAGACCTTCGCCCAGCGTGATGTGGAGGACTTCCTCAACGTCCGCCTGAGCGCCAGTTGGAAGGTGTGCCGCAACTTCGAACTCTACGGCCGCATCGAGAACCTGCTCGGCGAGCAGTATGAGGAAATCCCCGGCTTCCCGGCCCTCGACACCGGCGCCTATCTCGGAGCCAGGATCCGCTTCTGATCCCAGCCCCCCTCCCCGCCCCGGAGTCCCCCGGATTCCGGGGCTTTTTCATGCCCGGACCACCCGCGTCCGACACTGGACAAGCCGCGACCTCCCATGTATCTGCGCCGCCTCCATGAAACTGTACCAACCCCTCCTGGCCCTCGTGGCCGCCCTGATCACCGCCACGGCCCCGGCTGCGGACAACGACGGCTGGATCTCCCTGTTCAACGGCAAGGACCTCAGCGGCTGGAAGTCCAACGATGAAGTCCCCGGCGTGTTCACCGTGGAAAACGGCGAGCTCAAGGTCGCCGGCGGTCGCGCCCACCTGTTTTATGTCGGCGCCGACGGCAACGCCAGCTTCAAGAACTTCGAGCTCAGGCTCAAGGTCAAGACCACCGAAGGCGGCAACGGCGGCGTGTATTTCCACACGAAGTTCCAGGCCACCGGCTGGCCCGACATCGGTTACGAGTGCCAGGTGAACAGCACCCACACCGACCCGAAGAAGACCGGCAGCCTTTACGGCGTGATCAACATCCTGGCGCTCAAGGAAGGCCAGGCCGAGCCCAAGGGCGGCAAGCACATCAAGGTTCCCGCCGCACCGAGCAAGGATAACGAATGGTTCGACTACGTCATCCGCGTCGAAGGCAGGCACATCACCCTCAAGGTCAACGGCGAAACCACCGTGGAGTTCACCGAGCCCGAAGGCTGGGATCCCGCCAAGGAGCTGCACAACATGCCCGGCCGCAAGCTCAGCGAAGGCACCATCGCCATCCAGGGCCATGACCCGAAAAGCGTGACGTTCTACAAGGACATCTCCATCAAGCCCCTCTGATCACCTCCCACGGGGCGGAGGGCATGCCACCATGCAGCCCTCCGCCCTTTGTTTTTTCCCCATCACGCCAGCCATGTCAGACAACGGTCCCGCCATCATCGAGCTCCGCTCCTACTTCGTCAGGGGCAGAAACTGCCTGCTTGTCCGCGGTCGCTTCACCGACCTCTACATGGACTACTACCTGCACCTCATGCAGCACGGCCTCCAGCATGAGGAGAAGCTCGACACGATGCTCAAGGAGACGCTGGCGGCCGTCTCCCTGCACCTGGCCTCCCGGCCCCACGACGAACGCTGCGCCTGGACCATCCACCTCCAGGACCCGATGCTGAACCTCTTTGTCACCGGCGGCGGCTACCCGGTCGCCAACGTCACCGGCCGCCTCTTCAGCGACGACGTCAAGGACATGGGCAAGTCCCTGCTCATCGCCCAGACCAGCCGGCCTAACCAGCCAGCGCGCCAGAGCATGATCGAGTTCTCCGGCACCGACATGCTGCACGCCATCGAGCAGTTTTACACCCAGAGCGAGCAGCGCCCCACGCGTTATTTCCGGTTGCCGGACGAGGACTTCGTCCAGATCTCCGCCGAGCCCGACGCCGACCTGGAATGGCTCAACGGCCTGCGCGGGGAGGACCTGCCCGAACTCGACAAGGCGGAGCAGCTCTCGCTCCTGGAAACCCGCGCCTGCCGCCTCGAATGCGGCTGCACCCTGGACCGCATGTTCCCGATGCTCAGCCGCCTGAGCAAGGAGGACCAGGACTACATCTTCGAAGACGGCCACGCCGAGCTCACCTGCCCCCGTTGTGGCGCCAAATACAAGGCCCCCAAGGCCGCCTTTGAGCAATGGCTGGCGGCTCAGGCGAAGGCTTGAAACGTAACCCCTCACCGATGTCCGCAACCTCTCCAGCACCCGCCGCCCCTGCCTACAAGATTGGCAATGAAAAGCTGATCAAGGTGATGCCCAACGCCGCCGCCAAGCTCACCAGCCTGCTCACCAAACAGGGACGTGGCGAGCATGGCGCCCTGCGCGTGGCCGTCGTCGGCGGTGGCTGTTCCGGCCTGCAATACAAGATGGACCTGGTCGATGGGCCGGCCAGCCGCGACATCCTGGTTTTGTCCAACGCGGTGCGCGTCGTCATCGATCCCAAGAGCGCCCTCTTTGTCACCGGCTCGGAGCTGGATTACAGCGACGACCTGCAGCAGGGCGGCTTCAAGGTGAAGAACCCGAACGCCGTCGTCACCTGCTCCTGCGGCGAAAGCTTCTCGGCCTGACCCGCCATGCAGGACTGCTTCCAGCTCCTCGGACTCAAGCCCCAGGCGGCGCTGGACCTGGCGGCGCTCGATGAAGCCTACCTCGCCGCCACCCGGCTTGCGCATCCCGACCAGGCTGGCGGCAGCGACCAGGCGAGCGCGGGGCTCAATGCCGCCCTCGAAATCCTGAGGAATCCCGTCACCCGGCTGAAACACCTGCTCGACCTACAGTCCGGCCTTGGCTGGCGCGCCATCCCGCTGGATGCGGGCCTCATGAGCCTGTTTGAAAAGCTCGGGCCGCTGCTCCAGCAGACCCAGGCCTTTCTGGCCCGCAAACAGGCCGCCTCCAGCGCCCTTGCCAAAGCACTTCTTGCCTCAGAGGAACTGCGCCTGCGCGAATCCCTGGAGGAACTGGGCACGGCGATTGAGGATGAATGGCAGACGCTTGAATCCCGCCTGCCGGACTGTGATGACCGCATCGCCGCCGGAGACAGCGCCGGCTGGGCCGACCTGCAATCGCTCCAGGCCAGGCTGGCCTACCTGGGCAAATGGAAGGATCAGATTCGAGCCAGGCTGCTGGAGCTGATGCTTTGACACGCTTTCCCATGCCCGGAGACGTCCTGCGTTCGTAACGAGGGCATGTCCCATCCACGAACCTGGTTCATCACCGGCTGCTCCTCAGGTTTCGGCCGCAGCATCGCCGAAGCCGCCCTGCTCGCCGGAGATTCTGTCATCGCCACGGCAAGACGCGCCGAGAACCTGGAGATTCTGGCACACCTGGGAGCGGGTCGATGCCTGGCGCTGCCTCTGGACATCACCCACGCCGCAGCGGTGTCGCAGGCGGTCTCTGAAGCCGCCGCATTCACGGGCAGGCTGGATGTCATCGTCAACAACGCGGGTTATGGACTGCTCGGAGCTGTGGAGGAATGCACCGACGATCAGGCACGTCGAAACTTTGAAACCAACTTCTTCGGCACTCTGAATGTCATCCGCGCCACCCTGCCCGTTTTGCGCCCGCAGAAGGCCGGTCACATCGTCACCGTCAGCGCCGCCTCCGCCATCTCCAACTACCCGGGCTTCGGCATCTACGGAGCCGCCAAGGCAGCGGTCGAATCGCTGCACGAAAGCCTGGCGGCTGAACTCCGCCCCCATGGCCTCAAGGTCACCCTGATTCAGCCCGGCCCTTTTCGAACCCAGTTCATCAGCCGCGGGCTGGAACAGGTGCCAGGGCTTCCTGAGTATGAGGCAACCGTCGGAAAATTTGCCGGGTATCTGAAGAAGATCGACGGCACCCAGCCCGGCGATCCGGAACTGGCCGCCGAGGTCATTGTCCGGATGGTCCAGTCCGGTCAGGCTCCCCTGCGCCTGCCGCTGGGCAGGTATGCGGTGAAGAAAACACGGGACGTCCTGACGGCCAGGCTGCGCGAGCTGGAAGCCTGGGAGCTGGAGGCGGCCTCGGCGGACCGCCCGTCGTGACCAAACTCACGCCTCACTTGTCCAGCGCCGCCATGGGGAAGTCGCTGCTGCGGACATGCTGGGCCGCGATCACCGCCTCCAGCCTGGCCACGATCTCCGGGTGCTCCGCCGCCACGTTCCGGGTTTCCTTTTCATCCGTCGCCAGATCGTAAAGCTCGGTGGTCGGCGTTGACGGCTTGCCCTTGAACTTGCGACCCGAGAGTCCGTTTTTGACGAGCTTCCAGCCGCCCATCTGCACGCAGACCTGGCCGCCGTAGCCGGGGAATTCACGATACAAAAACTCGCGCTCCGGCTGTTCCTTGCCCAGCAGCGTTGGCGCAAAGCTGATGCCATCCAGGCTGGCCGGAACCTTGTCCCTGGCCCCAGCCAGCTCCGCCAGCGTCGGCAGCCAGTCTTCAAATCCCGTGACTCGTGCGGAAACGCTCCCCGGCTTGATCCTGCCCTTCCAGCGCACAATGCCAGGCGAGCGGATGCCGCCTTCATAGAGCGTGCCCTTGCCGTCGCGCAGGCCCTGATTGGAGTTGAAGAAGTCGCAGTCCGTGCCCGCCAGCTTCGCATGCGTGCCGTTGAGCGGGCCGTTGTCGGATACAAAGACAAAGATCGTGTCCTCATCGATCCCCAGCTCCTGCACCAGAGCCATGACGCTGCCGATCTCACGATCCATGCGCGTGATCATCGCCGCATAGGCGGCCTTGGGATGAAAGTGCGGGATGTAGCCTCGCCCCCCGGCATAGGGAGGATCGTCCCACTGGCCGACATACTCGCGCAATGAATCATCCGGCACCTGCAGCGCCACATGCGGTACCGTCGTCGGCCAGTAGAGGAAGAACGGCTCGTCCTTGTGCCTGCGCACAAACTGACGCGCCTGTTCGGCGATGAGATCGGCGGAGTACTCCGACCCCTGGAAACGCCGGTAGCTTTCCTCACGGGTCGGATCCTCCCCCGGCTTGAAGCTGTCGTGCGCGGGGAAGTCCGGATTTTTCAGGGCGATCGTCCGGTCATCATCCCAGAGATAGACCGGGTAGAAGTTATGCGCCACGCTTTGGCAGTTGTAGCCGAACCAACGTTGAAATCCCTGCTTGAGGGGTGCGCCGCTGCTGGTCGGCCCGCCCAGGCCCCACTTGCCGAAGCCACCGGTGGCAAGGCCGATGTCGCGCATCACCTCGGCCATCGTCCTGGCTTCGTCGGGAATCGGATGCTGTCCCTCCGTGGTTGGGATGCCGCCCTGGGTCTTGACCTTGTTGTCGGCCGTGCCGCGGTTGTCGCGGATGAAGGTGTGCCCGGGATGCAGGCCGGTCATCAGCACCGAGCGCGACGGCGCGCAGACGGCGTTGCCGCAGTAATGGCGGGTCAGCTTCATGCCCTCCGCCGCCATGCGATCCAGGTGCGGAGTCTTGATCTTCGTCTGCCCATAGGCGCCGAGGTCCCCGGGCCCCAGGTCATCCGCGAGGATGAACACCACATTCGGAAGCCGGGCGGAAAGATCGGCAAGACCTGCAAGAAGGCAGGTCGCAAGCAGCAGCAGGGAACGGGTCGGCTTCATGAGAACTCCAGCAACGCGTCCGGCGCACCGGTTCTTCCTGCAAAGCCGGGACTTGAGTCGAATGGTGGGAGGGAGTGGTGGATGGCGGATTGAAGATTGAAGATTGAAGATAGCAGATGGCCAACGCCCAATGTCCAGGGTTCAATGACCGGGGAATGACCCATCTGACAATGCCCAGGGCTGCCGATGGCTGCGGGTGTTGAGATGGCCCCGAGACCCCTTGAAGCCAGCCATACACCAGGTCCAAGCGCGTGACTCCCTGAAAGGCCGAAGCGGACTTGGCGGCTTGAAGGCTGGGATTTCCCTGGTCATTGGCTTCCCTGGTCATTGGCTTCCCTGGTCATTGGCTTCCCTGGTCATTGGCTTCCCTGGTCATTGGTCCTTCAATCCCACAGCATCGAAGCTTCTGTTGTCGCCTGACTCTCCTGGTTGCGGGCCTTGGGGAGTGACACAGGTGGCAGTCCCTCAACGTCGCCTCGCGTGATCGGGATCTTCGGCCCCGACGCAGCGGTGCCCTACCAGGCTGGTAGGGACGACCTGCGCGTCGTCCAAATTGTTCGGGCCGGGCGGAGGGGCGGGAGCAAAGTTTTTCGCCGCAGGCTTGCCAAATGTGTCAGGCATGGGAAGGCTGGGTTCCCTTCCAGCGTTCTCTGAATCTCATGGCCCGACCCTCCGCCGCCAACCTCGTCGTGATCGGTTCACTCAATGTGGACCTCATTGCGCAGGTGGAGCATTTGCCCAGCCCCGGGGAAACCGTCGTGGCCAGGAATCTCGTCAAACGCTTCGGAGGCAAGGGCGGCAACCAGGCGCTGGCCGCCGCCCGCCATGGCGCCCAGGTCATGTTCCTGGGCAACCTCGGCGACGACCCGGACGGCAGGGATTACCGCAATCACCTGCGCCGCGAGGGCGTCAATTGCAGCGCCCTGAACACCATTCGCGGGGTCACCGGCTGCGCCTACATCACGGTCGATCAGGCCGGTGAAAACCAGATCGTCGTCATCCCCGGGGCCAACGGCGCCCTCACCGGTCCTTCCATCAAGATGCAGCGCGCCCGCATCGCCGTGGCGAAGGCGCTTCTGCTGCAGCTGGAAATCCCCCTCGAGGCGGCCGTCGATGCCATCCGCATCGCCAATGAATCCAAGGTGGCCGTCGTCCTCAACACCTCCCCGGT
>CAZXPU010000102.1:0-20313 GCA_964642905.1 uncultured Prosthecobacter sp.
AAAGGTGATATCAAGGCGCGGGCCATCGACCGTGGTGACGGTGCCGTTGCCGAACTTCTCGACCGCTCCGGTGCCGGTGATCGGACCGGCGAAGGTGGACTGGGCAAGGCCGTTGAAGGTGGCGTTGAGCTTGGCCTCAGGGCTGAGCGTGGTCGTGCCGCGGACCCAGATGCCGCTCTGCAGGCTCAGGGAGATCACACCGTTGCCATTCATGGCGGGGGCGGAGGCGGAGTTGCCGATGGTCAGGTCGGAGATCTGAACATACTGTGCCTGACCGTTGTTGCCGAGGGTGGCGGAGCCGCGCACAAAGATGTCACTGTCAAACAAGGCCTGGGCGCGGACGGCGGAGGCAATTTCGGAATAGGTGCCGGCTGCATTGGCGATGAAAGGCTCAACGACGAGGGTGCCTGCGTTCAGGATCACGTTCTGGCTGTTGAGGGCCTGACCGACAGCGGTGCCGGTGCCGGAGAAGGGCGCGCGGGTATACAGCGTGCCTTCATTGATGACCACGTCAGAGCCGATGCCGGGGTTGATGCTGAGCAGGCTGAGCTGGTTCGGTCCGAACTTGGTCAGGCCCTGCGCCGCATTGATGTTGGCATACATGGCGGAGGTGGCCGCACCCACGTAGATGAAGGCCTCCCCTGCACCAGCGTTGCCGAAATTGACGGTCATCGGATTGACGATGCCAAGGTTCGTGGTGAAGGGGTTCCAGGTGCCGCCGGTGAGAATCAGACCTCCGGAGCTCAGGGTGATGGTGTTGGCGGATCCGGTCACGCTGATGTTCTGGTTCGAACGCATGGCGTAAAGCGTCGGATTGTCCGCAAGCGTCTTGGCGGCCGTGGTGATGTCCGCAATGTCACCGGCGACAAGCCCGCCGGCGGTGAGGGCGCCAGAGGCGATCTTGTTGTAGGCAATCTGGCCTGCTCCAGGAGTGGCGCTGCTGATGAGAGGCTGGAAGCCGGTGTCAGCGGTGCTTGTGGGATCATATCCCACGAAGCTGTTGGTGGTGCGGTCAACGATCCACGGAGCCACCATGCCGCCGTTGACGGCGCCCGAGCCGTTCAGCGTGGTGCCGCCGCGGGTGATGGCTGCGCCGTCGATGGTGTCGGCCGTGATGCGCTCATAGGAAAGAGGTGTGGTGGTGTTGATGCCCAGGAAGCCGCTGTTGTAGGCAAGAGTGAGGACACCGCGCTCGGCGCGGCTGATGTCGCCGACATTCAGCTGGGCGGCGGAGGCGCCGGTGTTCCTGAAAGCCTGCAGCTGGCCGCCCTTGCGGGCCGTGATGGCGCCGATGGTTTCAACGCTCTGCATGTTGGCTCCACCATTGTAGATGAAGGCACCGCCGTTCAGGTCAAGGGCGACACTGTCACCCCAGCGTCCCTGACCACCAGCGCCCACGAACGGGATGGCGATGGCGCCATCAGCATCGTGCATGCGGATCACGCCGCCCGGACGAAGGTTGATGGCATTGGAGGCGGATGACGTGGCGGCGTTCCAAAGGGAGCCCTGGGCGCCACGGACACGCAGTTCACCGTAAACCTCGATGGCACCCGTGCCGAGCGGAGTTTCACCCGAGGCGCGGCCGCCGGTTTCAATGTAGACGCTGGCGCCCGAGGCGATCTGGGTGCCTTCGGTGAAGTTGTTGGAGTTGCGGATCACCAGGACGTTGCCGCCGTTGACGACCGTGCCGACGACCATGTTACGGCGCGGACCGACCTGAAGGTAATTCGTACCGGTCAGGACGTTGTTGACGCCGGGGAGAGCAAGGCTTGAGGTGCCAGGAGCAATGCGGTAAACGCCGACACCGGGATTCCAGGAATCAGCCAGACCGGCGCCAAGGGTGGCTGCCATGTAGGCAGACTCATTGAAGAGGCCAGCTCCGAGGAAGGCGCGTCCGTCAGCGATGGTGGCCAGGTCGAGAGCGGTCGTGAAGTAGCTCTGCCCCAGCTGCAGGGAGGTGTTGTAAATGCTGGAGAAGTTGGAAGAGTTGAGGACGCTCGGATTGAAGTTGTCATCCAGAACCACCGCGCCCATGGCGGTGATACGGCTCATCACCGAGAGCTTGCTGCCGTCGATGCTGCCGTTGCCGGCGATGCGAAGGGTGCCGTCCGGGAAGACTCGGATGGCACCTGAGCCAAGGGCTGAACCCGTGGTGGCCGTCACCTGGACGTCACCGCCGACGATGTTCGTGCCACCTGCATAAGAGTTGGAGGGGTTGCTGATGATGATGCCACGCAGTGTGCCGTCGCCAAGCTTGGTGAGGGCGCCGTTGCCGGAAATGACACCCGTGAGTTCAAGGGCACCGGAGGGGCCGTCCGTCTGGGACTGGAAGGCCGCCTGAGATCCCAGGATGTTGATCGGTCCCGCAGCACGCAGGCGGTAAAGGCTGCCACCGGCGAGGTTCAAGGTGGTGTTGGTCATGTTCAGGGTGCCGAACTGAATGATGTTGCCCTGGCCAAAGGTGCTGTTGCTGCTGACCAAGCCCTGGTTGACCAGGATCGTGCCGGGGCCGCGGACGTTGAGGGTGATGCCGTCACCGGCCTCGGGGCCGATCTTGATCACCTGGTTGTTGTACTGCTGACCCTGGGTGCCGTTGACGCCGGTGGTGCCGTTGCTGAAGAGCAGGTTGAAGTTGCCGCTGTAGAGATTCACGTCACCTGCGGTGGCTCCGTTGTAGCCGCCCAGACCAAAGGCGGCGTTGTTCAGCGTCAGGCCGCCGACGCTCGTGAAGGTGAGGCCGGTGTTGGTGGCGGTCGCGTTCTGGCTGATGTTGAAGGTGGTCGGACCGGTGATGGACGTGATGTAGGTGTTGGCGTTGATGCCCGTGCCGGTGATGATCATGCCTGCGGCAAGACCCTGGGTGCTGGCCACGGTGACGGCGGCGCTGCCGTTGGTCGTGGCACCGCCGGCGATGACGGCGGCGCTGGTGCCGTAAATGTCCGTGCCACCCGTGTAGGTGTTGTTGCCTGCATCCGGTGTGGAGGCCGAGAAACCATTGATGGTGAGCACGCCCGCGCCCGCCTTCACCAGCTTCATGTCAAGGTTCAGGGTGCCGTTGTAGGCGGAGGAGATCGGGCTGGCCATCATCAGGGTGGCTCCGGAAGAGGAGCTGGTGATGGAGCCGCCAACGTTGGAAAGGGCGACCTGACGGTTGTTGCCACCGAAGGTTTCGACGGCGATGAAGTTGCCGGCAAGGTCAAGCGTGGCGCCCGCATTGATGTTCAGCTCCGAGTTCATGCGGCTCAGCGCCTTGTTGTTCGCCAGGCGCAGGGTGCCGTCCTGCACGCTGACGTCGCCTGCCACCATGTTGCTGCCATTGAGAACCAGGGTGCCTGCACCAAACTTCGTCAAAAGGTTGGCGGTGACGTTGCCGGTGATGTTCGCCACCTCGCCGGTCTTGACATAGAGCAGGCCTTCACCGGAAGCGGCTGCCGATCCGTTCTGAGCGCTCAGAGTGAGGCTCGATCCGGTTGCGGTCGCGGTCTGGCTGAGGGTGATGCCCGTCGCGCTGTTGATGCTCAGGATGGTGGTGCCGGCACGGATGTTGGTTCCGAAAACGGCCATGCCCGGAACCAGGCCGGTCGTGCTGGCCACAGTCACGGTCGGGCTGTCAACCGTTGTGGAGGCTCCCGTGAGCGAGGTTGCTGCCGTCGTGTCCTCAGGAGAGAAAACCAGGTTGCTGCTGAGGGTCTTGCTGGCGTTGATGGCAATGCCGCCGGTCTTGAGCATGTTCACCGCCGGGATGCTCAGGGTGCCGCCGCTGACATCGGCCGTGGTGCGGAAGGCGTAGATGCTGTTGGAGCCGGTGAGAACCTGGTCGCTGGTGATGTCACCGATCGCAGAAGGGTTGCCGCCCGCCAGGCTGGCCAGCGTTGAACCGGTGTAGGCCTTGAATCCGTTCGTGGCATCGTTCTCAAGGAAGAAGGCATTGCCGGAGGGGTCCGCGCCAAGAAGGTGCGGAGCGAAGATGCCGTTGTTCAGGGCCGAGGCGCGGGCCAGGTTGGCGGCGATGGCGTTCACGGTCACCACACGGCCGGCGTTGGCCCCGGCAACGCCAAGGGTCGTGGTGGCGCCCGTTTCGATCACCAGGGTGCCCTGGTTCTGACGAAGCAGGTTGTCAGCGGCAAGCTCCGCGGAGAGAGTGGCGTTGCCTTCAAGCCGGAGATGCATGCCACCTCCGTAGTTGTAGGTGGTGGTGCTGGCCAGGTTCGTCAGGCTGATGTTTGACCCAGTCACCTGGGCATGGATGGTGCCGCCAAGCATTTCAAGAGTGGTGACATCCGTGGCCGTTGCGGTGCTGTTGGCCCACGGCGTGCTGTTGTTGAACTGCAGACGGCCATTGGTCATGGCGAGGGAGCGCCAGGTATTGGCACCGGTGGTGAAAAGGGTGCCAGGCCCCGTCTTGAAGGCGGTGTCAAATTCCGTGCCCTGGGAGATGACTCCGTTGATGGTGAAGATGTTGGTTCCGGTGACGTCAATGCCGCCACTGAATGCGGTGTTGGAATTGTTGTTAAAAGCAATGCCGCGGTTGGTGGCACCTGTGAAATTCAAACGAAGGGTGCCGCCCGTGTAACGCGTTCCCGCGCCTGCTCCACCCAGGGTCTGATCACCACTGAACTGAATCGAGGTGCCGCCGCTTTCAGCCGGGTTGCCCAGGGATTCCTGCGCGTTCACCTGGAGAACACCGTCAGCCAGGAACAGTCCCGTCTGGCTGTTGCTGCCATTCAGAACCATGGTGCCAAGACCCCTCTTCATCAGGAAGCTGGTGCCGTCCATGGTGCTGGTGGATGCCTGGGTCAGGCTCAGGCCCGGACCAATGTCAAAGTAGGCGTTGCCGCCATGAATCGAATAGTTGCGGTTGGTGGTGAAGGAGTTTTCCCAGACGGCGATACCGCCGCCAGGAATGTTGATCGCGCCGGTGGAGGCGCCCCAGTCGGCGTCGCCATTCACACCAATCAAGCCCTGCGAGATGGTCGTGGCACCGGTGTAGGTGTTGTTTCCGGTGAAAAAGACCGTGCCGGGGCCGATCTTGTTGAACTGGTTCAAGGAACCACCTGCCCCGTCGGAGATACCGCCGTCAAGGTAGACCATACCAGCGTTGTTCTGCGCACCACCCGGCTGGTCCACGCCGACATTGAAGCCGCGAACCATGCCAGTGGAGCCTGGGCCGAGGCGGATGTTGCCGCTGATGCGGAAGTCGTAGGCCGAGTTCTCCATCTGGATCAGAGTGTCAGCGGTCATGGTGACGTTGTTCGTCATCACCGTGGTCGGAAGCATCCTGAGCTGGGCGCTCGCAGGATCAGCGCGCAGCTGACCACCGGCGAAGACCACGTCTCCCGTGCCGACAAGGGCGTTTTTGGCGCTGATGCGGAGCGTAGTACCTGGGTTCAGAATGGTGTTGCCCGTGTAGGTCATCGGCACGTCATAGGCCACGGTGCCGCCGCTGTTGTTGACAGTCACATCGGCGCGGGAGGAAGTGCCTGTCATGGAAATGCCGAGGATGGCATTGACATTGCCCGTGAGCGGCTTGGAGATGCGCACGGCCCCCTGGGAGGCGCCCAGAAGATAACCTGCCGCTGCAGGGGTCAGGGTGCCCGTGTAGACACCCGTGTAGCCACTGGGCCCGCCGAGATAGGCGTTGCCGCCAAAGAGGGTCGTCTGGTCGATGTCGATGTCAAAGCCCACCGCGCCGACTCCGAAAGCTCCGTTGTAGGCGGAACTGGAGGAATTGATCGTAAAGCCAGGCAGGGTCGAGGCAGGATCCGCCACATAAAGCTGACCGATGTAGGAGATGCCTCCAAGATCCGAGTTCATGGTCACCTGGCTGGCATTGATGTTGGTCGGGGCGGCGAGGGTGAGGCCCGCCCCCGGGTTGAGGACAATGTTCCCCGTTCCGAAGGGCTTGGCCGAGGCGGAGGAATTGTAGCTCACCAGGGCGCTGCTGTAGGAGGTGATGTTGGCGCTGTAGCCTGAGGCGTCGCCAAGCAGGATGATACGCTCATTGCCAAACTTCTGAAGTTCGCCGGTGCCTGTCAGGCCGCCGTTGATCTGAATGACATGAGGCGTGTGGAACTGACCCGGGCCTGCCATGTTCAGGCTTCCATAAACCGTCGTGACGTTGGAGCCGCCGTTGGCGGTGGTGTTGACCACCACGGGCTCCGTGCTGCCCGAGCGAGGCTGGATGGAGAGGTTGTTGATGCCGGTCGCCGCCACGTTGACGTTCGAGAAGCGGGCGTTGTCATACACGTTGACGTTCGCATAATAACGTGTGCTGGCGGCCTCCAGGAAAAGACTGCCGCCATAAATGTTGATCTCGTTGGGCGCGGTGGCCGTGCCACCTGCGGCGGCAATGGCGTTCAGTCGGGTTTCACCAGCGTTCAGAGTGAGCGGACCCGTGAAGGTGTTGACGCCCTGAAGGCGAAGGAGGCCATCTCCGAAACGCGTGATGCCATTGCTGCCGGAAAGCACGCCAGAAAGAAGAATGATGCTGGCAGCGCCGTTGGTGGAGGCGTAGATCAGGCCTTCCTGGCTGCCAAAATTGAAGCTCGAGGTGTGAGTGATGGTGTTGTTCGCCGTATGGGAGAGGAAGAGACCAGCGCCCTGCCCCACGCCGGCGGCCGCACCAAGGGTCATGGCGCTGGAAGCGTTGAAGGTCTGGCTGTTGGCGGTGGAGAGAATGCGCAGGGCCTGGATGCTCGTGCCTGCGCCCGAGTAGGCCGTGGCGTTGAAGTCCACGATGGAAGCGGTGGTGGCGCCCGCGAGAGTGCTGGTCAGGTTGAACGCGGCGGCCTTGACACCGTTGCTGTCGTAGGTGGCGAAGAGCGGGGCCTGACCGTCATTGCTGTTGGCGCCGCCCCAGAGGACGATGTCCGCACCGATCATTCCGTTGACGGGAGTGGGGGCGGTTGTCACGACCAGCTTCTGGGTTGCCGTGCCCGAGCCAAAGGTGGTGGCGGTGTTGGAAGTGTTGCGAATGTTCAAGGTGCCGCGCGCCACCCGGTTCAAGGTGCCGGTGGTCAGAGTCGTCAGACGGGCGGCGGTGGTTCCGTCGGTTTCCACGCTGATGGTGCTGCCGCCGGTATAATCGATCGAATTGACAGTCTGGGACGAGCTGGTTGCCGCGCCACCGTCACCGAGAAGGCGGAGCGTGGAGGAAGTGAGATCGATGTTGGTGGTGTTAAGGAGGCGACGGTCAGTGTTCGCGGTGGCGACAGCGCTGTTGTCCAGAGTCAGGAGGGTGCCGCCAAAAAGACGGAAGTCCGTGTTGCCGAACTGGGCCGCCGAGGTGTTGTCCGTGTTGATCGTGCCACCCATGCCAACCACAGGTCCGGTGCCGAGCGGCGTGGTGACAGAGCCGTTGATGTTGGCGATGATACCGCGATGAACCGTCACCGTTCCCGTCAGGGCGTTGTTGCTGCGCACAGACACCGTGCCGCCCTGGGCATTGGTCATGGTTGCTCCCGTAACAAAGTTGATTGGCGTGCTGATATCATGACCGAAGATCAGATTGGCCGTGGAGGAGGCGCCACCCAGCTGGTTGGCAGCCCCGCTCAGGATCAGGTTGTTCGATGGGGAGGAAAGGCGGATGGTGTTGTCCCCGCTCGGAAGGATGTTGCCGTTGTAGGTGCGGTCAAAACCGATGACGTTGGCCAGCCAGACACGGTTGCTGCCGCTGCCAACCTGAGAGAGGTCGATGTTTGCAGTGTTGGTGCTGGAGGTTCCGGAAATGCCATCAATGCCCAGGACCATGCCGGCCACCGGCACGTCCACAGCCAGCGGGTTGGCTGAATTGATGTCGGCACTGCCGCTGTAACCGATCACCGGCAGCGCGTAGCGGCTGGTGCCGAGCTGACCCACCAAGGCAAGCCCGCCGGCGGAGCCCACCAGGGAATTCAGGGTGGCCATGTCAGGCACCGACAGGGTACCGCCGTTGATGTAAGTTTTGCCAGCGCCAAGGTTGGCCCCGGCCCCCAGCTGCAGGATGCCGTTTTTCACGACGGTGATGCCGCCATAAGTATTGCTGTTGCTGTTGATGGCAAGGCGGCCGGCGCCCTCCTTGATCAGGTTGCTGGTGGCGTCTCCATCAACGATGGGACCGTTGAGGATCAGGTTGGAACGTGTTGCCGTGACGTTGGCAAGCGGCTCCAGAACGTTGGTCTGGCCGGAAAGCGTGGTGGTGCCATTGAACTGCAGCGAGTGGCTGTTAGCGCTGGTCACACGCAGGACGCCTCCGTTGAACTGAAGGTTGTTCAGGATGTGGGTGACACGGTCATTGGCTGCGCCGATGTAGTTGCGGTCAACGTTGAGCTGGGCGCCGCCCTGCATGATCACGCTGTTGTTGCCCGAGTAGGTCACGGTGCCGTCCGTGGCCGCGCCATTGTTGTTCAGGCTGAAAATCGCCAGGTCCTGACGGGCCCAGCCGTTGAGGATGATGCTGCCCGTGCCGGAACCCAGCGTGGTCGGGGTAGCTCCATTCGCGCCACCGATGTTGAGAGTGCCGAAGTTGACGACGAAATTTCCAGTGTAGCCCGGAGCGGTGGCGGCATCCAGATTCAGACGGAGCGTGCCCGCGCCGTTCTTGATGATGTTGCCCGAACCGCTGACCAGCACCTGGGCATTGGAAGGCCCCGTGACATCAAAGGTGCCCGCATGGATGTTGAAATCCGTGTTGCTGCCCAGCACGAGAGGGGCCTGCCAGGTCGTGGTGGCACTGTTGTACTGACTGACCACCGCATTGTCCGCACTGCCGCTGCTGAGGGTCAACGTGTTGACCGCAGATCCGGCAAAAGTGAGCGTGCTGCCACCAAGGCTGTCACCGACACGCAGCCCGCCCAGGGTGATCGGGGCGTTCAAGGTAATCGTGCGGTTGCCCGTGAGGTTGTTGCGGAAGATCGCAAAATCACCGGCGGCATTGGGGATGATGCCCCCCTGCCAGTTGGCAGGCGTGCCGGTCCAGTTGCCGCTGTTATCAAGGATCCAGTTACCCGTGGCACCCTGGATCTGCACGCTCCAGAGAGCGAACTGCACAAGGAGGATGGACGAAATCGTCTTTTTCCAAACAGGACGACGCAGCTGCCTGAAGACGGATTCGTGGCGAAGCTTGTGCGGGTTGCTGGTGTTCATAGGGAGAAAATTCGAATTAAAACCTGTATCAAAAATTGGGCGTTTTTTCGGGAAGAGAAAAAATTATCGATTAATCGAAAAATTAACCAACGGGCGCAAAACACGACAAATCCGCCATTCCGAATCAACGGCGGGGCTGTTTGTCACGATGTCGAAAAGTTGGTTATCTCTTCTCATACTCGCCTGATATTCAATGAGTTACACAAAATGTCACAGCACCAGACGCAAGACGTCAACAGGTCGTCTGACCGGGCACGGCACGGTTGGTTGATGAAGTGATGGTTGGCCACTTTGTGAGGTTGGAGACACGATGTAAACACGAGCAGCCCTTTTTAGCCAAGAAAAAAAACTCAATGGCACGCAAATTTAATAACCCAATCTCTGAAAGATTTCTTAATGTCCTGAGCCCATGAAAATGAGCCGATTAACCTTTTGGGTCCAAGGTTTGGCAAAATGGCTGCAAGGTGCCCGGAGAAGGCTGTCACGAGTCGATCTCGACATTCGGATCACCGCGGATTCTCAAATATGAGAAGAGCCACCTTTTAGGCAAGGTTCAGGGCTCCGCCTTCACACAATTCGGCCTTGCCGAAGCTTTTCAACTCGTGCCCCATCGCGCCAGCGACGGACATCCAAAGGCGGTTGTGGGCCGCCTTGTCGAACTTCAAGCTACGCCCCATCTTGAAGCCAAAGCCGCCGCCGATCATTACATAGGGGATGTTGTCCAGGGTGTGGGTGTTGCCCTTCCCCAGCTCGTTCGTCCAGACCAGCAGGGTGTTGTCGAGCATGGACCCGTCCCCGGCAGGCTCGGGGGTTTCACTCAGGCGCTTCGCCAGGTAGGCAAACTCACCCGCGAACCACGTGTTGATCTTTCTCAGCTTCTCATAGCTGTCCTTCTTGTCGTCCGGGTCATGGGAAAGACTGTGATGCCCTTCCTCGACCCCCAGCCAGCGCATCTGAGCCATGCCCACGCTGCGCATGTATTGGAGCGTGGCCACGCGGGCCATGTCATTGGAGAGGGAGTTGACCAGCAGGTCGATCTGGACCCGGCTGATCTGCGGCGTGTTGTCGTTCACCAGCTCAATGCTGGGGTCGACGGCCGGCACGGGATGGATGAGGCTGCCAGCCTTGTCAGCCTCGGCCAGATCCTGCTCCAGGCTGCGGACCAGGGTCATGTGCTGGTCCAGAAGCACCTTGTCACGGGCGCTGAGCTTGGAGGAGACGCGCTTCAGGTCCTCGCGCACGTCATCCAGGATGCTGACAAGGCTCTCCTTGTCCTTCATCTTTCCATAGACTTTTTTCAGCACCTGGTGCGGGTCGTCGATGGGAGCCACGGGCTGGTTGGGCCCGGCATAGCTCATGCGAGTCCAGGGATCGGCACGATCAGGCACGGCAACCCCGAACTCCAGGGAGCCAAAGCGGGTCTTGGTCTCCTTGCGGGACTGGAGGAAGTTCTTGATCTCCTGGTCGATGGAAATGTTGCTGGCCCACCCGGCCGGGTTGCCACCGCCGCCCATGATGTTACCCTTCATGAGCTCGTCACAGGTCAGCAGGCAGCTCATGCCGCGCATGTGGCTGTCGCCGTCACCACGAACCTTGTTGGCGATGCCGTGCAGGATGAGCATCTGCTTCCTGAAGGGCTCGAGCGGCTGAAGGATCGACTTGAAGCTGAATTCGCCACCTTCCTGATCCGGCCAGAACTCGCCCGGCAGAGTGCCGTTGGGTGAAAACATGATCACCAGCCTCTGGCGCTTCTGCGGCGCAGGCGCACCGGTGATGCTGGGCAGGCCGGAAAGGAACGGGAAGGCTGCGGCGGAAATGCCGAGATCTCTCAGAAACTGGCGGCGGTCGAGGTGCTTCATGGGGGGGATGGTTAGGCTACGTCTGCCGGGCATACGTCTTGCGTCAAATCATGATCGGACGCCCGCCTGCGCCACGGCTTTGCCTGCCGAGGATCCGGAAAGCCCCGGACACAGGCTGGCCTGGACGCGTGTCAGCGTGTTTTCATCGGCACTCCCGTTGAATCCGGTGCACGCTGCGCCCGCTCATCGAGGGGTGAAAACCTGGCAGTGGAATGGATTTGCCAGAGCCCGAATGACCTCCTCCCACCAGCCCCCCTTTGGAACCCCAAGCCCCCGGCAAGGAGATGGTGCCAATAGTTGGCACGTTAACTGCTTCAACTTGACGATTCGGGGTGCTGCAGGCCATCCACCGCAGCCCCCGCCAACCAACCACATTCCCAACCCACCATGACCCACCCTGCGCTCCTGCGTCGCGGGCGTGGCGGCATGCCGTTTTTCACGGTGTGCGCCGCGCTTTGCAGTGCCTCCATCACCTCGTCGTTGCATGCCGCCGACACGGCCCCGTCCACGATCCAGAGCGGGGACACCGCCTGGCTGCTCACCTCCACGGCCCTGGTGCTGTTCATGATGGTCCCAGGCCTTGCCCTGTTCTACGCCGGGCTGGTGCGCTCCAAGAACGTGCTGTCCATCTTCATGCAATGCTTCGCGCTGACAGCCGTCCTCAGCCTGGTCTGGCTCGCCTGCGGCTACTCACTCTGCTTCACCGGCGACAGCGGCTTCATCGGCACCTGGGACAAGTCCTTCCTCAGGGGCGTCACTCCCGCCTCCATCTATGCGGCCTATCCCAACATTCCGGAGCCGCTTTGGTTCGCCTACCAGATGATGTTCTTTCTCATCACACCCGGGCTTTTCATCGGCGCCTTTGCGGAGCGCATGAAGTTCAGCGCCATCATGGTCTTCAGCATCCTCTGGAGCCTTCTCGTCTATGTGCCCACCTGCTGGGGCGTGTGGCACAAGATGGAGTTCTTCGGCCTGACCAACGTCATCGACCTTGCAGGAGGCATCGTGGTGCACATCACCGCCGGCGTCGCCGCCCTGGTGGCCTGCATCATGGTCGGCCCGCGCCGCGGCCATCCTCACACGCCGATGATGCCGCACAACCTGCCCTTCACCATCGCCGGGGCCGGCATGCTCTGGGTGGGCTGGTTCGGCTTCAACGGCGGCAGCCAGGTGGCCGCCAACGGCAGCGCTGCGATGACCGTGGTGGTCACGCACCTCTCCGCCAGCGCCGCCTGCGTCGTCTGGTCGCTCATTGAGAAGATCAAGGTCGGCAAGCCCAGCGCGCTGGGCATCGCCACAGGCTCCATCGCCGGCCTGGCCGCCATCACCCCCGCGTCCGGCAAGGTCGGCCCGGTGGGGGCGGTCTGCATCGGCAGCCTGAGCGCGCTGATCTGCTGGTTCTTCTGCGCCAAGGTGAAGCAGGCCTTCAAGTATGACGACTCGCTGGATGTTTTCGGCGTGCACGGTGTCGGCGGCTTCGTCGGCACGGTGCTCGTCGCCATCTTCGCCTCGCCCACGTTCGGCGGCATGGGCTACGCCGAGGGCGTGACCATGGGCGGGCAGCTCGTCACCCAGCTGCTCGCGTCGCTCTACACCATCCTGCTTTCCGGCATCGTCAGCTTTGTGCTGCTGAAGATCATCGCCATGACCCTCGGCCTGCGCGTTGACTCCGACCAGGAGAACCAGGGGCTCGACCTCGCCGAACATGGCGAGTCCGGCTACAACGCCTGAAGCCGGGCCCTCCGCAGGGCTCATTCGCAGAGGCCGGGCCAGGTTCATGCCTGCCCGGCCTTTTGTCTTCTCGACGGCCTCTCGATGAAGACGGGAGTCAAGCCTTGCGGCGCAGGCCTCACTTCACCTCGGATGCCACCAGGGCGATCTCAATCATCAGCTTCCTGATGCTGCACTGGTTCGCCGCAAAATCCTTCTGCAGCGTGTCGAGCGTGGCGGCTCCAAACGCGCCGGGCTCCTGCTTGACCAGGTGGTGGAAAAGGTGGCGGATGAAGGCGCGGTGGCCACCGGGGTTGCCGGAGACATAATTGACGATGTCACGCGGGCCGCTGAGCCGGACCAGCTGGCCCTCATGCGTGGTGAACTCGCTCACCGGATTGACAGGCTTATTGTTATCCTTCGTGCGCCAGCGCCCCACGGCGTCGAAGTTTTCCAGGCTGAAGCCAAGCGGGTTGATCATGCTGTGACAGCTCATGCAGGCGCCGCTGCGGGTGAGCTCCGTGATCTTTTCACGCATGGTCAGCGTCGGGTTGAAGTGGCTGTCCTCAAACACCACCGCCTTCTTCGGCGGCTTGAGCGACATGCCGACAATGTTGCGCGTGAGGAAGACGCCGCGGTGCACCGGCGAGGACTGCCTTGAATAGGCCAGCGAGGCAAGCAGGTAGGGATGCGTGACCACTCCGGCCCGCTGCTTCGGGTCGAAGGCGACGCGCTGGAAGGCCTCGCCGGTGACCGGCCTGCCGTAGAACCTGCCGAGACGCTCGTTGAGCAGGAGGTAGTCCGCCTGCAGGAGCTCGCGGTAGTCGGACTTGTCGCTCCAGACAACCTCATCAATGAACTCGAACAGGGACTCGCGCAGGTCGGCGAGCAGCTCCGGCGTGAAGTCGGGGAAGGCCTTGGGATCCTTGCTGATGGCCTCGGCGCGTTCGAGTTCCAGCCACTGATGGAAGAAGCCGTGCAGCTTGGCCTTCGCGCGCGCGTCGGTCAGCATGCGGGAGGCCTCGGCACGAACCTGGTCGCGCGTGCGCAGCCTGCCCTGGGCCGCCGCCTGCAGGAGTTTCTTGTCAGGAATGGAGTCCCAAAGCGTCAGCGCAAGCCTCGCCGCCGTGTCATAGTCATCCGACGTGCCGGATCCGGGCAGGCCGGGATAGAGAAACTGCGGCGACTTGAGCGCCAGCATCACCACGCGCTTCACCGCCGTTTCCGGCGTCTTCGCGGCCTTGAACTGCGACTCGATCAGCAGCTTCTTCAAATCGTCACCGACAGGGCGGCGGAAGGCCGTCTCGACAAAGGTCTCGGCAAACTTGCGCAGCTTCTCCATGCGGTCCGCAGCCCCGGGCTTGGTCTGGGCAAGTTCGTCAATGCCGGCCACCACATGCTCGGCCGCGGCGATGGCGGCGTCGGTCACCGCCTGGTCCCAGGCCTTGGAGATCGTGGTGCCTCGCGGATAGCCTCCGCTGCTGTCATCGGCGGGGAAGCCGTTGCTGACAATCATCAGTTCGCGCGGCCGGTCCGTGCGCAGAGCGCTGGCCGGAATGACCTCCCGGACGCCATGCGGCGGCTTCCACCACAGCTCGACGGACGAGGACTTCTCCTTGAACTTGAAATGATCAAGCACCACCCGGTAGGCGCGTCCGCCGACGAGATAAATCGTCTTTTTTTCCTCGCGAACCTCCGGTCCGGCGCTCACCCAGCCATCAATCAGCGCATCGCCGTCGGCGGTGTCGTTGATCCAGAGGCGGAAGCCGTTTTCCGTCTTCACGGCAAACTCATAAAGCCCCGTTTCGCGGGCGATGACGGAGCCGTCGAAGCGGTTCTGAAACTGCTCGGCCTCCAGGGTCTCCTTCACCGGGCTGTCAGGCCCCCAGTGGAAGGCGATGACGGGCTCCACCTTTTCAATCGTCTTGTTAGGCCGTTTGGCCTTGATGCCCTTGTCCGGCACGGTGTCCACGGGCTTCTCGCCGGGCTTGGGCAGCTCGACGCCGCGGTAGGTGGCCTTCAACCCCTGCTCGGCCCCGACGGGGCGGTCAAAGCCGGGCCCCATTCGGAAACGGCCGACCACATCCATGACGCTGTTGCGGAACTGATCGATCGTCAGGCGAGCAAGGTCCTTGGCGGGTGGATTGGAACGCGCCTGGGCCTCGGGTGAATAAAAGGCCGCGTAAATATACTGGGCGATGAGCCTGGAATCCTCGGAAGTGGTTTTTTCCGGATCATCCTCAGGCATCGTGCGGTCAATCTGACGGGCGAGCGCCTCAATGCTTTTTTCACCCGTCAACGGCTCGTCGTATTCGTCCTCCACACCCTGTCCGCGGTCGCCATGGCAGTCGGCACAGAGCTTTTGATACAGGGGCTTGCCGGGATGATCGACGGGAGCGGCCGACGCGGTCTCCAGAAGCAGGAGGCCGCCCAGGAGCAGGAGTGGGGATCGGGTCGAAAACATGGGGGGAATGCTTCGGTAAAGGCGCATCACACGAAGGGCGCCAGGAAGGACTACCTTGCCTGAAACGTGGCTCTTTCCATCTTTTTCAGCCTGACGAGGGCGCATTCATCCTGCCCGCCCGGGAGCAAGGCTCAGCGTGAATGGGACGGATACTTGTCCTTGAGCAGCTTGCGGAATTCGGCCGCCTTGGCGGACTGACCGCTCTTCTCCAGCGCAATCGCCGCCTTGTCGAGGGACTCGGGCGTGATTTCGTCATCGTCAAAGAACTGGGCGGGGATCATGTACTTGCCCGCTGCGGCCGTGTATTTTGAACCGGCGGCACCGCCCTGCCCGGAGGCGGTGAGCTTGTCCGCCAGGGCCATGAGAATGTCTCCCTGCAGAATCAGCAGCAGGGCCTGCGGCTTTCCATCCTTGGCAAAGGCCAGGCCTTCCTGGACGACCGCCTCGGCCTCGTCAAACTTGCCTAGCCCAAGCAGCGCCCGGCCCTTGGTGAGAAGCCCCCTGGCCTTGGGTGCGCCGTCCGGGGTGACTTTGAGAAAGTGATCCGTGGACTTGACGCTGCTCTCGTAATCCTTGGTCTCCAGAAAGGCCATTCCCAGGTAGCTCCAGACACGCGGGTCGGTGTTTTCCGGCGCGTCCGGCGTGGCGGCGATGGCGAGGTACTGGGCCGCACGCGGATAGTTTTTCTTGTTGTAGTAGGTCAGGCCGAGCCAGGTGAGCACGTTGGGCGGGATGCTGCCAGCGGCATTGGCCCGTCGGTAGTCATCGATCGCCTTGCTCAGCGCCTCGACGTTCTGCTGGACATACTGCGCCTGGATCATCATCTGACTGGCCTGGTCCAGGTAGGTCTTGCGGTCGGTGTCGACGGCCTTGGTGAGCGCCTTCACGGCCTCATCCCACTGCTGCAGTGAATAATGGGCGCGGCCGATGCCAAACCAGGCCTGGGCTGCAGCGGGGCTTCTGGGAAACTTGTTCACCAGAAGGTCAAAGGCGGCGATGGTCGCCTTGAAGTCGCGCTGCTCGGAGGCGATCAACCCCATCTGCAAATAGGCCAGTTCGGCGGCCTCGGAGTTTGGATGCTCCTCGGCGACCTTCTTGAAGTCAGTCATGGCGTTCAGCGTGTCCTTGGCCTCACGATAGGCCAGGCCGCGGCGGGCAAGCGCCCTGGCGGTGAGCTCATGGCCGCGGTTCTCGTTGATGAACTGCGTGAATGCCAGGATGGCGTCCTGCGCACGAGCAGCCTCGGCAAGGGCCCAGGCCTTGTTGAACAGCGTGCCGGGCTGGAGTTTGGCGGGCAGTTTCTCAATCTTCACCTCGGCAAAGCTGGCCGCGGCATCCGCATACTTCTGGCGGTTGAAGAAGTGATCCGCTCGAATCAGGCGCGCCAGGTTGAGAAGCTCATGATCGGCGTGACTTTCGGCGTATTTCGTGATGAAGCCGGTGGCGAACTCCGCCAGATCCTTGTCATCGAGCAGATAAAAGCAGTAAAGCTTCCAGTAACCGGCCTCAAACGCCGCCTCGGTGCCTGCGGAGCCCTGCTCGACCATGAGGTAGGTCTCGACGGCGCGCGCATAGCTTTTTTTCATGCGGAAGGCGTTGCCGACCATGAGCAGCATCTTCGGCCTCGTGTCCCCTTCGGGCAGCACGCCGGCGTTGGCGTTGTAGTTGTTGATGACACCGTCGTAGTCGCCCTTGGCAAACAGCGCCTGAACGACGCCGACCAGGGCGATGCCACGGTTGGGCGCGCTGGTTTCAGGGAGCTTCAGCGCGCGTTCGAAAAGCGGCACGGCCTCCTCCGGCCTGCCCAGCTCGGCCTGGAGCACCGCAGCCTTCACGGCCGCCTCGGAGACGATGGCGTTGTCCTTGCTGGACTGTAGAAGCTCCGTGAAGAGCGGCAGCGCCTCCGCCTTCTTGTCCTCGGCCAGGTAAAGGGTGCCCAGGCTCAGCAAGGTCGCCTCGCGGTAGGGATTGTCCGTCTTCACCGCCAGCACGGCGTTCAGCGCGGCCGACTGCCGTTTGGTGTCGCCAAGCATCTGATAGGCCCGGGCCTTGTTGAAGCTGGCCGCCAGCCTGACCTGCGGCAGGGGGCTCTTGGATTCGCACAGGGCAAAAAGGCGGGCCGACTGGTCAAAGTCACGGGCATTGAAGCGAATGGCGCCCAGACGATAAGCGGCCGACGGGGCGCCCTCGCTGTTCGGATAGCGGTTCACCACTTCTTCATAGTAGGTTTCCGCCACCTTGAGCTGATCCAGCTTCATGTAGCACTCTCCGATGCGAAACAGCGAGGCCGGAACGTGGCGGCCCGAAGGGTAGGTCTGCAGGTACTGTCCGTAGGACTGTGAGGCCATGCTCCACTCTCCGCGGTCATAGGCGAGCGTGGCGTAGTCAAAAAGATCTTCATCAGGCCCCCGCGGGCGCGCAGGCTGGGCGGGACGGGTTTCCCCTCCCCCCACGGGGATGGCCTTGGGCACGGGGCGTTCGTCGTCTTCCACGGGAACGGCCCTTGGCGCGTTCTGCGCGGTCAGCACGCCGGGGCCGGAGGCAAGGACCAGCATGGCCAGGGCGGCCAGCGACAGGGTGTTCAGGGGACGAAACATGGGCGTCTGGGAAGTGGCGGTGATCATGTCACTTCACGGCTTTTTGGAGGCGTCAGCCGCCTCAGGCCTGCGGGTGGCGAAGGCGATGTTCCAGATGCCGGCCTTCTGGCAGATGTTCAGCACGTTGACCACGAACTTGTAGTCCGCCACCTCGTCGCCGCGAAGGATCACCGCCTGGTCCTTGTAAACCGCGACGATGTTCTTCAGCTTCACGAGCAGTTCGTCCTCGGAAAGCTCCTGGCCGTTCACGATGATCTCACCCTGGGTCTTGATGTTGATGATGATCTCCCCGACGTTGCGCGACTCCTTCTCCTTGCCCTCGTCGGCGGCGGGCACGCTGATGTCCATCACCTGCTCGTTCTTCGCGTAATGCGAGGTCACGGCGAAGAAGATCACCAGCAGGAACAGCACGTCCACCAGCGGCGCGAGCTGCATCGGCGTGGGCTCGATGGAATGTTGTTTGCGGAAGTTCATGGCGCTTCAGTCGGTGGCTCACTCCGGACGTCCGGCGGCGGCGCGTGCGGCGCGCTTGTACTGGACGGCCAGCAGGGCCATGATGTGGGTGGTGGCGGCCTCCATCTCCGAAATGAGACGGTTCACCTTGCCGCGGAAGATCGCGTAAAAGATGAGGGCCGGGATGCCGATGACCAGTCCGGAGGCCGTGCAGAGCAGCGCCTCGGAGACGCCCTGGGCCAGCCCGAGCTGGTTGCTGCCGCCATACTGGGTGTTGGAGATTTCGTGGAAGGTCGTGATCATGCCCAGGGTGGTTCCGAGCAGGCCGAGCATCGGCGCCACCGCCCCCACGTCCCCAAGGTAGGCGATGCGTGCCAGCAGCAGGCTGGACTGGCGGTTGCCCTCGGCCTCCGTGACCTCCTTCACCTCCTCAAAGCTGGCGGTGGGGTTGCGCGTGGCGAAGTCCAGCGTCTTGGCGGTGATGCGCGCGATGCATTCATTGCGCCGGTTGCAGACGGCGAGCAGGCCCAGGTAGTCCTGCTTGCGGATCAGGGCGTCCGCCGAGTTCATGAAGGCGTCGCTCACCACCGTGCCCTGCCTGACAGTGAAGGAAAACAGCACGATGAAAAAGGCCGTGACCATCGACAGGCCGATCAAGGGATAGGCCATCACGCCCGTTCGTTCGACAAAGCCGTCCAGCGTCAGCGCGGCGGCATAGGGATTGTCAGCGGGCGATGGAGCGGCGGCCGCTGCCGCCGCCGCAGGCGCGACAGCAGGCCGCGCGTCCTGCGCCGCCACCCCGGCGGTCATCCATGCAGACAAAACCGCGATCAGGGCGAGGACGGGAATTTTTCGGGCGGACATGCGGGCGCGACAGTAGGCGCTCGTTCCTGCCTTGCAAGGAGGGAGACAGAATCTGCCACTGGCTCCTGGACGGCGCCGGCGGGCCCGGCATCATGGCGGGCCGTCCCCACCATGAAAGCCTCCCCCGCCCTCCTGCTCGTCCTCCTGCTTGCCGCAGGCCTGGCCGCAGGGCTGCTGCTTTCCCAACGAAAAGTGCCGTCACCTGCGGCGGCCGAGGTCGTCACGGAACCGGAGTCGGCCGACGGCCTGCGCAGGCAGATCACCATCCTTGAAGGCCAGGTGGAATACCTGCAGGGACAGGTGGGTGCGCTTCAGGATGAAAACTCCCAGCTGCTGCAGAAGCTCGGCACGCTCGGCATGAAGGGCGTTGCGAAGCTTGAGCCCGCACCGGCCCCTGAGGACGCGCCTCCGGACTTTGTCGGGCTTGGCGTGGACCTGATGAAGTTCCGCAACCTCAAGGCCCTGCCCATTCCCACCACGGGAGCGAGCCGTGAAAATGTGGAAAAGGCGATCCTGCGCTGGCTGCGGCTTCAGCAGCCCGGGGACGACGGCCCGAAGTTCGCGCTGGCCCTGACGGCGCTGGGATGGATTGAGAAGCCCGTGGATCCCCTGCCTCTGCAGGCGGCGGTCCTCGCACGCCAGCTCGGCGGCTGGTATGACACGGAGTCAGGGACCCTGCTGGTGGAGGATGACAAGCCCGTTCCCGGGATGCCCGCGCCGGACCGACCCATGGCCGTCGCCTTCGGGCAGCTGCTGCGCGAGTTCGGCGGCGTGCTGTTTCCCGACGCCGCCAGGTCCGCCCTGAGCACCGACGAACGCATCGCCCGGATGTCACTGATCACCGGCGACGCCGCTTTGACGCGCTTTTTGTTCAGCATCCAGAACCCGGTGCCGCGCAGCGGCAACGACCTGCCCGTGGAGGACCCCGATCATCCCCTGAACCAGGTGCCGATGCCCGTTTATCTCAAGGAGCTGGCCTTGTTCCCCTTTGCTCGCGGCTTTGAATTCGCCCAGGCCCTGCATGGCGCCGGCGAGTTTGCGCAGCTGAACGCCGCCTACTCCTCCCCGCCCGTCTCGTGCGCGGAGGTGATCGAGCCTGAACGCCTGCTCGACGCCGCAAGGCTGCCGCCCGCCGGGGTTGACCTCGCGGGGGCGGACATCGGCGGCCAGAAACCCTACTTTGACGACCGCCTCGGCCGCTTTGCCACCTTCACCGCCCTGCGCGCCTACAACAGTGACGAGG
>CAZXPU010000103.1:0-9980 GCA_964642905.1 uncultured Prosthecobacter sp.
GAATGTGGGGTGGGTGCCTGGTCCTGGGGTTCTCACTCGCTTTGCTCGTTTTACCCCAGGCTTATTTCTCTCGAGCCTCCAGCTCGGAGGAACCGGAGTCTTGCAGCCTTGTGGCAAAGCGAAAAAGGCACTCGGCAAACAGGCCTGATGCCGAGGCAGGGAAGGCATCTGGCATTTGGAAAGCCAATGCACCTCACCTGGAAGAGGGGGTGATTCGGTGTTGGGTCATGTTGCCGGATTCATGGCTGGGCGCGGGGCATGAAACGGGCTGCCTGCGCGCCTTCGAAGAACTCAGTCATCCTTCACGCCGTTGAAGCTGGGGCCGCCTGCGCCGACGTAGCCGTGGCTGGCGCCGTTTTTGTCGTCGGTGACCCAGAAGGAGTAGAGGGAGCCCTGGGTGAGATGGAAACGGAACTTCACATTCTGCCCGGCCTGTGCACTCAGGTCGGCTCCGTCCGTCCACTCGACCTTGAGTTTGGTGTGGTCTCCCGAGGTGGGCTTCGAACTGCGCAGGACCTTGCCTTTTTCATCCAGCACCTCCATGAGCGCCTCGCCCTTCAGGTTCACAAAGAGGTGCCTGCCCTTGAACTTCACCGGCCGTGTCGTCAGTTCACCCGGGCCGTCCATGCTGGCGAAGCCGTCGCGGCGCAGCGTGGCAAGGCCGATGCTGCCGCCGGTGTACATGCCGCGATGACCGCTTGGTGCGATGCCGCTCGTGCCCATGTAGGGGAAGACAAGCTGGTCGTCGAGCACGACGAACACGCCGGCCGCCCCGTGCAGGTAGGCCCTGTCCCAGGAGCCTTCGGTGCGCGAACCGACAATGAAACCACGTCGGTCCGGACGGTCCCAGTGGAAGCCGTCACGGCTGAAGCCGAGCTCGAGATCGAGCAGTTTCGGGAACTTGCCCTTCTCGCAGATCTCGTTCTTCGGTCCGCGATGGATGTAGTGCATGCCGACCATGAGGCTTTCATAGGCCACCGCATTCAGGCTGTAGAGCTGGGGGTTGTCGCCGGCTCCGGGATAGCGGCCTTCGGGCTCGGGCAGGTCGAGGTGGTCGGCGTTGGTCCAGTAAACGGCCTTGCCCCAGTCGGCTCCCTTCAGGAAGTCATTGCTTTCAAAGTAGTAGCGGCTGCGGCCGCGTGAAGTGCCCTGCTTGATGCTGAACACCCACTTGCTGCGGAAGGGGTTGAAGAAGAACGAGCAGTAGTCATCCGCGGCGATGCTGGTCGTCACGGCGTCCGACCAGGTTTTGCCATCGGAGAGGTGCAGCGAGTGCATGAAACCCTGCGGACGCTGCTCCTTCGGCACATGCAGCCAGCAGGTGATGAACTTGAGGCGTTCGGCCGGATCCTTCGCGTTCAAGTCGAGCCAGACGCAGTTGTCGGAGCCGCCGGTGGCGAGCTTTGGGCCGGTCCAGCGCAGGCCTTCGGGCAGGAGCTGGCCGCGGCGCGTCCAGGTCTTCATGTCCGGGCTCGTTGCGAGGGACAATGGTCCGCGCCAGCCGGCGACGTAGAACATCTTGAAGAGCTTTTCCGAAGGGTCGTAAAACACGCCGCCCTGGCCGGTGAAGGTGGTGGCCTCCTCGCCTTTTTCACCCTGGGTCGCCGGGGCAAGCTCGCGTTCGGTCTCGGCTTTGAAGACGGGGTTGCCCTCGAACTTTTTCGCCTGATGAAAGCTGCGCTTCAGCGTGGTCTTCTCGATGAGGAAGTTGTCCACGAACAGCTGGCGCCCCAGATCAATCGGGATCGTCTTCGGCGGTTTTTGCAGGTAGGGCACAGGCATGGGCTCGGCCGAATTCGGGTCGCGGAACCTGGGCGGCCATTGGTCGGGCAGTTCGATGCCATTGTAGAGCTTCTCGGGCTTCGGGCCGGTGGCCTTGTTGGCGAGCATGAGCAGCCTGGCGTCCTTCGACACGATCTTGCCTGCGAGCACGTCCTCCTCGCGGAACTTCGCCATCAGGATCTCCGCATCGGAGTGGCGGTTCCAGTCATAGAGAATGTGGATGAGTCCGTCCGGCGATTCGAAGCCGTCGGGGTAGGACACGGCGTTGCGTTCATCGAGCAGCAGGCCGCCCTTCCAGGTCTGGCCTTCGTCCTCCGACAGCCAGGCGCTCATGTGCGTGCGCTTCTGCAGGCGCTCAGACGGCGAACCATTCTTCACCAGCAGAATGCGGCCGGATTTCAGCCGACGCAGGAAGAAGCGAGCGTTCACATTCTGCACCGTCGCGGCTTGTCTGGGCGTGCTCCAGGTCTTGCCTCCATCGGTCGAGAAGCTCTCATGCGGCTGGCCCTTGGTGCGGGCGAGCATCCACAAGCGACCATCCTTCAACTCAACCATCATGTGCTCGTCGAATTCCCAATCCGGGAACTGCAGGCTGCCGCGCTGTTTCCACGTCGCGCCTTCATCGGTGGATGCAAAAACGCGCGCCGTCTTTTGATGCCAGTCCGACACCGGCAGCAGCCAGTCGCCGTTCTTGAGCACGGTGGGCTTGTTCAGCGTGCAGCCTTCCGCAAACATCACCGGCTCGCTCCACGCGGGCTCCGTGGCATCGGGATTGTCGCAGCGCATGAACCAGTTGGTGATGCGCTTCTGCGGATCGCCGAGCTGCTGGTCAAAGAACAGCCACAGGCGTCCTTGGGGATCCGTCCACAGGTTGCCCACCAGGGCGCCGCTGATCTTCTGCGCCGCCTCGAGTCGCGCTCCGACCGCCAGGCGCGGCTTGGACCAGGTGGCGCCATCGTCGTCGCTTGTTGCCAGCAGGAAGTAGCCGTCGGGCTTGTCGCCCGTGCCCGTCCAGCAGCCCCAGATCCGCCCCTTGGGCGTGCGGTCCATGCCGATGATCATGGCGCCTGAACGGGCGTTGTCCTGGAACTCCTCGCCGGGGTTCAGGATGACGGAAGGAGTCAGGGAGCCAGGCTTCGTGGATGCTGGCTGTGCCGCCAGGGAAAGGAGGGACAAGGTGAAGACGAGGGCGATGGAACAAGCCTGGAGAAGAGCGGGCATAAGCTGACAAAACGCCTGTAAAGGCCAGTCCTCGCACCACCCGTCAGCCCGTGAGGTGGTATGATAACATATCCAAGGGGTGCGCCGTCCCTGGCCAGCATCCCGAAGTTGAGTTGGATCGCATGAGAAAAGCGGGGGACGTGGGACACCTCCACGTCATGATGAAGACACGGCCGGCTTGCGGTCGTAGTTGCTGCAGCCGGTCTTTGTGAGACTCAGGGATGGCGTGTCGAGCCGCCTCATTCATCCCTCACACCCTTAAACCCAGGTCCGCCGGCGCCGACGAAGCCGTGGCTGGCACCGCTGGCATCATCGGTGACCCAGAAGGCATAGAGTGAGCCTTGGGTGACTTGGAACCGCAGACGAACGGGAGTGCCTGCGAGTTCGGAGAGGTCTTCGCCTTGGGCCCATGACACCTGGGTCTTGGTGTGGTCACCGGTGACGGGCTTGGATGAGCGCAGAACCTTGCCCGTCGCATCGAGCACGTCCACGCGCGCCTCGCCGTTCAAGTTGAGAAAAAGATTCCTGCCATGGAAACGGAGAGGGCGCGTGGTGAGTTCGCCTGGGCCGTCCATGCTGGCGAAGCCGTCGCGCCGCAGGGTGGCGAGTCCGATGCTGGCACCGGTGTACATGCCCCGGGATCCGCTGGGCGAGTGGCCGGAAAAAGCACAGTAGGGAAAGACAAGCTGGTCGTCGAGAATGACGCACACCCCTGCCGTTGTGTGCAGATAGGCGCGATCCCAGGTGCCCTCCGTTCGTGTGGCGGCGATGAAAGGGCGGCGGTCCGGGCGCTGCCAGTGGAAGCCGTCGCGGCTGAAACCCACTTTCAGGTCGGTGATCTTTGGAAACTTGCCGGCATCGCAGACCCTGTTGTCGGGGCCGAGATGAATCTGAAACAGCCCGAGCATCACGCTTTCGTAGGCGACGGCGCTGAGGCTGTAGAGCTGCGCGGGCTTGCCGATCTGCGGGTCGGGCAGGTCAAGCCGGTCGGCATTCACCCAAAACACCGAACGAGACCAGTCGGCACCCGCGATGAAGTCGCGCGACTCATGATACCAGCGGTTGCGGCCCTGCCTGCTGCCTTGCTTGATGCTGTAAACCCACACGTTGCGGAAGGGGTTGAAGAAGAACGAGCAGTAGTCGCCCGCAGGCCCCGTGAAGACCGGCGGCGTCCAGTCGCGACCTTCGGCCGAGGTTTGCAGCAGATGTCCCTTTCTGCCGTAGTCCGTCATGAATTTGATCCGTGCCTCCTTCGACCCGAGATCCAGCCAGACGCAGTTGTCGCCGCCCGCCTCGTTGCCGCGCAGGCGCAGGAGATTGTTCTCGCGGATGCCAAGGTCCGGTCGAGTCCAGGTCTTCAAATCCGGGCTTGTCGCCAGGGCAAGCGGTCCTCGCCATCCGGCCGTGTAGAACATCTTGAACAGCTTCACGGATGGATCGTAAAACACACCGCCGTGGCCGAGGTAGGTCACGGCTTCCTGAGCGCCTTCACCACCCCCTGGCGAAGACAGTTCGTGCTTCGTTTCGGCTTTGAAGACGGGATTGCCGCTGAACTTCGTTGCGCTGTGAAAGGTGCGTTTCAGCGAGGTGTTCTCGATCAGAAAATCATCCACGAAGAGCTGCCGTCCCACATCAACGGGCAGGACCTTCGGTGGATGCTGCAAATACGGCACCGGCATCGGTTCGGCGGAATCCTGGTCATAATGCTCCGGCGGCCAAACCTTGGGCAGCACGATGCCGTTGTCGAGTTTCTCGCCGTTGTTGGCAGGCCATGCGTTGGCTGCCTTCGGCTCGTGCAGCTCAATCTCGGAAGCCCTGCCCATGATGAGCACGACCATCTTCGTGAATCGCAGCCGCTCGCCTGCCTTCACTGTTTTTTGATAGAGGCACACGCGGTTGATCTCGCCGGGGAAGAGCTGCGTTTCCGGAACGTCCACCTGCGTGAAGCCCGCTTTTTTCAGGGCTTCCGCCTGGCTCGCGGCTTTGGGGCGGGGTGTTGGCGTGAGTGCAAACAGTGTTCCGGCTTTGGTGACGGCCACATCCGTTTTCTCGATGCTGGTGCGCAGAAAGGGCAGTTCTTTCACCGCCTCGGGCATCTGGTCGATGACGTAGTCGCGGTCGGTGAAGAGCTGCACGCCGGGCTTCATGAAGGCGGGGGCAGGGGGCGGCGGCGCGGGCCATTGGATGCGCTTTTGGTTCGCCTGGGCTTCGAAGCCGCCTGTGGATTCCAGCCTGCCGAACATGATGCGCTCCTTTCGGCTGTCGGAGCTGTCGCCCTGCGTCACGCAGAGCCAGATCGTGCCGTTGTGCTCGTGGAAGGTCGGGTATTGGAAGGACTTCGGCGTCTCGAAGCGGTATTTGCGCCGCCAGTTTCTGCCGTCGCGGGAGATGTCCACGTTGAACACGCTGCGGCTGATGTTTTGCACCCGCGTGGCCTCCTGCCAGCCCAGATAATACAGGCCGCCGAACTGGTCGAAGGTCGGCTTGGAGTTCGTGCCGTTGGGCACCTGCGGCAGCGGCCTGCCGGCGGTCCAGGTCCTGCCATCGGGGCTGGTGGTGAAGTGGTAGTTGCCCTTGTCGTTGCGGCAGATGGCCATCCAGGTGCCGTCCGGAAGGCGGTTGACGGCGGATTCGCTGAGTTGTTCGGCCTGCGGCTCGTTGTAGTGGCCGAGCACCTCGAAGGTCGCGAGGTCGTCATGCACGAAGGACAGGGCATTCTGCTTCCCGGTGAAGTTGTTCAGAGCGACATGGAGCCTGCCATCGAAGCGCTTGAAGGAGTCGAAAATGAAGAAGGACGAGTCGCTGGCCTGCTTGGTGAAGCCCTGCGCGGCCGCGTCGGCATGGAAATGCTGCGGCTGGAAGTCGAAGGTGCCCGCCGCAGTCTTCAGCTTCGCCTTGTGGATGGTCGGCGCGAACTCGCCGCGCTTCAGGTCGAAGTCGCGATACCACATCTGCGACTGCCGCTTGCCGGGATCCTCGCTGGTGAAGTAGCAGCGCAGCGTGTCAGCGTCCTTTTGGAGGATGCGCGGCACAAAGCAGGCACCGACGGGCAGCGTCACGTTCTCGAACTTCTGCTCGCTCTTCGCGAAGTCGATCACGCGCTCCGTCTTCAGCGTGTTGAGGTTCACGACAGACATGGTGGCGTAGATGAACGGCCAGCCCGCGCTTTCGCCCGCCTTCACATCGTTCGCCTCGGCGACGAGGTAGGCGCGGTCTGCCACGCAGACAAACTCCGCATCATGCGCGCCCTTCACCTGGGGGGCGGAGGTGTTGACAAGCCGGCGCATCACGATGTCGCTCGCGAGCGCCGGATCCCAGTCTGAGGGGAGGAGGTTTTGGGCCGAAACCAGTGGCGCTATCAGGGCTAAAAGGACTTGAGGGAGTTTGATCATGGCGAAGAGACGCATTTTAAACGTGCGTCATGAAATACATTCCGTTCGGATGGGGAGTTTGAGGTGGTATGATATCACCTTTCTCCAGCCAAAGAGCCCGCCCCAGTGAGAGTGATTCTGGTAATCGACGTTTCGGAGGGCTGGGGCCTCGCCGGGCTCACAGCTTCTCCTGCAGAGCCCTGGCGGCGAGGATGGCGGGCACGTTGCTGAAGGCCTTGTCGGCCAGCATGCTTTCAAGCTGGCGGCGTGCCTCCTTGGGACGGCCTTCCTTGCGGTGGAGGTCGGCGAGGTAGAGCAGGGCGCGGGCCTTGTCGGCGGGCGTGTTGTAGAGCGAGGCGGCGTGTTCGAGCAGTTCGATGGCCTGGGCGTTTTGGCCTTCGCTGGCGGAGAGCAGGGCGGTGAGCTCGAGCAGGTGCGGGCGGCCGCGGCTCTCGGCCATCTCCGTCAGCGTCTTTTTCAACTCCCGGCTGTCCTGCTTCTGGTGCCGGATCGCCAGGCCCTGGTAGAGCGCATAATCCCGCGCGGAGCCCTCGCCTCCCATGGTGGCGCCGGGGCCGCGGGCGCAGGGCCGGTAGAGCGGGTCGCCGCAGACCACGTTCATCCACGAGAGCACGGGCGTGGCGTTCCAGGCGGCCTCGGCGACGGTGAACCCGTCTAACAAACGTTGATTCAAGATGTCGAAGTGGACGGTGAGGCTCAGGTAGGGCTCGAAGACGTTGCCGAGCGCGACGGCGGCGCCGTGCATGAGGAGCGGGCCGACCCAGTGGCGGTCGGTGGAGCGGATGGCGGCGGCGCTGTAGCTGTGCAGGTGGCAGGCCACGGCCCCGGGCATGAAGTTGAACTTGGGGCTGGCGATGGCGCCGCTGGCGGAGGTGGTGTACCAGCCGAAGTAAAAGGCGGTGTCCGGCAGGGGCCAGTGGTCGGGGATGAGCGGCTCCTCCCTGTCGATGAACACGGGCACGCCGGTCTTGCGGAAGAGGATGGCGCTGCGGGCCAGCCAGTCCTCGCCCTCCTGGTAGGCGCCGGACTTCAGGGCCATGTCGATGACGGCACGGCCGCGCAATCCTTCTTGTTCGGCGAACAGGGCGTCCTCGATCATGCGGCGCACGGTGCCGGAGTCGGGGGCGTCGAGCCTGGCGACGAGCAGCATGCCGGGCGCGCCCTGGAACATCTGGAAGCGCACGGGCTGGTTGAAGTAGGGGTTCTTGAAGGCGCCGGCGAGCTCGGTGCGCGGCATGCCGAGCATGCAGAGCTCGCTGTCCACGCTGGCCTCGTCCTCCCTGGATGTGGCGGGTTTTTCCTGGGCGCGCCGGACCTGGAAGGGCACGCCGCGCATGAGGCAGAGGATGCGGACGCTGGATTCGCCGACGAGCATGGCCTTCTTCGGGCGGGCGGAGACGGGGTCGTGGATGCTGGAGGCGGTCAGCTTCCACCAGCCGTTGCGGACGAAGGCTTCAAACAGGGGCTTGCGCAGCAGGCGGTCGAAGTCCTCACGTGAGAGGCTGTCATCGAGGGGCAGGTCGAGGCCGATGAGGTGGTCCTTCGCAATGCCGCGTTTCTGGGCGTAGAACTCGGCCAGTTCACGGGACTGGGCGAAGTCGCGGTTGTAAACCACGACGGTCTCGCCCTGGAGGTCGAGGGCGGGCTCCTGGGCGGAGAGCGACAGAGAGCCGAGAGCCAGGAGCAGATGAATGACGCGGCGGGTCATTGCCAGTGAAGCTCCAGTCCATCGTAGGCCAGCCGCACGTCGGGTGGCAGCAGCGGTTCTTCGCGCGAGTGCATGATCTCGCATTGAAGGTGGGTGAAGAAAGTGCGCCGGGGCCGGATCAGGGCGTGCAGGGCGAGCGACTCGGTGAAGTTCAGGTGCGTCGGATGCTCGGTATGGCGCAGGGCGTCGATGATGAGCGTGTCGACGCCCTGGATCAGATCCAGGGTAGTCTGCGGCAGGGTCTTGGCGTCGGGGATGTAGGCGCAGAGCCTGCGGCCATGGCGGGTGAAGAGGTAGCCGATGCATTCCACCTTGCCGTGCTGGACGGGCAGGGGGGTGAGGGTGGTTTCACCGAGGTGAAAGGGGCCATGGATGGGCTTGGGGAAGGGTTTCAGGTAGCCGCGGTAGCGGTTCTCGCCGTTGAACGCGTAGTTGAACATGGTCTCCAGCACTTTGAGGCAGGAGGGCAGGGCATGAACGGGCATGAAGGCGTCCGCAGGGATGGTGAAGCGGCGCAGCTCATCGAACCCGGTCAGGTGGTCCATGTGCGGATGGGTGAAGACGGCGGCGTCCAGATGACGGATGCCGGCGCGCAGGCACTGCGTGCGGAAATCCGGGCCGGTGTCGACGACCCAGGCCGTCTCCGGAGTGCGGATCCAGATGCTGGAGCGAAGGCGCTTGTCCCGGGGATCGGTGCTGCGGCAGGTTTCACAGTCGCAGCCGATCATCGGAATGCCGACGGAGGTGCCGGTGCCGAGGAAGGTGAGCGTGAAGTCCGTCATGCGGGGGAAGGGGCGTGCTTGCAATCGGGGCTTCGAGGCCTCCAGGGGCTCAGGAGCGTGCTTCCTTGATCAGCAGTTCGGCGATCTTTTCGGCGGAATTGCGGACCGCGAGCTTGCTGGCGGCGCGTTTCATTTCGTCGGCCTTCTTCGGCTGTTGAAGGATGGCGCGCACGGCATCGGCGAGGATGTCGGCGTTCAGGTCTTTTTCAGGAAGGAGGCGTGCGGCGCCGGCCTTGTCGAAGATCTCCGCGTTGCGGGTCTGGTGGTCCTCCGCGGCATGAGGGTAGGGGATGAGCAGGCTGGGGACGCCGAAGTAGGCCAGTTCGGACATCGAGGAGGCGCCGCTGCGGGCGATGGCGAGATCGGCGGCGCGGTAGGCGAGGTCCATGCGATGGCAGAAAGCGGCGACATGCTGGGGCAGCATGGGATGCTTGGCATAGACGTCACGCACCTCCTCGTAGTCGGTCGGGCCGGCGATGTGCAGCACCTGGATGCCCATTTTTTCAAACTGCTCCAGGGCCATGCCGACGACGCGGTTGACGCCTCGGGCGCCCTGGCTGCCGCCCATGATGAGCAGGGTTTTCTTTTTGGGGTCGAGCTTGAAGAAGGCGTGCGGGTCCTCCTTGGCGGCCTCGCGCATCGTGCTGCGGATGGGCGTGCCGACGACGCGGATGTCCGGGTGCGCGGCGAAGTGCGCCTTGCAGGCGTCGAGGCCGCAGAGGACGATGTCGGAGTAGCGGGCGTTGAGGCGGTTGGCCTTGCCGGGGATGGCGTTGCTTTCGTGGATGAGGGTGCGGCATTTTTCCTTCCGGCCGGCGTAGAGCGGCGCGAAGGAGGTGAAGCCGCCCATGCCGAGGACCACGCTGACCTGGTGGTCGCGGATGATTTTCCGGCATTGGCGCATGCCCTTCCAGAGGCCGGACAGGAAGCTGATCATCTTGGGCGACCAGGGTTTGGGCATCGCCAGGAAGGGCATTTTTTCGAAGCGCAGCTCCTTGTGGCCGGAAGCGGCGATGGAGTCGATCTTCTTTTCGCTGATGAGCAGTGTGACATCGTGGCCGCGGGCGCTGAGGACCTCGGCGACGGCGATGCCGA
>CAZXPU010000103.1:9990-20120 GCA_964642905.1 uncultured Prosthecobacter sp.
GAGCACGTGGATGGGCTTGGAGGAGTTTTTCTTCACGGTGGGGAAAAGGTTCCGGAGATGAACCGGGCGCTGTTTTCTAGCGATGAAGGCCTGTCTGGAAACCCGAATCTGCGCGAAAAAGCAAGCTTTGTCGGCCTGGGATGGGAGAGGCAGCATAGGACTTGCCCACCATGCCCTCCCTGGTGCATGATCCGGGCCCTGTGAGGTTTCTTTCCCATCTGTTCCTGATGACCGCCCTGAGCGCGCTGAGCGGCGCCGCCTGGGTGGCGCATCGTCCGGCCACCCTTCCCCCTCTGCCGGAGCCTCGGCATGAGGGCCGCCAACGTGACCTGGTGGATGACATGAAGCAGGCATCCATTAAAGGGGCGGGCGTGCTGGAGCTCAGCCAGGCCGAGATCAACCGCCACCTGGCGCGGGTGCTGACGGCGAGCCTCCATGAATCGTTGGGGGGCAGGGTGAAGATGGAGGGGGTGCGGGTGGAATTGCAGGATGAACTGGCCCACGTCATCGTGGTCTGGAACGTCCTGGGGCATCGCAGCACGGTGACTCTGGATCTGGCGGTGAGACGTTTGGAGAAGATTTTTCGGATCGAAGTGGTTGGAGGCGCCTATGGTCATCTGCCGGTGCCGCGTGGCATGCTCAGGCCCCTGGCTCCCGTGCTGAGGGGGCTGGGTGAAGCGCTGAGGCCGGAGATTCAGGCGCTTTTTCAGATGAACCAGGTCAACATTGCCCGGGGAAAGCTGCTGCTGGATCCCCGTTTTCCTTGAACCCTGCCGTGTTCCTCCTCTCTCACGTCACGCCCATGTCCTCCCGTTTCACCCCCGTGCTGGTCACGGTTTTTTTCAGCCTGGCAGCCTACGCCCAGCAGCCGGCCAGTCCTCCGGCGGTGCCCGCCGGTGCCGTCAAGCCTGCCGTCCCCGTGGCGCCGCCGATGCCTGGCCAGGTCAAGGCCGAGCCCGCCACCACGCCGCCGCAGGGCAGGCTGCCTGATCTGCCGCCTCCCGCCATCACGCCGGTGCCGACGACACCGTTGAACAAGTCCCAGGGCACCGTGCCCTCCACCAGCGGCAGCGGTCAGTTCATCGTGCATGGGAACGACCTCAGGCTGCGCAACGCCTTTTCAGCGCGTTGTGACGAGATCAAGGATGAGCTTTCCAGGCTGCTGCGTGATCCGCAGCCCTGGGTTCTGCCGGTGGTCGTGCTTTTGAATTCGGGAGAAGGCGCACGCCAGGCGCCCCGCAGCGTTTCGACCAGCCTGGCCGAAGTTGCAGGCGGCGGCTTCCATCTGCAGGTGACGGTCAATCTGAGGCCCGACCTGCGTTCTCAGGACCTGCGTGCCGAGGTGGTGCGCGCCCTGCTTTTGGAGCGTGTGCTTCGCAGCCAGCCCGCCGTGACCAGCAAGCGGTCCCTGCTGCTGCCCGAGTGGATGCAGGTCGGCGTCATCAAGGCCCTGGACTTTCGCAAGCAGGCCCGCCCCAGCACCCTTTTTGCCGCGATTTTCAAGTCGGGCAGGATCTTTGGCATTGAGGAGATCATCGAGGCCTCCCCCACTCAGATGGACGCCCTTTCCAGGACCATCTATGACACCTCCTGCTGCGCCCTGGTGCTGGCCCTGCTCGACCAGCCTGACGGCAGCGCGCGCCTCAACCGCTTCCTGGCCAGCCTGGCGACCGATGAGCGCTCGGAGCGTGAGCTGTTGAACCTGGCGTTTCCCAGCTTTGCCTCCAGCAAGGCCAGCCTGAACAAGTGGTGGGCCCTGCAGCTTGCCAATCTTTCCCGCCCGGGTGTCTCCGAGCCGCTCACTCCTGCGGAAACCCTCAAGGCGCTCGAGGAGGCGCTGACGCTGCGTTATCAGGCCAAGCCGAGCGAGATTCCCAAACCGCGGCCCGTCCCTGTCCTGGCCAGCCTGGCGGCGCCAGAGAAAGAACGTGAAAGGGTGATCCTGGAGCCTGACCCCGCCGTGCTCGTGACTGCGGACACGGATGCGACTGAAGAGCCCGGCAGGCTGAGGTCGTTCATCTCGATGCTCAACCCTTTCTCGTCGCGCCGGAAGGCCAGCAATGCCGCCATCATCGAGTCGGCCATTGAAGAGGCCGCGATCAAGGAGGCTCGTTCGCAGGAGGATCAGAGCAGCGAGGTCGTGAACACGGACGTTGCGGCGCCCTCCACAGCCTCGGAGGGGCCGAGGACTTCGTCGCCGGACGAGCGCAAGGGTTTTTTCAATCGTTGGTTCGGCGGTGGTGATGTTTCGGAAAAGGAGAAGCCCCAGGACAAAAAGATGGAGGACGGGAGCGTGGAGGAGCCTGCGCAGGAGGTCGTTCCGGCGGGCAGGCCTTCACGCTGGAATCCTCTGAACTGGTTCAAGCGTGACAAGGAGGCGCTGGATCCGGCCGAGGCCGCCCCGGGGCTGGAAACATCCTCTCTGGACTTCTGGCGTGAAGAGCATCTCACCGCCCTGGTGATGCAGCAGGAGCTGGTTCCTGCAACGCCTCCCGCCGATGCCAAGCCGGCCGTCGCCGTCGAGGTTCCGGAGGAGAAGCCCCAGCCCAAAAAGCGGGGTTTGCTTGGCATCTTCAGCAGCGGCAAAAAGAAAAAGGAGAAGGAGCCGCCAGCTTCCGAGCCCATGCCCGCTCCGGCAGCCGAGCCTGCGCCGGCCGGCGCGGACGCTCCCAAAGCCAAGGCGGACAAGGAGGAATCCAAATCCAAGTCCGATTCGGATGCCCCGAAAAAGTCGCCACAGGAACCTGCGCCAGCCAAGGATGAAACTGCGGCCGTCAAAAAGGGCGAGTCGACCAAGACCACCCTGGTTCCTGCCAAGGAGGAATTGCCTGCCAGTGCGCCTGCGAAGTCCGAGGGCCAGGCCATGAAGGCTGGAGAGGGGGCTGCTGAAGCCGCCACGACACCGATGCCTGCCGGTGATGAAAAGCCGGAGACAGCCAATGCAGACGCGCCAGTCAAGCGGGGTCCGGTCACCTTGAAGAGCCTTTTCGGTTTTGGCAAAAAGCCTGAGAAGACGGAGAAAACGACGGAGCCGGAGCCCATGCCCGCCGGGGAAACACCTGCTGGCGAAAACAAGGAGAAAATGGCGGCTGGAGCGGCTGCCGGAACGCCGGGTGCAGAAGGCAAAAAGGAGCTGCCAGCCTCCGAGAAAGCCGCTGATTCCAAGGTGGCGGTGGACAAGCCCAAGAAGTCGACGCCCTCCAAGGCCGAGGCTGAAAAAGCGGTGGAAAAAAAGGTGGAGAAACCCAAGGCCGAGGTTCCCAAGCCGGTGGCAAAGCCTGAGCCCAAGGTGGCTGAAAAGCCGGCTCCCGAGCCGCCGAAGCCAGCGCCTGCCATGGCGGAAAAGCCTGCCGCGCCTGCGCCCAAGGTGGAGCCGCCTCCGCCTCCCAAGCCGGTTGAAAAGCCCAAGGACGAACCGTTGGTGGCGGCCGCCATTCCCATTGAAGATTACGCCGCCATCCTGAAGCGCCCTGATCGCAGGGACATCCTGCAGCACAATCTGGCGGCGTTGTCGGCCTTGCAGCACCGGAGTTCGGTCCTGCTCAGGCCCGTGGTCACCGAATACACCGCTCTGGTCGCCGAACTCATGGAAGGCAAGGCCAGGAACGTGGAGGAGCGTCTTCAGCGCTTGCGTGAACGCAGCAGGAAGGCCTATGAGCAGAGCCGTGCGGTTCGCGACCTTCTGGATGTGCATGAGGCCAACTCGGCCTCGGCCATGTCTGGCGCCTTTGAGGATTACCTGAAGCTTCCCGAACGAATCCAGGAGGAGCTGCCTCCGCGTCAGGATGCGATTTCCAGGTACCTGGACGCCCTGGATCTTGAGTTTTCGAAGCCCTGACGCCGTTTGGGCCCGGGTGCCGCCTCCGCCTCAACACTGACTGCCATGCTAGAAGTTCAGAATCTCTCCTGTCTGGCGGACGTCCGGGAGGCCGGCATCGTCCCTGCGCTGAATGAGGTGGCCTTCACCGTGAAGCCTGGTCATCTGCTTCGCGTGGTGGGCGCGCCTGACAGCGGCAGGGATCGTCTCATCCGGCTTCTTGCGGGACTGGAGAGGCCGGATTCCGGAAACCTTCGTCTGAACGGTGTGGAGATTGCCTCCCGGCAGTGGCACCCGAATCATCTGGCTCTGGTCGCCACGGACCAGGGAACGCTGACCGGGGCGCTGACGGTCCGAGAGACGCTTATGAGCGCTCACTTTCTGCGGGTTGGAGGCCGGACGGTGGAGGAGAGGGTGGACAAAGTTTCTCATCTGCTGGTCGGGCTCGGCCTGGAAACCGTGGCTTCAATCCGAGTCGGTCAGCTGAGCCTGGCACATCGCCGTCGTCTGAATCTGGCCCTGGCGCTGGTTTCAGACGCACCGCTGGTGCTTTGCGACGCGCTCACTGACGACCTTGATGTGAAGTCCCAGCAGGAGATCATGGCCCTGCTGAAGTATGTCTCCGAGGATGTGCCGGGACGCATTGTCGTGCAGGCCACGCAGGGCCTGGCGAACCTTCAGGCCAGTGATTCCGTGCTCATCATGCACGAAGGTCATGTCTGCTTTCACGGGCCGGCGAAGGCTGTTGCCCACTACTTCAGCATCAACACGGTGGAGGAGCTCTATCCCAGGCTGGCCCAACGTCCCGCCGAGCGCTGGGGTGAATCCTGGTCCAGGCACAGGGATCAGTATTATGCGGCCTTCAAGCTGGCGGACGAGAAGGCGGTGGAAACGACATCGACTGAAGCTGCCGATGAAGGCGGTGAGGAAAGGGTTCAATCGCAGGCGGGCTCGACGGTGCCTGAGCCGGCGGCGCTGCCGTCCTTGACGGCCCAGGTGCTGCATTTGCTGCGCCGACGCTGGACGCTTTGGCAGCGCAACCGCCGGGAGTGGGTCGAGCATCTCGCCATGGTCATGCTCGCCCCGCTGACGGTCATGCTGCTGGTGGCGCCCAACACCGGTTATCTCTCGGAGCTTTGGAGCCAGAACGACAGCCCCGAAGTGCTGTGGCCGGCCGCCTACACCTGTTCGATGCTGCTTTTGATCCAGGTGCTGCTCATCATGATCATCAGCCTGCGTTCCTCGGTTCGGGAAGTGGCGGGTGAGCGTGTTTTGTTTGAGCGCGAGCAGGCCGGAGGTCTGCGAACGTCCGCCTACCTGGTGGCGAAGCTCGGGTTTCTTCTCCCGCTGATGCTCGGACATGGGGCGGCCATGGTGTTCCTGACAGAGATGACCGGCGGCCTGCTCCCGGGAAATGGTGCGGTGCGCCTGGGGCTGCTGGTGCAGACCGGCGTGACCTTCAGCTGCCTCTGCTTTGGCATCTCCGCCATCTGCCGCAATGCTGAGCGGGCTCAGGCACATGCCTGGAAGCTCTGGGCCGCCAATGTGCTTCTTGCCGGCGCCCTGCTCGGGTTTCCCAGACCGCTCGGCGCGGTCATCCATCCATTTGTCACTTCCTATTACGGCTGGTCGGGATGCGTCGACACCTTGTCAGGCATGAGGGTCTTCGCGCCGATGACCCAGTTTGTCCGAACCTGGTTTGCCACGCCTGGGGAGGCCGCCACCGCCCTGCTGCTGCAAGGCACGGCCGGGGTGGCTCTGGCGGCCTACGGACTGACAAGGCGGCGTTGAAATCCGGCTTAACTGCGCAGCCAGTCGAAGAAGGTTTTTTTCTCCTCGCTCCTGGGTTGGCCGGCTTGCCCGCCAACGTCTTCCGGGGATGAGGTCGTCATCGGGTCGGGGGGCGTGGTCATGGGGATGGGGGCAGGCTGGCCGCCCGAGTCAGGTCGGGCGATGATGCTCGGAGGCAGGACGGGCCTTGGCAGCAGGGTGGTCGTGCCTGGGACCGCAGGAAATGGAGTGGCTGTCGCTGCAGGTGTTGGCGACGGTTCTTCGGGGTCGATCAGAAAGTCGGGCTGGTCAGGCTCAGGCAAGGCCGCCGTTTCATCTGCCGGGAGCGGCAGGGGTTCGGTGGACTCGATCCACGGCTCGGTGGGTGGGAAGGGGTGGATTTCTGGCAGAATGGGCGTCAGGGGCGAGAATGAACCTGCGGTGTCACCCGACGCGGAGGAGGTTTCTTGCTCAGCCTCGGCTTGATCGGCGGAGTTCTCCCCGGGCAACATTTCCAGAGAGGGGGCGAGCGCCGCGCGCAGATCATCCCAGGCCGGGGAATGGGTGTCTTCCATCGAGGAGGGAACCGCCAGAAGGACGGCAGGTTCCTGGGTGGGTTCCGCTTCAGATGGCAGGTCCAGGGGGAGGGGCGCCTCCTCTGAAGGGGAGGCAGGGATGGTCAGGGGGGGGCTGTCGGCCGCCACTTCGTCGGGTTGCGCTGGCTGCTCGGGCTCGGGACTGGCCTTCCGGCGGCTGCAAAAGTGCCAGGCCAGGCCTGCGGTGAGGGCGAGACCCGTGCGGCTCAACCGGCTTGCCACAACGACGCCGGCGGCCGCCGCCAGGGCGATCAGCGCCTGCCCTTTGAGAGGGGATTTTTCCAGGTTTGTCTCCATGGTTGGTCAGGCTAATCCAGGGCGGCCAAGGCCCGCAACCCGAATGTCCTGCCAGATCCATTTCCGAGGGGGTGGAAAGGTGCGGAAAAAACCACTGTTCAAAGGCAAAAAAGCCTTTGCCCGGGGGGGCATCTCGCTAGTCTGAAAACATCCCCATCGAGCACGTTTCCGGAGCGGTGATTTGGACGGACTCAGGCGATGGATTTCCCGACACTTTTATGCCAGACGACAACACGAATTCCGTGGCGGAGTTTTCCACCGCCGTAGCTGAAGGGCAGGCCTATGACGCCTCCCAGATCCGCAAGCTCGAAGGCCTGCAGGCCGTGCGTGAAAGACCGGGGATGTACATCGGCTTCACTGACGAGCGCGGGCTGCATCACTGCGTGTTCGAAGTGGTGGACAACTCCATCGACGAGTTCCTCGCCGGCTTCTGCAAGAACGTCTTCATCACCATCCACGGCGACGGATCGCTCAGCGTCGAGGACGACGGTCGCGGCATTCCGGTGGAGATCCACCCCAAGGAGGGCATTCCGACGGTTGAGCTGGTGCTGACCAACCTGCACGCGGGCGGCAAGTTCGGCGATGGCGCCTACGAGTTCTCCGGCGGCCTTCATGGCGTCGGAGCCAAGTGCGTCAACGCCCTTTCCGACTGGTTCCGCGCGGAGGTCTACCGCAACGGCAAGATCCATGCGATCGGCTTCGAGCGAGGCAAGACCACCGAGCCCCTGCGCGTGCTGGGCGACCTGGATGATCCGAAGCGCACCGGCACCAAGGTCACCTTCTTTCCGGATGCGACGATCTTCACGATCACGACGACCTTCAGCTTTGAGCTCCTGGCCAAGCGCCTGCGCGAGCTGGCCTTCCTGAACCCCGGCATCCGGATCACCCTCACGGACGAGCGAGTCGAATCCGCCCGCAGCGAGGTGCTGTTTTACAAGGACGGCGTGGCCGAGTTCGTGAAGCAGCTGGGCGAGAACAAGGACGTGGTGAACGAACGGCCCATCGCTCTCAGCGGCAAGCGCGAGTTTGAAGTCGATGAGAAGAGGAAGTTCTGCCTCGTGGACTGCGTGATGCAGTGGAACGACGGCTACACGGAGCAGACGCTGTGTTTCACCAATGCGATCCCAAACCCGGATGGAGGCACGCACCTGACCGGCTTCAAGAACGCCCTCACCCGCGCCATCAACCAGTATGCCAAGGCGAACAACCTCCAGAAGGAGAAGGACCCGCCCATCAGCGGTGACGACTGCCGCGAGGGTCTTGTCTGCGTGCTGAGCGTGAAGCATCCCAAGCCGAGCTTCAACGCCCAGACCAAGGTCAAGCTCATGAACGTCGAGGTCGAAGGCATCGTGAACAGCCTCGTCTATGAGGCCCTGAACGCCTACCTGGACGAAAACCCCACGATCGCCAAGCGCATCATCGACAAGATCCTCACCGCCGCCCGGGCCCGCGAGGCCGCCCGCAAGGCGCGTGAGACTGTGCGCAAGTCCGCCATGACCGGCGGTGGCCTTCCCGGCAAGCTGGCTGACTGCACCGAGCGCGATCCGTCGAAGTGCGAGCTCTACATTGTCGAGGGTGACTCCGCCGGCGGCTCCGCCAAGGTGGGGCGTGACCGTCGCACGCAGGCCATCCTGCCCCTGCGAGGCAAGCTCATCAACGTGGAGAAGGCCCGTCTCGACAAGGCGCTGCAGAACAGGGAGATCCAGGCCATGATCACCGCCATCGGCACCGGCATCGGTGACGGCAGCGACGAAGGCAGCTTCAACATCGGCAAGGCCCGCTACCACAAGGTCGTCATCATGACCGATGCCGACGTGGACGGCAGCCACATCCGCACGCTTCTCCTCACCTTCTTCTGCCGTCACATGCCGGAGCTGGTGAAGCGCGGCTTCCTCTACATCGCCCAGCCGCCGCTTTACAAGGTGACCCGCAAGAAGCGCGAGGAGTACGTCCAGGACGACGCCGATCTCAATCGCATCCTGCTTGAGCTTGGCGCCGACGAGGTGACGCTCAAAAACACCGCCGACGGCATGGTCATCGACCACGGCAAGCTCAAGCAGATCCTCGAGCTTCTCACGCCGCTGTCCCGGTTTGCCGATCACATCCGCCGCCAGGGCGGGGATTTCGAGGCCTACCTCCAGGCGCGCGACGCCGTGACAGGGAACCTTCCCAAGTACCTGCTGCGGGTCCGTGCCGGCAACGAGGAGCACCTGCACTACTTCATCAATGAGGAGAAGCTCGGCGAATTCGCCCGCGAGCACCCCGACCTGGGCGTGTTCGGACGTTCGATCGACGACAATGGCGCGGCGAGGACCGCCACGCGTTCCAAGCTGGTGGAGATCCACGAGGCCGGACCGATGAAGAAGCTGTTCGCGCAGCTGGATGAACTTGGCCTGCACATCGATCACTTCAGCAGCCAGGACAAACCGCTGTTCGAAATCATCGAGGGTGACGGTGTCAAGGCGGTCTCTCACCCGCTCTTCAACGTGCCCGCCATCCTCGACACCGTGCTCGCCATCGGCAAGCGCGGCATCGAGATCCAGCGCTTCAAGGGTCTGGGTGAAATGAACGCCAAGCAGCTCTTCGAGACCACCATGGATCCCGCCAAACGCCGCATGCTGCGCGTGAACCTGGGTGAGGAGAACATGCTCGAGGCCGACCGCATGTTCACCATCCTCATGGGCGACATCGTCGAGCCCCGCCGCCAGTTCATCGAGGAGAACGCGCTGAACGTGAGAAACCTGGATGTGTGAGCTGACGCCGCGCAACCGCCAACCCTGACCCATAACACCCATTTTTCTTTCCCGTGGCCGAAGATCCTCAAACCCCGCCCGCCCCTGACATCCTGCCGAACGCCGTCCGGCCGATCAATGTCGACGAGGAGGTCAAGAACTCCTTCCTGGACTACTCGATGTCTGTCATCATCTCGCGCGCCCTGCCGGATGTGCGCGACGGACTCAAGCCCTCCCAGCGCCGCCTTCTCTACGCGATGAACGAGCTCGGCGTGCAGCCGAACAAAAAGCATCTCAAGTGCGCGAAGATCGTCGGTGAGACGATGGGCAACTACCATCCGCACGGCGACCAGGCGATCTACCCGACGCTCGTGAACATGGCTCAGCCCTGGGGCATTCGTGAGGCGCTGGTGGACGGCCAGGGGAACTTCGGCTCCGTCGAAGGCGACCCTCCGGCGGCCATGCGATACACCGAGGCCCGCCTGACGCACCTCGGCAACATGATGCTGTCCGATCTGGACATGGAGACGGTGGACTGGGTGCCCAACTACGATGAGACGCGGGTGGAGCCCACCGTGCTGCCCTCGGCCTTCCCCCAGCTGCTGGTCAACGGCGGCACCGGCATCGCGGTCGGCATGGCCACGAACATGCCGCCGCACAACCTCGGCGAGATTGTCGACGGCATCTGCGCGCAGGTGGACAACCCGAACATCACCACGGCCGAGCTGAACGCGATCATCCCCGGGCCGGACTTTCCGACGGGATGCACCATCCACGGCATCGAGGGCATCCGTGAATACTTTGAATCCGGCCATGGCAGCGTGCGCATCCGCGGTCACGCGGAGATCGTCGAGCACGGCAGCCGTGAGCAGATCATCATCACGGCGATCCCCTATGGCGTGAACCGCGCCGTGCTGG
>CAZXPU010000104.1:0-20080 GCA_964642905.1 uncultured Prosthecobacter sp.
GCCGTTGACCTTTTCAATCTCGCTTGGCCGGCCGACGACCAGGATGCTGTTGGCCATGGGGTCGGCGACGACCCGGGTCTTGCCAACCAGGACTGAGATGGGCGCGTTGTCCTCGGTCGGGCCCTGGATCAGATCAGAACGAGAGCCGATGCCGCTGGTGGCGGAGGCGGTGTCGTCGGTGCTTCCCGTGCTGCCGGACGTGCTCAAGACCTGGCCGCCACGGCTTCCCGTCGTGCTGCGGCCGCTCAGCAGCTGGCTGCTGGTGGAGGCGAAGCTTTGCTGACGCTGCTGCTGCAGGCTGCCTCCTCCGGGCAGCTGGGTGGCGCTGCTGACAGGCTCGGTCAAAAGATCGGTGACAGCTGCCAGCACGTCCACGGCGGCCGCGTATTTGAGCTTGCGCTCAAAAGGCACGTCGACCTTCAGCGGCTTGTCGAACTCGGCGATCATGCTGGCGATGTAGGTGTAGTCGGCGGTGGAGGCGACCACCAGGATCTGGTTCAGCCGGGTGTCGGCGACGACCTGCGCCGTGGTGGTGGGTTCCGAAGGGGAGTTGGGGATCACCCACTGGCCGTTGACGAAGATCGGGTTCACCCGGGGCGCGTTTTCCCTGGGGTCACGGTTGCTGCTGCTGTTGTTGTTATTGTTGTCACCCTCGCGCCGCTCCCTGCCGTCGCTGGCGGCGCTGCCCCGGATGGTGTTCACACCCTTGCTTTCCTTTTCCTGGGCCTGGGCGGTGAGAGTGGCCTGGATGATCTGCGCCACCGTGCCGGCGTCCGCGTGCTCCAGCGGGATGAACTTGGTGACCAGGGAGGCCGCCGTGGCCGGAATGTCGATGGCATCCCGGATGCTGATGAGCTGCTTGACGACGGTGCTGCTTTCCGTGATCAGCAAACCGGGAGGGGTGAGCACCGGGGTGATGCGGCCGTAGACTCCGAGGCCGACATGGCCGGACAACATGGTTCCGGCGGTTTCCGGGTCCAGGTTTTCCAGCTTCATGAAGTAGGTCACGATGGTTTCCCCGGCCGGGAGATCCTGCGGGGTGGTGTAGAACTTGACGCCGTGGGAGAACTGGACGGCGTTGGCGCTCTGGTTTCTGGCAGGAAGGATGCGCGCGCTTTTGCCATCAGGTTCCATGACGATGGCGTAACCGTTGGTCAGAAGGGTGGCCTCGATCAGCTTCACGGCTTCCGCCTTGTCCACAGCTCTGGGGGTGGCGAGGCTGACGGGGGCTCCTTCCAGAATGTTGGTGTCCTTGATCAGAGTGACTCCCGTCAGCAGCTCATAGATGCTGAGCATGTCCATGACGGGGTTGCTGGGGAATTGCAGGACGATCTTTTCGCCCTCCATGCGAATGGTCTGGGAGAGCGTGCTGGCCGGATCACTTCCCGGAGGACCTCCCATGCCGGGAGGCCCGCCAAAACCACCTCCGAAGCGACGGCGGAAGCCGCCTTCGCCCCCAGGCCCGCCCGGGCCCATGCCTCCGCCGGGAGGGCCGCCCGGTCCCATGCTTCCTGGGCCAGGAATCCCGGGGCGTGGCGCTTCTCCTGCGTTGGGAGCTGAAGCCGATGGAGGGGGCTGCTTTTCCGAGTCAGGAGATGCGGGCTGAGCGGGTGCGGGAGGGGCGGCTGGCGTTTGAGGGGCGGTCGCTGATGACGTGGGTTGGTCAGGCTGCTGTGAATGGGCGACGGCTGCCAAAAGGACCGAAAGTGTGGCTGCGACGGTGATTGCGGAATGATGCATGGAAATGGGGGGCGTGACGTTCGGCTGGCTTCTGCAATGCGGATTATTTGCCGCCTTTGTCTTCTTTTTCGATTCGTTCGAACTCCTTGCGGATGATGTTGCGGCGCTCCTCTTCAGGCGCGTTGCGGAATTTATCGTCGCTGAACTTGCTGCGCATCATGTCACGGAACTTTTCCCGCGCTTTTTCCGAGAGGCTTTCATAGCGACGTCGATCCTCCTCGCTGGGGCCTCTGCGCTCGCCTTTGAATCCTTCGCCGCCCGGAGGCGGCGGTCGGTCGCCGCGGTCCCTGTCCTTGTCCTTTTTCCCGCCCTTCAGGTCGTCGGCGGAGACGGCGGCGTAGTTGAGCTTGACTTGTTCACCACCGATGGTCACGACAGCGCGGCTGCGGGTGATGTCCGGCGCCGGCAGGGCTTCGTTGAGCACCCAGCCCTGGAAATTGGGCTCGTTGGAGACGATGTGGCTTTCCTTGGTCTCTTTGTTGAAGATGGTGGCGACAGGCTTGCCGTCGATGTAGGCGATGCCGGTGAGGACCAGGTTGTCCGACATGTTCACCATGCGGGTGAAGGGGGAACTGGCGGTCACCGAGGCGACGGAGGCGGGGTCGAAGGGCTGCGGCAGATCTGGATCGGGGTCGGCCGCCGCGACCAGCAGGGGCAGGAAGGCGAGGCAGGACAGGGTCTTCATGGCTGGAGGAGGTGGAGGATCAGACTCCGGTTTCGGGCTTGAACCAGCGTGCCAGGGTGAGGTTGCAGATGACCTGGGGTGTCTTCTCACGGGCACGAGTGTCGACTTCGATCTGTAGCTCGCGGACCGCCTGGAATTTTTCCGGAGACTGGAGGGTGGCCAGCCAGTTCAAGATCGTGCTTTGATCGCCGCGCAGACGCACGGAGATGGTGACTTCCCGATAGCTGGGACTGGGGGTGGTGGACAAGGGGGGCAGGGTGGGCTGCTCCGCAATGATGCCCCACTCCAGCGCCTGATTCTGAATGTCTTCCAGGAGCTGGCCCTGGGCGCGCCCGAGGCTTTCGGTGGAGGGCATGGTGGCGGCGAGCCAGGCCCTGCGTTTTTCCCAGAAGGGCTGTTCCTTCATCCAGCCGTCGTTTTCGGCCTTCTGGCGCTGAAGAATGACGATCTTTTCAAGGGCCACTTTTCTGCGGTCAAGGAACTGCTTGGTGGCGATCATGCCGGCCATGAGCACCAGCACGGTCACGCAGAGCAGCAGCAGATTTTTTTCGCGGGTGGTGAGTTTGGAAGCCATGGCTGGGGGTTAGGGAGCCTTGCCCTGGGTGCGGAACTGGGCAGTTCCGTCGCGGACATTCGGGCTGGGCTTGGACCATTCGTACCGACCCAGTGTGGGGTGTTTTTGAAGATCCTCCATGAACTGAACCGCCGTCTGGGCGTCCCTGGCATCTCCCTGGAGGTCGATGGTGTTGTCCTTGAGGTTGAAACGCCGGATGACCAGGCCGCTGGGCGGCATGAGTTTGGTCAGTTCGGCCAGAAGCACCAAGGGATAGCGTTTGGGTTCGATGGCGGGTGCGAGTGCCGTCCAGTTGTCGGCCGTCTTTCGGACCTGTGCCGCAGGGGCGGTGGTTTTGTCCACATCCGCCTGAAGCTGTGCCGCCTGAGTTTCCTGGAAGCGAAGGTAGGCAAAGGCGAGGAAGACCAAGGAAACAGCCAGCAGGCCGCCAAGGAATCCGAAACGCAGCAGTTTGGCGCGTCGTGCGGACATCTGCTGGGACTGGCGGACAACGGCGGGCAGGAGTTTCGGCCAGCTGTGGGTGTCGAGTTCCGGGTGATGGGCCAGCTGGGCAGTGAACCGCACCGGCAGTCCGGTGAGCCGCTCCAAGGCTGCAACCAGGGTGGAATCAGATTCGCTGCCGGAAAGAATCACGCTGGAAACGAGACCGCCGCCGAGCTCGGCTTCGAAAGCCATTCGTGCCAGCGTGATTTCCTGGGCCAGGGCCTCAGCCGTCATGGAGGCGGAAGGCGAGATGATCAGGCTTTGGTAGAGCTTTCCCTGGAAGCCGATGGCGAGAACGAGGGCGCCTTGTTCCTCGGTGATGACGAGGGCGCCGGAGGGGAAGGTCATCAGGCGCAGCGCCGCCGTGTAATCGGATGCCTGGGGAGCGGCAAGGTCATCAGGAAAGGGATCTGCGAGAACATCGACGCTGACGGTGGCGGTGGAGGCATTCTGGGCAAGCAGGTGCCAGCGAAAGTTGCGCTCAGCCCCGCCGGTCAGTTTCAGCCCCCGGCGTTCCAGCTGCGTGATGATGATTTGTTCCAAAACATCGTGGTCTGCGTTGGGCAAAACCAGACCGATGCTTCGGCAGGCGGTGGCGGGAAGGCCGATGACAAGCGGTCTGCCTTTCATCTGGACTTCAGCCGGTGAATCCACGGACTGAATGGCGCCGGCCGCCCGGGGCTTCCACAGTCGCCAGGAGGCATCAGGAGCTGGAAGCAGAAGCGTGGAGGCGGCGATGGACATGAGGCGGGGGATGGCGGGCGGAACTGGAACGTCTGAGAAGACTGGAAGTTGCGCAATTTCATCGGCGAATCACAGGGGGGCAAATGCCCGCCAAAGTCCTGCCTCGGGGCATGACAAACATCCTTGCTGCAAGCCTGGAACTCCATCATAAGCTTGGCATTTTCATGCGTCTGTTTTCCACCGTGGCTGCGGCGTCCATGCTGCTGCCTCTGTCATCGCCCGCGCAAAACGAGGCTCGGCTGGTCTGGCAGCCTGTGCAGGAATACTTCATCCATGTTCGGCCTGACAGGAAACCCACGCCCGTCGAAGGAAAAAAGCGGCTCAATTCCTTTGTCTCCTACACGCATCTGGGCACCGACTTCGGCTTCATGGGGCCTGCCGAACATGACATCGAATGGCAGCGGGATGAAATCTGCGTCCATCTGGGCCAGGAACCGGATGCCTGGTCGGGCATGTGGCACAGCCTGGCCGGCCTGGCGAGGGCCGCAGGAGAGCCCCTCAATTTCATGGCGGCCTGGCCGTCGATGATCGAGCCCCGTTATCAGCCACGCATCTCCAGCCTCAGGGTCGATGCCCATGGGCGGGGCAGGCTGAAGCTGGAAATCAAATCGGAGGCCCAGGAAACCCTGTGGTCTGCACAAGTCGTTCTGGATGAGGGAAACACCGGTGTGGTGGTGCTGGCCGTGCCGCCCATGGCCTGTGCCAGGGCCAAGCTGCTCACCTGGGTGGCTGAACCTGGATCCGAGCTGTGCATCGAAGCGCTCTTTCTCGGGGTGGAGGCTCCGGAGGTGCCGTTTGAGGAATATGTGCTCGCGGCCTCCTACGCAAAGCTGGCTCGTTGTTACGACGCGGATTCGGGCCTGGTGAAGGACCGGGCGCATCTGGAGAACGGCGCCTTTGACTCCATCGCCTCCACGGGGCTTTTCGCGCTGGCGACAGCGGCCGTGTCCGCGCCGCCATTGGAACTTGTCAGCCCGGCCCGGGCGGCGGCCATCCTCCGTCAGATCCACCAGGCGATCGGCGGGCTGGAGCGACCCTATGGACTGCTGCCGCATTTTGTCAGAAGGGCGGCATCCGGCCACCGGATCCACCCGGGGACGGAATACAGCACCATCGACACGGCGATTTATTTTCACAGCCTGCTTCTGGGCTCTGAAATGATGAAGGATCAGGAACTCAGGTCGGAGCTGCTTTCGGAGGTTGACCAGATTGACTTCGACCGTCTGCGCCTGCCTGGGGGAGAAGTCAGCCATGGCCTCAAGGAGGATGGGCGCACTCTGCTGCCTCACGGATGGAAGGACTGGGGAGGTGAGAGCGCCCTGGTGATGATGCTGCAGCACATGGTGAATGAAAACGCTCCTCGCCGATTGATGGAGCGGCCCGGACAGGCCTGGCAGGGCACGGGCTTCATCACGGAGATTCAAAGCCTGTTTTATCCTGACTTTGCCAGCAGCGAGCCCGATGCCCTTGACGGGGTCAGGTGGCTGGACGCACGCCGTGGCATGATCAACGCCCAGAAGGAGTACATTTCCAGGACATGGCCGGGCAGCATGGCGGCCAAACTGGGGCTTTACGGGTTTTCGGCGGGAGAGAGCCTCCATGGGGATGCCTATCATGTGAGCGGGGTTGATCTGCCCGGGCAGACGATGATTCACCCTCATTTCATTCTCATGGCGGGGTCGCTGGAGGATCCAGTTGGGACATACGCCCTTCTCAGGAGGATGGAAAAAGCAGGTTTTTTCACGCCCTGGGGCCTGGTGGAGACCCTCGATGTCAATGGTCGAGCCTACCTGCCCATGATGGGATCCCTGAATGCAGGCTTTGAGACGCTGGGTGCCTACCATCTCCTGGCGCGTCATCGAGGTCTTGCGAACAGGATCTATTCCGCCTGCCGTCAGTCGCCGGAGATGCGCCGTGCCGTGCAGCTCTTTTATCCGGCCCATCAGCCAACGGGCGAGCCCGGGGCCAATTGAACCGCTGGCGCAGACATGGGTTGGCGGAGTTCATGGAGGCAGCCATGCTCTCTCAGCAGGCATGGGCGGATCCATGAGGGCAGGCACAAAAAACCCGCCATTCCGAGGAACGGCGGGTTTTTAGAAAGAGGCAGGTTTAAGTATCAGGATCCGGAGACGGCGTCGGCGCCGCGTTCGCCCGTGCGAATGCGGACAGCTTCGAGAACATCGCTGACGAAAACCTTGCCGTCGCCGATCTTGCCCGTGTTTGCCGCCTTCACAATGGCGTCGACGACGGTGTCGCTGCGGGAATCTTCGACCACCACCTCAATTTTGACTTTGGGCAGGAAGTCCACGGTGTACTCGGAACCGCGGTAGATTTCAGTATGGCCTTTCTGACGGCCGAATCCTTTGACTTCGACGACGGTCATGCCCTCCACTCCGACTTCGGAGAGAGCTTCTTTGACGTCCTCGAGTTTGAAGGGCTTGATGATCGCTTCGACTTTTTTCATGGCTGAGGCAATTAGATATGTGGTTTGGCGGTTTGCAACGCCCAGAGGAGACCGAAAGTGATTTTCCCGAGGTTGTTGCTACGGAATTAACCAAAAGCGGAAAGCGTGCCAAGTTTCCGCGTGAATATTTTTCCGGCGATCTCATTTCCTGCACACCTGGTGACCATGGTTGCTTTTCGACACCTCCTGACCTAGGTCGCCCCATGTTCCTGACCCGTCGTATTTCGTTGTTTTGGGCCGTTTTGGGCGCAGCGTTGCCCGCCTCGGCCGGATTTGCCGAGGAAAACCTGCTGACCTTGCGGTTGGCCTGGCAGCCGGGTTACCGCTACACCCAGGAGACGACCACGGAAACCACTTCGGTCCTGGCTGCGTTGGGGAAGGAGGACCAGAAAATGAAGGTGGTGCAAACGACGGACATCCGGGTGCAGTCCTTGCCGGACGGCGGCAAGCTGGCGCGGGTGACCTTCCGGTCCATGAAGGGCGACGTGATGCTGAATGGCATGAGGCAGGCCTTTGATTCAGATCGGCTGGGCGATGCCAGCCCGATGATCCGGGAGTCCATCGGAAGAAGCGTGGGCAGGTCTTTCGGGCTGCTTTACGATGCCAAGGACCGCTTCGTGGGTGTGCAGGACACGGCGGACATGGCCTCTCTGGACAACAGGGCCTCCCCATCCCTCGAGGCAATCGCTGAAGCCGGTGACGTGGCGAAGCTCTATCAGCGTTCCCTGGAAATGGGGCTGCCCAAGACTGCGGTGAAGCTGGGGGATCGCTGGACGACTCAGGAAAAGCTGGATTTTCCCAGTGCCGGCCCTGTTGGAATTGAACTGAGGTCCCGTCTCGAGGCCGTGATGGACTATGACACACGACGTCACGCCAAAATCAGCTTTGAAGGCGAGATGAAACGTGCCGATGACACTGTCGGCAGCCGCAAGGTGACGATTGGAGACGGTTCAAAGGTCTTTGGCCAGGTGCTTTTTGACGTGGAGCGCGGCACGGTTTCGTTTGCGGCCTTTCGTGCCGACATCCAGCTGGAAGTGGATGGAAAAAGCTTTCCTGTCCGCCAGCAGGTCACGACCAAGCTGACGGAATTCAAGCAGGAATAAAGGCTGGGCGGCCAGGGTTCTGAACCGTCCAGGCGCGTGCAGGTCATCCTTTGGCTTTGGCGGCCGGGGCGGCGGCCTTGGCGGCGGGGCGGATTTCAAACCTGACCGGTTCCGGCTGGCTGGCTTGACGGATCTGCTGTTCGAAGCTGGCGGCCTTTTCCAGAAGGGCGGCCTCCTGCTTCCGGCCTTCGCCGTTCCACCAGGCTTCAAACGCCGCCTTGTCGAGGCTGCGAAGCTTGCCTTTCCGCTGTCCGTAAAGGTTCCGAAGAGGACGGATGGCCTCGTCGTTGCGCTGCTTGTTCAGGGCGATGACCTTTTGCGCCTGACGCAGGGTGGCGGATTCAGGATCGGCCTGGAGCTCGATCTTCCTGCCCAGGATGACGTGATCCCAGGTGCCGACGACCTGGTCGTTTTCGAGCACGTCATAACGGCCGGGGTTGAGGCCGCTGACCGTCAGCACTTCGCCGCTCTTGCGGTGCCCGGCGGCTGTCAGCGTGGCTCCCAGCCTGGATTCTTCGAGCACGGCCCAGGGCAGGCATTTGGGCTGCAGGGTGAAGCTCAGGGACTGGCCCGGGGCTCCCGCGATGCTGGCAACGGCGTTGCCGGGTCCTGCATTGACCTTCCAGCCGTCCTTCTGCGGCTGGGCGCTGACATTCCAGACGGATCCTGGCTCCTGAAAGGCCTCGATCATGGAGTAGGCCATCACAAACTGGCCGTCACCCGCCGGATGAATGGCGTCGGCGATGAGGGTGAAGTTTGGGTCCTTCTGGCGGCCTTCCACCGTCAGTTTGTTCAGCGGGCCGAAAAGGTCGATGAAGCCATAACCGCGCTTGCGGGCCTGCTCCTGCCCCCATTTGCCAAAGTAGGCGAGCACGGCGTTGTAGTTTTCGGGATTCTTGTTTTTAGACTTGGCCGGGTCCTTGGCGACCATTTGTTCGAAGGCCTGGTGGTCAAACATGGTGGGACTCATCAGGAACACGCGCACCTTCAGAGCGTCCAGGCGGTCGAGCAGCCGGGTCATGTCCTGGGCGTAGGTTTTGAAAATGTCCGGGGAGAAATCCTGGTAGGCTCCGTCATTCATGCCGAGAAGCACCGTGGCGACGGTTGGCTTGAAGCTGGCGATGTCATCGTCAAACCGGTTGAGCGCATCGGCGGCTCGGTCGCCGCTGACGCCGGCGTTGCGGAAGTGGATCTTGAGTTTCGGATAGCGGGTGTAAAAGAAATCCTCCACGTACTGGGTGTACTGACACTGGTGGGTGATGGAGTCGCCGATGAAGATGACTCGGTCGCCATCCTTCAGGCCCAATCCCGCCTGCTGGGCGGCAGGCTGTGCAAGGCAGGTGAGGGTGAGGCAGGCGGAAAGCAGCGGTAGGAGAGGGAGCGGGCGCATGAAGACATTTTTCAACGCGTCTGAACCCCGGGACTTTCGATGATCGCGCGATTTCCGGTCGGCCCTGGATGCGGGCGACCCGGTTCTTTCGCCACAAGCATCATTCGGTCACCTTCAGCCAGCGCTGACGGAAGGATCGGTTTTCCTCCATCAACTGGGCGGCAACGGTGGCGGACAATTCGCTCAGGCCAAAGACCCGGGCGAAGGCTGCCGTCTCCTCCTGGCGCTGGTAATATTCCGTGCTGTCGGTTGTCTGGGATGAAAAGTGCCTGGCGGCGTCGAGCAAAGTCTGCGGGGGCAGGTCGCTGAGGGGGATCGTCAAGGTTCCCCTGTCGAGCGCGATGCGAGCCTCTTTGAGATCGGCTCCTGCAAGCTTTCCCGTGAGTGGCGCACCCGTTCGGCGGTCGATCCTTCCTGAATACCCCCCTTTGCCGGCAAGGTCTTCGAAAAGCCGGGTCAGGAAAGCTGCGGCTTGCTGGTGTAGATACTGCTGACCGTCCAGCGCGGCCTGAACTTCCGGGGAATCAAACATCATGCCCCGCAGCAGGTCGATCACGCGTGTGTTGTCGTAGCCATCGACAAGCCCGGGAAGGGCGGCGGTGATTTCGGTCCACTGGGTGAGGTCGCGATCCCGGAACTCCCGGTTGCGAGCCATCTGGCTGCGCTTTTCATCCATGGTGAGGCGGGTGACATCACGGCGTGTCTGGCTGATCCAGGCATCCACCTGCGCCCGCAGCTGCGGTGCGTCGGCAAGTTCGTCACGCTGCTTCTGCAAGGTGGTGAGCATCTGCCGAGCCTCGATCAAGCTGGTCGGAGTCGCTGGCTTGTCGAGGCTGAGCGCCAGGCGAAGGTGGGGCTCCAAGGGTTTGACCAGTCCGGTGGCATAGGCGGGGATCCAGTCGAGGGAGATGGGGCTGGCATCGTCCTGCAGGTCACCGAGGTGCTGCTGGAAATGAAGAATGGCCTCCGCCCCAAGCCGGGGGTCGCCAAACTGCCACTCAGCCAGGCCATGAACCAGATAGCCAAGCAGGGGCTCGCTGGTGGTGACGTATTTCATCTGGCTGACGGAAGTGCCGGGCGGGAATCGTTTTTCAAAGCTCATCCCCAGGGTCTTGAAGAAATCCAGCAGGGAGGGGGAGAGCAGAGGGGTGCTGGTGGTGATGGAATCCTGGGCCAGCATGTGGAGGTGCCTGGCAGCATCATCCTTCCGGCCAAGCATGATCGCGCAGATCGAGGCGTTGATGCGGGCCCAGTTGAGGGTGGGCTGGCGGAGGTCGCTGCTGATCAGCCTCTCGAACTGGTGCCGTGCTTCAGCAAACTGGCGACGCTGGAGCATGATCTCACGGGCGGCGATGAAGCGTTCAGCCACGGTGCGCTTGTCGTCGGACTGAACGATCACGCCCTCGCCGTTCAAATCATGGCGGCTGGTGTCGATCTTCTGCGTGACCGAGGCTGACTTGCGTGCGTTGGCAAACTGGATCATCCAGCCCACGAGGAAGGTCAGGCAAAGCATGGCGGCGGCGGCCAGACCCCAGCGGACACGCCGGCTGGTGAGCCTCCAGCGTGCTGCGTAGCCCTGGTTCAGCAGGCCTTCGGCAAGGCGGAGCTCGTCCACGGTTTCATCGTAATTGGCGCAGCGTTCCTGGGGGCGGAAGGCCAGCATGCGGTTGATGGCATGAAGCGTCCTGGGCGCGTAGCGCATGCCGCTGTCCTCCAGGGCCACGCGGCGGCACTTGATCATGCGCAGCTGCTCGATGCTGTCGGTGTCCGCCTTGTGCGGCGGCTTGCCGGTCATGGCATGATACAGGGAGGCGCCGAGGCTGAAGATGTCGCTCCGATAATCCTCACGGTTGTCGAGCACCTTCTCGGGCGCGACGTAATAGGGAGTGGCCCAGATTTCGCCGGAGTTATCTCCCCCACGGTCCACAAACAAGGCCAGGCCGAAATCCACGACCTTGGCGGTTCCGGTTTCGGTGAACAGGATGTTGGCGGGTTTGACGTCCCGGTGGATCAGCCCCATCTGCTGGGCCGCGCGCAGGCCTTCGGCAACCTCCAGGCCGATGCGCAGGGCCTCGCTCTCCTTCAAACGGCCCTCCTTGCGGATGCGCTGTTCCAGGCTGCCTCCGGTCACCAGCTCCATGGCGATGTAAAAATAGCCCTGGTCATAGCCGACCGAGTAAAGCTTGATGACGTTGGGGTGATTGACGTTGGCGGTGATCAACGCCTCCTGACGGAACTGCTCCACCCGGGTGGCGTCCCGGCTGTAGCGCTGGTTGAGGATCTTGAGGGCCACCCGCCGACCCAGGGTTTCGTCCTCGGCTTCAAACACCCGGCTCATGCCCCCTTCGCCGATCTGCCGGACGATCATGAAGTGGTCAAATTTCCTCCTCACACGGACCATCTGCCCGCAAAACGGACACTTCAGCTTGGTGAACGGGTCCAACGAAGTGACGTCGATCTGGTTCTGGCAGACCGGACAGGTGCTCAAATAGGACTGTTCAGGGACGGGAAACACGGGGGAGTTGATCAAGCCTGCAAGGCTGGAGGTCTTGGGGAAAAGGTTTGAGTTTTTCTATGGGGCAGGTGACAGAGAGGCGGTCTTTGGACTGTTCAAGCGACACATTGTTCACGCTTGCCTTATGCCAGAAATTACAGATTGCTAAATTAATTCGAAACTGGACTATCTACTGTGGACTGGAGCATCTCCGAGCCGGCCGATGTCGGCACTCGTCTCGACAAACACCTCACCCAACGTTTTTCCGACCTGTCGCGGTCCAGGGTCCAGGACTTGATCCGGGAGGGGCATGTGACCTTGAACGGCCGTCCCGCCAAGGCGAGTGCGACTCTCAAGCCCGGGGACAAGCTGACGATGCATGTCCCGGACCCCACGCCCACAGAAGTGGTGGCGCAGGACATTCCCATCGAGGTCCTTTTTGAAGACCGTGACATCCTCGTTCTGAACAAACCCCCGGGACTGGTGGTGCATCCGGCGGCCGGGAATCCGGACGGCACCCTGGTCAACGCCCTGCTGCACCACTGCGATGACCTGAGCGGCATCGGCGGGGAGATGCGTCCCGGGATCGTCCATCGCCTCGACAAGGACACCTCCGGCTGCATGGTGGTCGCCAAGAACGACATCGCTCATCGAAGACTGACCGAGGCGTTTGCCGAGCGCCGGCTGGGCAAGATTTACCTGGCCGCCATCAATGGTCTGCCCAAGGAGTCGTCCGGCCGGGTGCAGAACATGATCGGGCGTCATCCGGTGGACCGCAAACGCATGACCGTGCTTTACGATGGCTCGGGCAAGGAGGCCGTGACGGAGTGGGAGCAGGTCGCGGTCCATCAGGGCAGCGCCTTGATCCGCTGCCGGTTGCTCACCGGGCGCACGCATCAGATTCGTGTGCACATGCGTGAAAACCTCGGTCATCCCATCCTCGGCGACCCCATTTACGGCAATCCGAAGCGGCAGATTGTCACGGTCGGGCGTCTCATGCTGCATGCCTGGAGGCTGAGCCTGCATCATCCCATCCACGACCAGCCCTTGAATTTCGAGGCTCCCATTCCGGCCGACTTTGAGCCCTGGACCCGGCAGATGTGACGGCCTGCAAAGAATGTCAGGCCAGGCAGGATGGCTGCCATGAGGAAGCTTCCAGTTCAGGGAAAAGAGATAAGCAGGCGGATGCCTAGCGTTTTCAATGGCTCCATGAAGATTTCCCGCTTGCTTGCTGTTCTTTCGTTGTCCGCCATTTCCCTGGCCGTCCAGGGGGCGCAGCCCAACCTGATCTGGATCATGGCGGACGACCTCGGCTACGGCGACCTCGGTTGCTACGGCCAGAAGGTCATTCAAACGCCCAGCATCGACCGCATGGCGAAGGAGGGGCTTCGGTTCACGCATTTCTACTCCGGTGCCACGGTTTGCGCCCCGTCGCGCAGCGTGCTCATGACCGGCCTTCATCATGGACACACCCGCATCCGCGGCAACGCCGGCAAGACCAACCCGGCCGCGCAGGCCTTGAAAACCGGCGACATCACCGTGGCGGACGTTTTGAAAAAGGCGGGCTACCAGACCGCTCTCATCGGCAAGTGGGGCCTTGGCAATGTTGGTGAGGCGGAGGAAGGCCTGCCTCGAAAGCACGGCTTTGACTACTTCTACGGCTACCTGAGCCAGCATCACGCCCACAACCATTTCCCGGATTACCTCTGGCGCAACGAGACGAAGGAGCCGCTTTCCAATGTCATCGTGCCCGTGGGCGAGGACGGGGCGGGCTATGCCACGGAGGCGGTGCATTATGCGGATGATCTCTTCACGGAGGACGCGTTGAAGTTTGTCTCAGAAAACAAGGCGCGGCCCTTCTTTCTCTACTGGAGCATGGTCATCCCGCACGCCAACAACGAACGTGCCCGTGAGCTGGGTGATGGCGCGCATGTGCCCGACTACGGCCCCTATGCGGACAAGGACTGGCCTAACCAGGACAAGGGCCAGGCGGCGATGATCACGCGCCTCGACAGCTACGTTGGCCGCATGATGGAACATCTGAAGTCGCTCGGCCTCGCGGACAACACGCTGGTCATCTTCACCAGCGACAACGGGCCGCACAATGAAAGCAGGCACGACCTGGAGCGCTTCGACCCGAACGGGCCTTACACCGGCATCAAGCGCAGCCTCACCGACGGCGGCATCCGCGTGCCGTTCATCGCCTGGTGGCCCGGCAGGGTGAAGCCGGGCGAGACCGGTCATGTGGGCTACTTCCCCGACTTCATGCCCACCGCCGCCGAACTGGCCGGTGCGCCCGCGCCTGAAAAGACGGACGGCCTCAGCCTCGTGCCGCTGCTCGGCGGAAAAGCCGATGAGCAGCGGCGGCATGAGTTTCTCTACTGGGAGTTTCACGAGGGCGGATTCAGCCAGGCCGCCCTTTACCAGGGGCGCTGGAAGGGGATTCGCTCTGGCGGTGCGGACGCCCCCGTGAAGCTCTTTGACCAGGACAACGACCCGGCCGAGCTAACCAATGTTGCTGACAAGCATCCGGACATCGCCTCCCGGATCGGCGACTACCTCAAGACCGCCCGCACGGCGCTGCCCGAGTGGGAGCCGCAGTGGAAGGCCGGCGGCAAGAAGGCGAAAAAATAAAGCAGGCCCAGGCCACGCCGCAGGCCCTGGTGTCCAGCGGGAGAACCTTCGCCCATCCACGCCGCTCCTCAGTTGTTGGAAGGGCGGCGGTGCAGGTCGAAGGTTTTCTGGTGATGGCGCATGATGTCATCACCCTTCACGTCATAGCTGCCCGTGGCCGTGTGCGGCACCCCGGGGATGGATAGAAATTCATGGGCGACGCCCAGCTCCTTCAGCCAGGCCGAATACTTCAGGTTGAACTCGTAATTGAAGCACTTGGTGCCATCCCAGATGAGGATGCTCAAGGCGGGGCGCTCCTTCCGTTGTGCATAGGCCCTGGCGAGGTCCCAGGCGTTGTAGCCGAGAGGCAGGAAGCGCAGCGTTTCACTTTCGAAGCCCTGGTTTTCCTGGATGTGCTTTTCAGGGCCGTAGCCGGAGCCTCCGGGGGCCACGGAGAGGAAAAGCCCCGGGTGCTTGAACATGATGCGCGTGGTGCCGCGGCCGCCCTGGGAGTAGCCTTCCAGGGCGCGTCCCTCCCGCGTGCCCCAGGTCCGCCAGGTGGCGTCGATGTGCGGCACCAGTTCGTTGACAAAGACGCTCTCCCCCAGGCCGTTTTTCATGTCCGGCATGTCATACCAGCTCACGGGGCCGCCGTTGGGGAAGACATAGATCGTGGGCTTGATCACGCCCTTCCTGACAGCCTTGTCCACATGGCCGGCGAGGCGCACGCCCTTGCTCTCTCCACCCGGGCGTCCGCCATGAAGATGATACACCACGGGATAGCGGTCCTTGCCCGATTCATAACCTGGCGGCAGGTAGATATAATAACCCACATCCACCCCCATGGAGGGGCTTTTGAAGGTGGCGTGCCTCACGGTTGCCGGCAGGACCTTCTTCGCCCATTCGGCATTGGGTAGGGGCGATACCCATGAAAAGGCCTGGGCGGCAGGAGTCCCGGCCTTGGTCTTGCCCTCCTGGGCGGGGCTGAGGGTGCTGGCGGCAAGAAGCAGGCAGATGAACGGGACGGTCTTCATGAACAAGGGGCAGGAAACGCCTTCGGCCGTGCCGATGATGCACGAATCCCTGAGGCTTCAGGATTCGGCTGGCCTGATGCAGGACTTCTTGAAACTTGGCCTGAGCGCAGCCGTTCCCGCTCCATGCGTTTTTTGATTGTCCTGCTTGGCTCGCTTCTCGGCAGCTTGCCCGCTGCGGACCGGCCTAACATCATCCTCATTTTGGCCGACGACCTGGGATGGGCGGATCTTCCCGCCTATGGCAACCGCTTCCATGAAACGCCCAACCTGGATCGCCTGGCACGGAACGGGATGCGGTTCTCGCAGTTTTACGCCGGGCCTGTCTGCTCGCCGACGCGTGCCAACCTGCAGAGCGGGCAGGACCAGGCGCGCTTTGGCATCACCCAGCACATCCCCGGCCACCGGCGTCCGTTTGCCAAGCTCATCGATCCGACCGTGCCCCGGCAGCTGCCGCTCGAGGTCGAGACCTTTGCCGAGCGGCTTTCGGCGGAGGGTTATGCGACCGGTTACTTCGGCAAATGGCACCTGGGCAAGGAAGCCCACGGCCCTGGCGACCAGGGCTGGCAGACGGTGCTTGAATGTCAGGGCAACACCCAGCCGCCCAAGGTCACCGGGGGTGAAACCCGGCGCACGGCGGAGTTCCTCACCGAAAAGGCGCTGGCATTCATCGAGGCGAACAAGACGCGGCCTTTCCTGATTCAGGTTTCACATTCAGCCGTTCACATCCCGCTTTCCACCACGCCCGAACTGCTGGCGAAATACCAGTCGAAGAAGCCGGTGCCGGGACAGCCCTGCAACCCCGCCTATGCCGGACTGCTGGAGGAGCTGGATCAGAGCGTGGGCCGCCTCGTTGACTCCGTCGAAAAGGCGGGCATTTCGCAGAACACGCTGATGCTTTTCCTCTCCGACAACGGTGGCATCGAGCATGAGCAGGGCGGGCGCGTGGTCACGTCGAACCAGCCCCTGCGCGGTGAAAAGGGCACGCTCTATGAAGGTGGCATCCGTGTGCCGGCCATCGCCTGCTGGCCGGGCAAAACGCCTGCCGGAAGCCTCTGCGGCACGCCTGTGATCACGACCGACATTTATCCAACGCTCATGGAGGTGGCGGGCGTCGCCCTGCCGAAGCAGCCCCGGGATGGTGTGAGCCTGGCGTCGCTTCTGCGTGACCCGCGTGCCGCGCTGAACCGGGACACGCTCTGCTGGCACCTGCCGCATTATCATCACAGCACTCCCGCCGGGGCGATCCGCCGGGGCGGATGGAAGCTCATCGAGTTTTTCGAAACCGGGGCGCTGGAGCTTTACGATCTTGAGGCCGATCCGGGGGAAGCCAGCAATCTGGCCTCGCGTGAAGAGGCGCGCGCCAGGGAGATGCAGGCGGCGCTTGCCGCATGGCGGCGGCAGGTCGGGGCGCTCATGCCCGTGCCGAATCCCGCGCATGATCCCGCCCGCGCCGGTGAACTTGCCAAGGGCAGGGGAGCTGGCTCCGAGTTGTGATCCCCGCCACCTCTGAACGCCCATGAAAACGCTGCTGCGCTGCCTGTTCGTCGCCGGTCTGTTTCACCTGCCGCAGCCGGCCCTTCATGCCGGTGCCGGAGGCAAGCCTAACCTTTTGTTCATCTACACGGATGACCATTCCTACCGCACGCTTTCCTGCTACGAGGGCGCGGAGCCCTGGGCGCGGACGCCCCACATGGACCGGCTTGCCGCGCGCGGCGTGCGCTTCACCCATGCCTACATCGGCACCTGGTGCATGCCCTCGCGCACGACGATGCTCACCGGCCGCCATCCATATGGCGTCGAGACGATGCGCATGCAGCCGCCCTATCCGGGCGCGACCTATGACCCGGTGAAATGCCGCTTCTGGCCCTCGGTGTTCCGCCAGCAGGGCTATCACACCGCCCAGATCGGCAAGTGGCACGCGGGCAACGACGCCGGCTTCGGTCGCGACTGGGATCATCAGATCGTCTGGAACCGTCCGCGCCATCCCGACAACGCGCCTAACTATTATCATGACCAGCTCATCTCCTTCAACGGCGGCGAGCCCCGGGTGGTGAAGGGCTACTCGACCGACAACTACACGCGCTGGGCCGTGGACTACATCAAGGGCTCGAACCGCGACGCCACGAAGCCCTGGTACCTCTGGCTTTGCTATGGCGGCGTACATGCCCCCTACACCCCGGCGGAACGCCATCAGAACGACTATCCCGGCGCCAGGGTCGCCGCTCCGGCGGACATTTACCCGCCCCGTCCCGGCAAGCCCGCCTACCTGCAGAAGATCGCGGCCTGGGAAAAGGGACCCGAGGGTGAGCCGGTGCTGAGCGACCAGGCCATCGGCAGCGAGGTCGGGGACGACATCGGGCGGGACCGCGGGCGTTCGCTTTCCAGCTGGTCGCGTCAGTATCACCAGGCCGTGCGCGCCCTGGACGAGGGCGTTGGCCGGGTGCTCGCCGCTCTTGAGGAAAGCGGTCAGCTTGAGAACACCCTCGTCGTGCTCACGGCGGATCAAGGCTATGCCTGGGGGCATCATGGATTCCGGGCCAAGCTCGCTCCGTACGATGCCAACATCCGCAGTCCGCTCATCCTCTCGATGCCGGGCACGCTGCCGGAGGGCAGGGTGTGCCGGACGCCGGTGGGAGGCGCTGACCTGCCGCCCACCTTCTTCAGCTTCGCCGGGCTGGAGCTGCCCTGGGAAATGCATGGTCATGACCTGACGCCGCTTTTAAAAAATCCCGACGCCGTGTGGCCGCACACGACGATGATGCCCTTCACGGCGGACAAGTTCGGCGCCGACTGTGATGCCGTGCCGCCTCCGCCCGGCAACCTGCACAAGAGCGGTGTGCCCTGGTACGTGATGATCGTCGAAGGCCGACACAAATACATCCGCACCCTGGAGGCCGGCGAAACGGAGGAGCTCTACGACCTTCAGGCCGATCCCGAGGAGCTGACCAATCTCGCCACCGATCCCGAGCATCGGGCTCTACTCCAGAAGCTTCGTGCCGCCGCGGTTGCCGAACTGAAGCGCACCGGGGCGAAGATGGCCGGTTCGCTGCCGCCTGGCCGCCACTAAACCGCCAAGTCTGCAGCGGCCATTCAGGGAGTCACGCGCTTGGACATGGGGCATGGCTGGCTCCAGGGGGCGCTGGGCCACCTCAACACCCGCAGCCATCGGCAGCCCTGGGCATTGTCAGAGGAGATGGGGTATTCCCGGGTCATTGAACCCTGGACATCTGCCATTGGCCATCTGCTATCTTCAATTTGTCATCAGCCATCCCATCGCTGGTTCCACCTCAACCTCGATCCTCCCCGCCTTCCGCCCGCCCTCACACCACCAGGCCCGCAACCTCGACCACTTCCGGCTGATTTGCAATGCAAGCGGGTTTGTTGAGGTGGTCAAGAGGGGGATAAAGGAAGGGGTGATTTGATAACTTGTTAGGCTGTTGCAGCCTGACGCAGGAGGGACGTTGTTTGACTTCATTTTTCAAATGGGTTGGCACGGTCAATTGGTTGGCTCGTGGGTTCATTTCCGCTGTCCCCCATCTCCGAGCCACTCGGGAGTTTTAACGCTCTCACTGCTCCAGAGTGATGTATTGACACCAGCCACCGCATTTTTGCGTCAACCAAATCTAAATCGTCAGATGAAGGATACCAAATATCGCTGAACTTCATGAGGACATCTCTTGTCCTCATTTCATCAACGTCATCATAATGATACCAGTTGAGATACATGAGTTCGGATAAATCAAATCCGAGCTGGTTTAGCAATGCGCTCAGATCAAATTTTTCTTCCACAGCATTCACACCAGATACGGGAAAGCTGCGGTCGTGAATTTCCAGCACCATGTCTTTGGGAGAAATGTCTTCTGGGAGTTCCAACGAGCCTCTTAAACCTGCTATAAGCGAGATTGATTCCGCACTCGACAGATGGCGGAACGGAACAAATGTCCCGACCCCGCTGTCTTTTTCGTAATTTTCAATTTTGAATGCCTGCATAATGATCATTCTACGATTGGCACAGCACCGCTGCGACCTCCTTTCCCTCTTTTGCCTGCGGTGTAGTCCCACCAGTTAACATGTGGACCTGTTTCTGGTGATCCCTGCGGGTGCGTCAGGATGAGCCGGATCTAACCTATATCCCTTCCTCGGATCACCTGCTTGCGGACTGCCAAACTTTCCCGGTTTCCCTTTTGGCAGTTTTCCCACCTCGCCATAAACCTTCGACAACGCTTTTTTATGAGCCGTGAGAGAGGGCTTTACAATGTTAGCAGAGCTTCTGAGAACAAGCGCTCCAGCAAAGGCACCCCCTAAAACTGTATTCGTCCCCTCCGTAAAGGTCGCCTGAATCGTTGCATTCAGACCTCTAACAAAGGGCGTATTCGCAGCGTCACCGAACGCTTGTAGATTCTTCTGCGGATCCCATTTTTCACTTGTCTCAAAATTATTTCTCGCAGTCTCTTTTGAAGATGCTGTTGGCGACTTCACTTGATATTTCTCCGCTGGTTCCCAACTGCTGCCAGTGGACTCGCCCTGGTAGCCCGTAATAAAATGCACAGTCGGGTTTACATCGTAATTATTGACTCGAACCTCGGACTTGCCATCCGCGTCCGTCCTCGTGAGTGGTTTACTCGAATCATTCGGATCAGCCTCCAGCTTCTGAATGCCCTTTCGATCTTTTGGGATGAAGTGAGGCTTCGTCTCGGCCAAACCATCTGGATCAAAACTCGTCCAAGGGTTCTGCTTCACATAGGCATAGAGGTTG
>CAZXPU010000105.1:0-9811 GCA_964642905.1 uncultured Prosthecobacter sp.
CGGGCGGTAGGGCATCTCCAGCGTGTCCGGCATGTGGGCGGTGGCGGAGGTGTCGAGGATGGCGGTTGGCATGCCGTCGGTCGGCACGATGTCCATGACGCTGGCGATGAGGTAGCCGGTGTTCAGGGCCACGGCCTCGCCGGGCTCGAGATAGACCTGCTTGCCCCAGCGCTCCTTGAAGCTGCGGATCACACGGACCAGGCGTTCGACATCGTAGTCTTTGCGGGTGATGTGATGACCACCGCCCATGTTGACCCAGGAGACCTGGGAGAGAAGCTTTGGAAAGCGTTGTTCGACGGTGGCAAGCGTGCGTTCCAGAACATCGCTGTCCTGTTCGCAGAGAGCGTGGAAATGCAGGCCCTCCAGGCCGTCGAGATCCTCATGCTCCAGCGTGTCCGCGCGCGTGCCGAGGCGGCAGCCGGGAGAGCAGGGATCGTAGAGGCTGACCTCGACCTCGCTGTGCTGCGGATTGACACGAAGACCGGGGCTGGGGGCGTGCCTGCCCGCCGCGCGCGCCGCATCCAGAAGCGGGCGCCATTTTTTCCACTGGGCGGGCGAGTTGAAGCTGATGTGATGGGCGATGGGGATGAGGTGCTCCATCTCGTCCTGCTTGAAGGCGGGCGCGTAGACGTGCAGCTCCTTGCGGAACTCCTCGTGGGCCAGCAGCGCTTCATGCAGGCCGCTGGAGCAGCAGCCGTGCAGGTATTCCCGCACCAGGTCAAAGGTGCTGAACATGGAGAAGCCCTTGAGGGCGAGCAGGATCTTCGCGCCGGATTCCTGCTGAACGCGGGCCAGCTTCTCCAGATTCTTTTTCAGCAGGCCGCGATCGACAACATACGCGGGTGTTTCGACGGCGTTGACATCAAATGCTGGAGCGGGCTGCTCGTAGACATGCGGAGGGGTAGGGGCCATGCCCGCAGGGCGATAGCGAGATGCATTCCTCCCGCCAGCGACAATCGAGAAAACTCCGCGCGATGAGGCGCAGGCTCAGCGCAGGAGGGGATTGATCAGGAAACCGGAAAGCTGCCTCGTCTGCTCCGGCTGCCTGGAGGAGACAGCGATGGCATCTTTGCGGGCGGCCTGGCGGGCGATTTGCAGCTGCTGCTGCCACTGGCGCTGACGGGCGCGGCTGAGGCGGCGATCCATATTGCGGAGAAGATGGACGAAACCCACGAGCAGCGCTGAATTGACGACGCTGGCCGAGAGCAGCATCAGGCCGGTGGAGATTTTCTGCAACACAACCGGATGCCATTCATGGATCACATGGGAGGCATGACTGGAGAAGGATTGACTGCCGCTGCTTTGAGCCGAAGCCATGTCCAGGGCGAGAAGGCAGCCGCCACAGACAAAGATCATGGCAAGACTAAGAACCGCATAGTCAATCCACTGAATGCGGGAACGGCGAGGTGAAATGCGAGTGGCTTCCTCCAGGAAATAGAATTGTGAGCAATTCATGGCGGTTATGGGAGTGGTTGTAGTCTTTCTAACGTTAGAGTCAAAGTTGATATTTAGAATATGTGAAACTTTTTGTGTGTTACTATGAACAGTATTCAACAGGTTGTGTTTGCCCAGGGGAAGGTTCAAAAGCGAGTGTCGGGGCGTGAACCTTGAAGACTTTCTTGATCCTCGTTTTTGAGAAAACACGAGGCTGAAGGGCATGGATCAGCTTTTAGGGAAAAGACCGGGTGTTCAGGCTTTGAATGTCCGAGCGGACAAAAATTGAAACGCAGAGAAAAAACTGTTTCGGAGGATTTCGAGATGTGAGGTTGCGTCGCGAAGGGATGTCGCCAATCTCAAAAGCCCATTCCGATGCCTCACGCCCTGCTCATCAAATTCCCTGGAACGAACTGTGATGTTGAAACCTCCCGTGCGCTTGAAGAGGCCGGGTTCACGACGGCGGTGCTGCCGGTGTCCCAGCTGGACGCGACGACGCTGCAGGGCGTGAACCTGGTGGTCTTCTCCGGCGGCTTCAGCTATGGCGACTACGTGATGAGCGGCCGCATGGCGAAGCTTGTGACGAATCATAAGTTAGGCGACGAGCTGAAGCAGTTTGTGGCCGCGGGCGGCTACGTGCTGGGCATCTGCAACGGCTTCCAGATCCTCACGCAGCTGGAGCTGCTGCCGAAGGGAAGCCTGATCCACAACACGAGCGGCCGCTTCATCTGCCGCTGGGTGCCGCTGAAGAAGAACAGTTCCACCAGCCCTTACCTGAAGCTGCTTCCGGAGAACTTCGAGCTGCCTGTGGCGCATGCGGAAGGACGCTTTGTCAGCGAGCAGGGGGATGCCGAGAAATACGTCAAGGACGGCCATGGAGCGCTGCTGTATGGAACGAACTTCAACGGCTCCAGCGCCGCAATCGCGGGACTGCAGGATGACACGGGCAGAGTGTTCGGGCTGATGCCGCATCCGGAGCGTTTTGTCGGTCGTGACACTCATTACGATCCGGACTGGAACGGTGCGGAAAAAGGCTGGGGCTATTACTTGTTCAAGGGTGTGGCTGATGCGCTGGCCGCTTGATCGAGGAAGAAATGAATGATGCCGGTTCGCGATAATTAGTATCGCGAGACTCTATTTTTGTTTTCACCGAAGAGGTGGATAACAGGCGCGTGTTTTTCATCCGCCTGCCCTTGACCGTCTGCTGTCTGCTGATTTTGCCCAAGCTTGTCCAAGCGGGTGAAGCGGTCGTGCCGCCTGTCATCAGTCCAGGGCCTGAAGTGCTGCAATTCACGTTTCAGGCCCGTGTGCGTGGTGAATGGCGTGAAAATGTGTACGACTTCGACAGCTCGAAGGATGCCGTGACTGATGACAGCTGGCTGCTGCATCGCATCCGGCTTGGCGTGGAGTGGCAGCCTCAGACGTGGCTGCACGTGACGGTGCAGGGACAGGATGTGCGCGAATCGTTTTCGGATCGTGCGGACGTGCCGTTGCAGCAGGGCGCGGAAGGGGATGACGCCTTTGACCTGCGGCTTGCTTCGCTGGAGCTTGGCGATCCGAAGCGGCTGTCGGTGAAGGTGGGGCGTCAGGTGCTTTCGTATGGAGATGAGCGTCTGGTGGGACCGCTTGAATGGCTGAACTTCAGCCGGACCTTTGATGCGGTGAAGCTGCATTATCAGCAGAAGAGCTGGTGGGTGGACGGGTTTGCCTCCAGCGTGGTGAGGCTGCACGAGTCGCAGTTCAACAACTCGGACTGGACGGACACGCAGAACGGGCGGCGGCAGCTTTTCAGCGGGCTCTATTTCAGCAGCACGGTGCTGCCGGTGCAGACGACGGATCTTTATGTGCTGCATCTTCATGAAGAGTCCCTCGTCGGATCGACGGACTTCATCACGACGGGCGCCAGGATGAAGGGGGATCCCCTGAAGCTTGGCGGCTGGGATTACACGCTGGAGCTGGTCGGCCAGGCCGGGCAGGTGCGGGGGGCGGACCTGAGGGCTTATGCCTGGCATCTGGAAGGCGGCTACAACTGGCTGGACTCAGGCTGGAAGCCGCGTCTTGCGCTGGAGTACAGCCATGGCAGCGGGGACGGCAATGCTGCGGACGGAAAGGTGAGGACGTTTCAGAACCTGTTTCCGACCAATCATCCGCCTTATGGATTCATGGACACCATGTCCTGGCAGAACATGCACAACCTGGTCCTGAGGCTTGCGGCACAACCCCATGCCCGGGTGAAGACCACGCTGGACCTTCATGGCTTCTGGCTGTCTGACACTGCTGACGCCTGGTACCGGGCCAACGGCACCACCCGGGTTCGGAACGTGACGCCGGGAGCCAGCAATCATGCGGGCACGGAGCTGGATTTCACGCTGAACGCCAAGCTGACCCGGCATCTCGACATGCTGATGGGGTACAGTCACTTCTTCGCGGGTTCCTACCTGGATGACAGCGGCGCGGGTGACGATGCCGACTTTGCCTATCTGATGCTGACCCTGAACTACTGAAACCGACCTCTCTCCTGATCGAGCGCCTCTTTGAATTCCAGACACCCACACCACAATGACCAACCTCCAGCTTGCCATCCAGTTCTTCCTCCAGCTTGGGATCATCCTTGTTTTCTGCCGCATTGTGGGAGCCATCGCGGCCCGTTTTGGCCAGCCTCAGGTGGTGGCGGAGATGATCGCCGGCGTCTGTCTCGGACCCTCGCTGCTGGGGCTGTTCTGGCCGGAAGTGGGCGAGGCTCTTTTTCCGAAGGATTCGATGAAGGTGTTGTTCCCCGTGTCGCAGCTTGGACTTGCGCTCTACATGTTCATCGTCGGTCTGGAGTTTCGGGTCGACATCGTGCGCAAACGCTTTGGTTCCTCGGTGGCAGTCAGCCTTGCGGGGATGGCGGCTCCCTTTCTTCTCGGGGCGGGCCTTGGCTGGGCCTTTCATGAGCATACCAGCCTTTTCCCGGAGAAGACCTCGCTGCAGAACGCCATGATTTTCATGGGCGCCTCCATGTGCATCACGGCCTTCCCGATGCTGGCGCGCATCATTCACTTCAAGGGGCTTGCAGGCACGACGATGGGCACGGTCGCGATTGGCGCGGGAGCCATTGATGATGCGGCGGCCTGGGGCATGCTGGCGGTGGTGCTGGCCAGCTTCAACGGCGACTTCTCACATGCGGTGGTGAGCATCGGCGGCGGCATCGGCTATGTGGCGCTTGCCCATCTGGTGATCCGCCCGATCCTGGCCCGCTATGCGGCGGGCATCGAGAAGCGTGGCAGCCTGAGCGATGGTGAGTATGCGTTGTTCCTGGCCCTGATGTGCCTTGGCTCGTGGTGGACGGATTACATTGAGCTGCACGCGGTCTTCGGTGCCTTTGTGATGGGCAGCGCCATGCCGCGTGGTGTGGTGAACAAGACCTTGATTGAGCGCACCCAGCCGCTTGCCGTGGCGCTGATCCTGCCCTTGTTCTTCACGTATTCAGGTCTGAACACGCGTCTCGGCCTGCTGAACAGCGGTCATCTCTGGCTGCTTTGCGGCGCCGTGCTCGCCGCGGCGATCCTGGGCAAGGGCGTGGCCTGCTGGGCGGCGGCCCGTGCCTCAGGCATTTCCAACAAGGAGGCGATGGGCATCGGCGTGCTGATGAACGCCCGCGGGCTGATGGAGCTGATCATCATCAACATCGGCCTTCAGCGCGGAATCATCTCCGCCGAGATCTTCGCCATGCTGGCGATCATGGCGGTGATCACGACGCTGATGGCCAGCCCGATCTTCGAGCGTCTCGTTGGAACCGGCACCTTCAAGGGGGAGCCGGAGCCAGGCACGGAGATTTGACGCGCTGATTAGAACTGGAGGAGGTCCGTGTGCAGGTCCTCCTCCTTGAGCCCTGGCAGGGAGGGCATGCCTCTGGTGCCGGAGTTCCTGGAGGCCATCATGTTGATGAGGCTGCGATGGCTCCAGACCTCGCCTTCGTCGCGGTCGGAATTGTCATAGACGAGGAAGGCGCCATCATCGGGCTTGCCGGGGAACGGCATTCCCCAGGCGGGGCGTTCAGCGAAGATTTCCTCCAGTTCGGCGTCGTTCCAGTTTCCCTGCGAGTAGCCTGGCGTCATCCACACCGTGATCACGGAGTCGATGCAGTCACGCAGGTCGGCATTGCCCCCATCCAGGAAGACGCAGGCTGGCGAGGAGCGTTCCATGATGCGCTGAAATCGTTCGAGGGGGATGCTTGGAGGCAGGAAGGAAACCGTGGCCCCGGCATGGGTCACGGCCAGCGCAATGGTTTGAGCATCAGGATGATCCACCGAGAGGGCGATGAGAACGATGTTGCCAGCTTCAACGCCGTTGCGTTGCAGCCAGGTGCTGGCGCGCAGGACCCGTTCCCAGACCTTTTCAACGGTCGTGACCTGTCCTTGATAGACGCAAGGGCGTTCAGGCCTTTTTTCAGCAATTTGCTTCAAACCCTCGGTTAGGTAGGAGGGACGGCCGCTGGCTTCGCCGGTGAGGATAAAATTGGAACTGGAGTAGGTGGGCAGAATCACTGATAAACTATAATTACAATAAAATGGCAAAACAATCGATTCTTGGACAAAGATAATTACCGTAAGTTCAGACATCCGTTACGCAGATCGCTGAAAAAAATCAGCCGCGAGAGGCTGGTGCAGCAGAAACCCGTCCGAAGAGGCCTTTTTTTGCCGTTTTTGGCTAAGGATGAGAGGGTTAGACCAGGTCCGCCATGGTTCCCCGGGTGACTCCGAGCTGGGACTGGGCCTTCAGGTCGCGCCAGATGTCCTCGCCCTTGCGTGTGCCACGCAGAAGGGCCTGATAGGTCTGAAGGATTTTACGGGACTCCTGGAGGTCCTGCTCGAGCAGTTCGACCCGGTAGTGTGTCAGGCCTGCCTGCCTGAGGCCGGTGAAGAACTGGGCGCCTGTCTGGGGCACCGCATTGAACAGGGTGTTCCGGCAGCCAACGTCCGCCTTGAGCGGATGCTCCATGCCGACGCGGTCGCGAAGACGGACCTTGTGGTGTTCGCAGGGGCGGCCGCAATTGGTGAAGTCCGTGCCCTTGGAAAGAAAGGCGGCGAAGGCGCAGTGCTCCATGTGAAACATGGGCATGTGCTGGTGCAGGGTGATTTCGAACCAGGCGGGCGGCGCTGCGGCGAGGAGGTCGAGAACCTGCTCAATGTTCAGATCGTAGCTGATCGTCAGCCGCTGCAGTCCCGTTTGCTTCAGGAATTCCGCCGTCAGGGGGTTGGCCACGTTGAGGGAGAAATCGCCGGTGACCGGAATGCCGGCGTCGCGGAAGTAGGCGATGGCGCCCAGATTGCGGATCAGCACGCCATGGGGTTCCGCGCGTTCGATGAGTTTGAAGAAGCCTGCCTCGCCGGATTTTTGGATGCGCGGTGTGGCCAGCCAGACTTCCGATCCGCCGTGCTCCCGAACGCGTTTCACGGCATCGGGATAAAGGCGGATGTCCTCAAAATCGACGTAGATCTGGCGGATGCCGGACTCCAGGGCGGCTTCAATCTGCGGGAAGCTGCGGCAGAGGGCGAGCAGTTCCGGAGAGGTCGCAGCCGGTGCAGCGTCGGCCATGGCGGGCAGCAGGTCGCGATGGCTTTGGGCGGTGGGTGCAGTTCTGGGTGGGAGCTCGGCCTGCTGCTGGCTGGCACAGGCATCCACCAGGGCGCGACGCATGCGGTTGAGCTCGCTGACGGGCAGGATCACCTCACCTTCGAGCCGTGCCTCGACATCTCCCAGTTCGAAGCCGGTGCCGCCCAACCGGCCGAGTTGTTCCTTCAAACCTTCCGGGGTCAGCGGTCTTTGACGGGCGCTTTCCAGGGGCATGCTGGAGGCGACCTGAATTCCCTGGCCGTCCTTGAGGGAGATGACGAGGGGGGTGCCGACACTGCCTGAAACTTGAAGATTCAGCCGCTGTTTTTTACGCAGGGGGATCTCGCCCTGGAAGGACTGGCGCAGCTTGTTGTCGAGGACCTGGTCGCCCGTTTTGAAGACCCGCATGCCGGGGCGGAGGGCCTCCAGCCGCAGCCGGCCGCGCTGGAAGTCGAGCCAGCGGCCGCGGATGCCGTAGATGCGGCCGCCCTGTTCATCGTTGGTGTCAGCGAGATTCTCGAAGACGACGCCGTCACCGTTTTTGAGGTGGGCAGGGACCGCTTCGAGCTGGATGCTGTCGCGGTCCACGGCGCTGACGGTGCCGACGTAATAACCGCGCTTTTTGCCATACAGGGCGCCGACCAGCTGCTGGTGGTTGACCCCGTGCATCCAGCCGGAGAAAAGGCCGCGGGAGAAGGTCATCTCCAGCTCGTAGCGGTCGTCCTCGGTGATGACCTGGGAAAGGTCCTGATCGGCGAGCGCGGCGTCGATGGCCTTGCGATAGACCCGGGTGACGGCGGCCACATATTCGGGGGTTTTCAGCCGGCCCTCGATCTTGAAACTGCGGATGCCGAGCTCGATCAGGCGGGGGATTTCGCTCACGGCCGCCAGGTCCTGCGGGCTGAGCAGGTAGCGTTTGTCACCGAGGTCACGCAGTTCTCCATCGACGATCATTTCGTAGGGCATGCGGCAGGCCTGGGCGCATTCGCCGCGGTTGGCGCTGCGGCGGCCGAGAGACTCGCTGGTCAGGCACTGGCCGCTGTAGGCCACGCAGAGAGCGCCGTGGACAAAGACTTCCAGGGGCAGCTGCGGGTGTTCGGCGGCCTTGAAACGTTCGAGCTCGCGCAGGCTGAGTTCACGGGCGAGCACGGCCTGGTCGATGCCGAGGTTCTGCGCCAGGTCGAGGCCTTCGGGCGAGGTGATGGTCATCTGCGTGCTGGCATGAAGCCGCAGCCCCGGCGTGAGGTTTTTCACCATGCGGGCCAGGCCGAGGTCCTGGACGATGACCGCGTCAACGCCGGCCGCCTCCAGCGTGTGGAGCTGCTGTTCCGCGTCGGTGAGCTCGCCGGTGAAGATGAGCACGTTGAAGGTGCAGTAGCCCTTCACGCCGTGGGCATGCAGGAAGCGCATCAGCTCCGGCAGGTCCTCCTCCGTGAAGTTGTCGGCACGCATGCGCGCGTTGAAGCGCGGCAGGCCGAAGAAGATGGCGTCCGCGCCGTTGGCCACGGCCGCACGCGCACAATCCCAGTTTCCGGCGGGGGAAAGGAGCTCGGGGAGATGAGGCGGATGTGGCATGTGGCGAAGGCTGGCGCGGCCGGAGGGCCGCTCCGATCAGGCCTTTTCGATGGACCGGCGCTTGTAGAGGAACTCGAACATGTTGCCCTCGTGCGGCTGGTCCCAGCTGATCTTCATCGTGCTGATGGGGCCGAGGTTGAGGCGGTCGATGGTCTGGCACTCCAGGAGCTGCTCGGTGAAGGCCGTGTCCTCGGTGATGGCGGTGACGATGAGGGAATAACCAATTTTCCCGAGGACTTCACCCTGGGGAACCTCGACAACGCTGGCGTAGGGGCAGAGGAACTCACGGTTGGCGAGCGGGTGGGCCCAGGAGTCGCAGCGGATGATGGTGGGGCGCAGGAAGACGCCGCCCTGGAACTCGACCTTGCGGGGGCCGTTGCGATACTTCGCGGTGACGTCCTCAGCGCCCGGCGTCTTGAGGTCGGCGTCGATGGCGCCGTCGATGTACTCGGCCATCTTCGGGTTGGAGAAGCCGGAGAGACGTGCGTTTTCGTCGTCGGAGGGCAGGGGCTCGACGGGGCCGAGGCGCTGGGCGATGGCGTCGGCGATCTCCTTGCCATACTTCGGAACAAGGACGGCGCTGGCGTTGATGCAGGAGCGTCCGCCGTTGTCGCTGATGGAGCTGACGATGACGTCGATGTAGTCCTTCCAGTTTTCGATCTTGTCCTCGCCGATGATGATCTTGCTCCAGCCGGGGCCGTGGACCTGCACGCGCGGGTTGTTTTCGTACATCTTGGCGATGTTGACGTCGCCGAAGACGAGGCTGCGGCCGCAGAGCTTGACGACTTCGCCGCTGCCTTCGTGGTCGGTGGGGTAGAAGCCGAAGGCCTCGGCGGGGGCGCCGGCGGCGATGAAGGCCTGGATGAGGCGGAAGGGGGTCCAGGGTTCGTCACGGCCGGGCTTGATGACGACGGGTGTCTTGAGGGCGATGGAAGGCAGCCAGAGGGAGTTCACCGCCGGGCTGTTGCTGGGCATGACGAGGCCGAGGGCGTTGGCGGTGGGGAAGTAGGCGACGGGGCAGCCGGCCTGGGTTCCGAAGCCGTTGTCGATGACGCTCATGTCGAGGCCGCGGGAGAGACCGTTGAGGACGGTCTTCATGTTCGTCATGGCGAAGTGGATCTTGGCCATGTTGCGCTTCACCATGATGTGGGGAAGGCCGGAGGTGCGGGAGAGGGTGGCGATGTATTCCTGGGGGCTCTGGGTG
>CAZXPU010000105.1:9821-19979 GCA_964642905.1 uncultured Prosthecobacter sp.
CCTTGTCGCCGAGTGGCAGGGTGCCGTTCAGGAAGAGCTCGCCAGCCTTGGCGGTGATCTCGATGAGCTGTTCGACGGTGAACTTCTTCAGGCTGGCGCGTGCTTCACCGATGCGTGAGAGGTCCTTGCGGACGATGCCGGCGTTGACCTGGCTGACTTCGGCGCAGATTTCGCCGGTCTTGTGATCCTTGACCTGAACTTTGTCGAGGGACTCGTAAGGGCGGCCTTTGCGGAGGGCGGGAAGATGGGGGACGGACATGGGGGTTGGGGCTGAGGGAGTGGAGATAACAGACGGAAGGTTACGCAACTATCAGCCCATTGGGTTCATGAGGATGCCGATGGAATCGATGGAGATGGAGACTTCGTCGCCGGACTGCAGGGTGAATTCGTCCCCGGGCACGATGCCGGTGCCGGTCATGAGCAGGGCGCCGGTGGGGAAGGTGTTGTCGCGGTAGAGGAAGCCGGCGAGCTCGGCGGGGCTGCGTTTGAGCTGGGCGAGGGTGGTTTCACCGCTGAAGGCGACGGCTCCCGCGCGGCGGATGCTGAGGGCGATTTTGGTCTCCGGGGGCAGCGGTTCCCTGGTGATGTGGAGGCAGGGGCCGACGGCGGCGCAGAGCTTGAAGCATTTGGCCTGGGGCAGATAGAGGGGGTTTTCACCCTCGATGTCACGGCAGGAAAGGTCGTTGCCGACGGTATAACCGATGATTTCACCGGCCGGGTTGATGACGAGGGTGAGCTCGGGCTCGGGCACCATCCATTGGGAATCGGCGCGCAGGTGCATCGCCTGGCCCGGGTGGGCGACCCTCTGGGGGGTGGCCTTGAAGAAGATTTCGGGGCGTTCGGCGGAGTAGACCCGGTCATAGAAGCTGCCGCCTCCGGCGTCCTTGGACTCCTCCATGCGGGCGGTGCGGCTGCGGAAGTAGGTCACTCCGGCAGCCCAGACCTCCTGGCTGCCGATGGGGGCGAGGAAGGTTTCTGGTGCCGGGGCCGTGCAGGGTTGTCCCTGCGCGGCTGTCCTGGCGAGGTGCCCATGCAGGTCGGCGTGCGTGATGAGGCTGTCCCAGTCCCCGTCGGTGAGGGCAAACCAGGAGCCGTTGGCATGGAGAAAGTTGCCGGAGGAGGTGCGGTAAAGGTGCATGGAAGGGCGCGAGGGTAGCGGTGGAGGGCGGGGTGTCAAACCACGCCATGGCACGGTTTTTTTCGTTCAGGCCGGCCCGCCGGGCTGTCGAATCTGTGGAAAGCCCCGCTTGAATCGTTCCGTTGATCAATTAACCATTCCCCCAACCTCATGAACATTCCCCACATCATCGCCGGAATCGGACCGCTTGGCACGCCTGAGCTGGTCATCATCGCCATCCTGGTGCTTATTTTGTTCGGCGCCAAGAAGCTTCCCACCTTTGCACGCAGCCTGGGCAAGAGCATGGGTGAGTTCAAGAAGGCTCGTGACGAGTTTGAGCGCGAGCTTCATTCTGCCCAGGACGAGGTGGAGCGCCCCACGATTCCCCAGACCGTTGAAAAGCGTCAGCCGGTCAATTCCTCCCAGGACGTCTGACCGGAACTTCGGATGGACAATTGGAGAACAACGAGGCGGGCATGGTTGCCCGCCTTTTTTTTCGCCCTGTTTCTGGCCCCGGTTCATGGGCGGGAAACGGCGGCGGGGAATCTCAGCTTCTGCGCCTACAACGTGCGCAACTGGCTGAAGATGGAGCGGTTTGAAAAAGGCCGGCGCAAGGAAGCCGCGGGCAAGCCTGAGGAGGAGAAACGGCGTGTGATCCGGACCTTGCTGGACATCAGGCCGGATATCCTGGGGCTGTGTGAGGTGGGTGATGATCAGGACGTGGCTGAAATCCAGGCGCTTCTGAAGGCCGGGGGGCTGGATCTGGGCCATCTGGAAAGCTGTCACGGAGGTGATGCGACGCGCCGTCTGGTGCTGCTGTCCCGGTTTCCGATCGTGGCCAGGTCCTCCCAGAGGGAGCTGAGCTATCGGATTGGAGCCATGACACTGCCCATGCAGCGTGGCATCCTGGATGCCACCGTGGAGGTGCGGGCCGGTTTCAGGATCCGGTTCCTGGGGGTTCATCTGAAGTCGATGCGTGAGGTTCCTGAGGCGGACCAGGCCCTCATGCGCAAACACGAGGCGAGGCTGTTGAGGGAGCGCCTGGATTCCATCCTGGCGGCGGATCTGAAGGTGAACCTGCTTTGCTACGGAGACTTCAACGAACATCGCAACGCTCCCGCCATCTCCACGATCATGGGGGGCAGGTCTTCGCCTGCGTTCATGGCCGAGCTGCCGCTGGCTGACGCGCATGGACAGGTCTGGACGCACTTTTGGGACGCGGCCGACACCTATTCAAGACTCGACTATGTCTTTTGCAGCCGCAGCCTGCGGCCGTTGATCGACATGAGGCGCTCGCGCATCCATCTGGACCCCGAGTTTGACAAGGCGAGCGACCACCGGCCTGTCGTGATCGGGATCCGGGAACCGAAGTGACCGGGGTTTTTCAGACCACGGTTCCCTTGCTGCCTGATTTTTTCTTCCTTGGGCGGTTATCAGACCCTGGAATGCCTTCGTCCTGCAGGATGGTGTCCTGAGGCAGGGGGGCGGCATCCTTTTCCACTTTGGGTTCGGCCTCGTTGTAAGGGCTCTCCTGCTGGTAAAGCTTCAGGCGTGTTTCGAACTCCTTCTGAAGCGTCGCACGCTCCTCGGCGGCGACCTCCTTGTCCTCGGCGAGGAGCGCCAGTGAGCGCTTCTGCCAGAGAACCGCCTCAAGAAACTCGCCGTTTCGCGCCAGGCAGGCGGCCTTGGTGTCGAGCATTTCGTAGCGCTGCTCCTCTCCGGATTCATCCATGATGCGCAGGGCGCGAGACGCGTGCAGCACCGCCTGTTCACCATTTTGGAGGGATTCATCGGGGCAGGTGGCAAGGAACCAGGCCAGGTTGTTGGCGGCCCAGGGGTCCTCGCTTTTGGCGGCCCGCTGATACCAGGCGCCGGCGCGCCGGTAATCCAGGGGCACGCCGTTGCCGGTGTAATAAAGGTTGGCCAGGCGGCTCATGGCCTGGACGAAGTCCTGCTGGGCGGCCCGGAGGTAGAGCAGGGCGGCCTTGGAGGGGTTGAGGGGGGCGCCGACTCCGCGTTCGTACTTGGAGGCGAGGGCGGTCTGTGACTGCGGGTGGTTTTGTTCGGCGGCCTTTTCCAGCCATTCGGTGGCCTTGGCGGGATCCGTCTTCACTCCTCGGCCGAGATCATAAGCCATGGCCATGGAAAACTGGGCGGGGGCGAAGCCGTTTTCGGCGGCTTTGCGGTACCATTCGACCGCCTTGGCCTCGCTTTTTTTGACGCCAACGCCGTCCTCATACAGGGAGCCCATGACAAACTGGGCGCGAAGATGTTTTTGGTTGGCGGCTTTCTCCATCCACTCACGTCCGCGGATTTCGTCCTTCTTGACGCCTTCACCGGTCAGCAGACGCAGACCCAGCTCAAACTGGGCGTCGGCGTCCCCCTTGGCGGCCCAGGTGTCCAGGTCGTTCCCGTCAGGCCGTCCACCAGGGGCTTGTGCCGGGCAGACCTGGATCAAGGAAAAGACGAGCAGGAGGAGGATCAGGACACGCATGGGATGAAATGGGTTACGTTTGCAAACGCCAGGCTCAGACGGTGAACTCGGAACCGGGGCTCAAAAAATGCAGCGCTAGCGGGTCCAGCGGGCGCCCTCGGCCAGGGCCACCGCCCAGTTCCTCAGGTGCATGAACGAATAATCGGTTTTTCCAATCGCCCCGATCATCGGCACCCCGGTGCTTTTTTTCCAGGCCTTGCTCATGCTTTCGCCGGTGTGGCAGCCCCAGCTCTGGCAATACGCCCTGCGTGCGAAGGCGCCCCGGTTCAGGCGGTGGAGGTCGGTTTCATGCAGCCAGGCCGTCGAGGCGGCGTAGACGTCGCTGCTGTAATCGAAGAGGAAGCAGTGCTTGTTGGAGTGGCCGAAATATTCGAAGCCGCTGATCTTGATGTTTCTGCGGGAGACCGTGCCGCCGCCCTGGTTGACGTAGTTGATCACGTCATCCCCGGTCCGGAACCACACGAGGTTCACCTTGTAGGTGTCACGAACGGACTCGCAGTGGGCGGTGAGGGGATCGTGATCCTCGGCCGCGCGGCGCAGGTAGGCGTCACGATACACCAGCCAGGTGATGAGGGTGCCCTTGGGCTGGGTCCTTTGCAGCTCCTGCATGCGCACGCGGGCCGTGCGGACGAAGTTCCCCCACCAGCGGTCATGCTGCATGTTGGAGACGCGCAGGTCCTCCCACTTGCGCAGGGCGGGGCCTCCCGAACAAATGATGTATTCCGTGGTCTCGGCCCGGGCGCCGGAGGCGATGCCGGCGAGGCACAGGGTCAGCAGTCTGATAAGGAGGCGGGGGGTCATGGCGGGCTGATAAGAAGCAGCGGTCGTGCCTGCGATGCAGGTCAGTCCAGCGGGGTCAGCTTGAGGTTCTTGAACTGGACCTTCATCGGCGGTCCCTGGTGGATCTGAAGGGCGAGCACGCCTTCCTTCGGCGCATTGGCGCTGTCCTCGTCGGTGACGTCAATGGTCTGCAGGCCATTGATGAAATGCTGCACATGGTTGCCCTTGGCGATGATCTTGTACTCGTTCCAGTCCTCCTTCTTGATGGAGGCCTGGATGGCGTTGCTGTCACCCACGGTTCCTGCCTTCTCGACCGTGGGTTTCTTGGCGTCGGCTCCGGGCTTGATCACATTTTTCTCTCCGCGCAGGGCGAGGATTCCACGGCCGCGCTCCTCGTAGAGGATGCCGCTGTACTTGTCGCCGGCCTCGAAGTCGGCCTGATAACCGCTGATGATCGGGCCAAACTCACCAGGCGGGAGCGCCTTGCTGCGGTACTGCACCCCGGAGTTTCCTTTTTCAATGCGGTACTGGAAGGTGAGCTCGAAGTCACCGACCGTGCCGCCCTTCCAGACCAGGAAGGTGTTGTGCTTGAGAATGCCCTTCGTGGGGTCGGCGGGGTCAGGAGGAGTGATGCCGGTGATGGCGCCATCCTGGACGCTCCAAAGCTTTGGATTTCCCTCCCACGCGGTGAGGTCAGTGCCGCTGAAGAGGTCGATCGTGGTGTTGCCCGAGGCGGACTCCTGGGTTTTGGAGCAGGAGGACAAAAGGGCGAGGGCCGAGGCGGCCAGGAGGTGCAGGGTTTTCATGACTGGAATGAGCAGACCCGTTCTAACGCCTGGAAGCGGATTTGTCTATCGGTCAGCAAACCCTGCCGCCCAAGGGTTCCTTGAACGACTTCAATGCCGCAGGTGAATGATTGCAAAGAAGGTTGGCGCCGGATTGCGCCCCTGACTGCAAACCTGGTTCATTGCCGGGTCATGGGGGCCCCTGTCTGGTTCAGCTCTTGTCCGAAGGCGGCGTGGTTTCGGAGTCGCTTCCGCCAACACCGCTGGAACCGGCGCCGTTGACGCTGTTCTGCGGGTTGTTGATGTTGATGACCGGAGATTCGCCACCGTCGCCTGAGTCGCCAGATTCACCGGATTCGCCGCCACCGCCGCCGCTGTCGTTGCCGTCGCCGCCGCTGACGTCGCCTTCCGTGCTGACTTCTCCGGTCTCGCCATCCACGGTGATCTCCATGGATTGATCGCCCTGGTCCACATCCGAGACAATGTCGCCTTCACCGTTGGTGTCGGTGTTGACGTTGGTGTCACCGCTGGTGAAGGTGGTGGTGCCGCTGCCGCTGATGCTTGTGTCGGTGACCCCAAAGGCGGGAGGGTTGAAATCAGGCTCCCAGCGCATCGCCACATAGCGTGCTTTGACGGTGGACTTGGCCTTGATCTTCAGGGTGCCGGTGCCCTGGCTGTCCTCGGCGGAGGCCACAGGCTCCGCGTTGTCAAAGACCGTGGGATCAAAGGCAAGCCTGCCACGCCAGTCCTCTTTTTCAGGCAGTGTGTCGAAGGCGTACACGAGCAGGCGCACCGGGCGTGGGGAATGGACCGAGCCGAATTCCGTCAGCGAGCGGACCTGTCCAAAATCGTAAACAGCCGTGCGGTATTTTTCGTCGGATTCAGGGAAGGAAAGAGGGCCGGTGCCGGAGGCGGCGCTTCTTGCCGCGTAGGATTCGGGGTTGATGTAGATCAGCCTTCCGCCGCCGATCCCAGAAGCAAAGTTGACCATGGGGCCGGTGCCCTTTTCATTCTGGGTGACCTTGTAGTTTCGTTCCGTGTGGGAGCCGAGAATCTGAAAGCTGCGGATGGTTCCGCCACGTGCGAGTTCAAATTCGAGGCGGAGATAACGGCCCTGTGCGGCTCCGAGGTCCAGGTTGATGAGGCGGTCCGTGGGGGTGAAGACGGTGGAGACGGGATCTTTCCACGCCTTGCCGTCGGTGCTCATGGCGGCGCTGACCCTGCCATCGAGGCCGTCGCTGACAAAGGAGGCCTTTTCGACAAAGGATTGCTTTACGAGCTTGATGACGGCTTCGCTTTTGCCGGCTTCAAGGAGAATGGGACGCAGGGGGTCGCCCAGGATGAACCCATTCGACTGGGCGATTCCCTTCGAGCCTGAAATTGTGGTGCCGGCGGTGACCAGGGACATGTTCACCGGGCGCTTTTCAACTCCAGGGACCCTGCTCCATTTGGCAGCGGCAAACGCGATGGCACCTAGGGTAAGGAGAAGGAATGAAAAGTGAAATTTCATGGCTCTGGGGGGGGAGGCCAGATGGTCAGTGGTGGGAAATCGGGGTCGAACTCCCAACGATGGGCGAAATGATCATAGCGACTTGACAATGTAAAGACTTTTTTGGGTGGCTGATCGAAGGTGGTGGGAGCCGCCACAATGGCCATTGTAAGGGCCTCGCTCTCTCTACATCAGAGGCGGAAACTTCGTGCATGGAAGATCTTGCCACGACGCATGAGTCCGTTGTTTCCAACAAACGTGCCTGCCTGGGCGGGCCGGTGGGGAGGCACCGCGCCTGACGGGGGGCTGGAACGCCCGCCGCTTTTTTCACCCGGCGGCGATGCAGACTTGCTCGACCTGAAGGCGGGGCTTTGCTTTGATGGCTCTTCCGGTGATGAATGGTGAACGTTCTGGCAATTTCTGGCCCTTTGCGCCCCTGGGGGCGCGGGTGCTGTTGTGCCTGCTGATGGTGAACCTGTGTCTGCGGGCGCAGACGGCGCCGGAATTTGAAAAGGCGTCCCTGGCCTTGAGAACGGCGCTTCATTTTGATCCAGGGTCCGAGAGTTCGCTGCGCTCGCTGGTTGAACTCCATCAAAAGTCAGGGCGGGTGGCGGAGCTGATCGGACTTTATGAGCGGCACATCGTCCAGTATCCGGCGGATGAAAACGCGGCGGTGGTTTTTGCCAGGCTGCTGCTGGCGGTGGATGGCCAGAGGGCAGGGAGCTTTCTGGAGCAGGCCTTGAAAAGGTTTCCCGGATCCGCACTGCTGAAACACACGCAATTTGAGGCGTTGTCCCGGGGGCATGATCCCGGTGCCAGCAGGGTTTTGGACGAGGCGGTCGGCTTGGAAACCCAGGTGCCTTCAAGGCGCTCCCAGTGGCTGGCAAAGCTGATCCAATCCGCCTCGGGTCCGGCCCATGACGAACTTGTCGCCGCCCGGATGACGCGGCTGGTTGACGAGGGGGCGGTGTCTGGACAGGAGGCCGTCCTGTGGGTTCGACGTTGCCTGGATGCGGACTTGATGCGCTCGGCGGATGCAGCGGCGAAGGCTCTGCGGCTCGATCGTCTGGGGGCGGAGGAAGCCGTTGAAGCACGTTTTGTCCTGGCGCGTTGCGCCCTGGCCCATGGCAGGCGGGAGGAAGCTGCAGGCCATGTGGCGGCGCTGCTTGACCTGCTCGCTCCCGAACACTGGCGCTGGCGTGAGGCGCAGGTGCTGTTCTGGCAGTCAGCAGATGAGAAGCAGCGGACGAAGGTGCTGACGGAGCATCAGCAGAGGTGGAAGGCCAAGCCGTCGGACGAGGTGTCCGCTCTGACCTATGGCGACATTCTTGAGCTGGCGGGAAGGCGGGAGGAGGCTCTGAAGGTCTGGCGGGAGGCATTGATCTTGCTGCCTTCATCCAGCCTGTTGGAGGAGAGGATGGCCGCCCTGCTGCGCTCCGGTGGTCAGGAGGAGGAATTGCTCAAGTTTCTGACAAGCCGGCTGGAGGCTTCACCCGATCGTGCCGACCTGCGCCTGCAGAAAGCCCGTCAGCTCCTGCTTCTTGGCCGGATGGAGGAGGGGCGGCGTGAATTGGACATGGCGTTCCGCGGCAGGGACGCCGGCCGGCAGGTGGAGATTCTGCTGCAGACGGCCAGGTGGCTGCGCCAGCAGAACCTGTTTCAGGAGGCCGCCGGTCTTCTGGAGAGGGTGATTTCGATGGCTTCGCAAAGGTGGGATGTTCGCAAGGAGCTGGCGGAGTTGTATTTTCTGCTCAAGCGCGGGCAGGAGGCTGAAAAGTTGTTTGAGGTCGAACTGGCGGAGGAGGTGCCCGGCGAAGTGGCCCTCGAGGTGGCGCATTTCCTGGTTTCGCGGAAGCTCTGGCCGTCGGCGAGAAGAATGCTTGAGGCCTGGATCCAGCGGAAACCTGACGCCTTTGAGGCCCGGCTGCTGCGGGTGAAAGTCGAGACCCTTGCCGGCAACGCCGCGACGGCCGGGCCGGCGCTGGAGGCCTGCCGTCAGCTTTGCGACACCGACGCGCGCTACACGGCCTGGCTGGCGGTGGCCTGGGAGCGGGCTGTGGCGCTTGAGCAGGAGGCGAGGCTTCTTGGCGAGGAAAGGCTCCGGCTGCGGCCTGCGGCGGGTGCGGCCTGGTCCTTGGAGAACCTGCGCAGGCTGGGCATTCTGGCCGAACAAACAATGCAGTCATCGCTTCAAGGCGAGGTGGAGGTGCTGCTGCGTGACGCCTTGTCCAAAAGCGGAGTGCCGGACGAGGTGCGGCATGATCTTCAGCAGCTGTTGATCCGGGTGCTGGATCGCCCAGGCGCTGCACCCCAGGTTCTAGAAAAGGAAATCGAAAGGGCCTTGTCGGAGGTGGAGCCTGGACAGCAGGGCGATCTTCAACTGCGTCTTGCCCTGATGTATCGTGACGCAGGACGCCTGGATCTTGCCAGGGGCGGGCTGGACAAGCTGGTGCCAGGGCAATGCCAGGATGCGTCCTTGCTGCAAAAGGCGGTGAGTGCATCCCGGGAACTTGGACGTCTGGAAAAAGCCGCGCAGCTTGCGGAGCGTCTCGTGAGGCTTCAGCCGGTCGAAAAGGCCCACTGGCGAACCTGGACAGGTCTTTTGCTGGAGGCGGGGGATGAATCCACACTGAGGCATGCGTTGAGGGAAATGAACGCCAGGGCGGGCGAATGGAAGCTGGACGAGGAGGTCCGAGCGATGCTTCGGAGGCATCTCGCGGCCAGCGCGTGGCGGACGGTGGCGGCAGTCCTGGCGGATTCAAAAAGGGACTGCAGCGAGGCCCTGCTTTGCCTGGCGGATCTCGAGAAGACGGAGGAGCTGCCGGAGAACCGGGGCTGGCTGGTGTGGGCACGCGCCCTGCTGGCCCGGAGAACCGGGGATTCGGCCGCCGTTGCGGCGGCCCGTGCTGCCCTGGCCGGAGAGAAGTCATGGATCAGGCTTCCCGATGGTCTCTCGCTTTCAACAGCCGAGGCGTTGCGGATTCTGGAATCACCTCCAAGCGAGTCCAGGAATGAGGACGGAAAGGCGGAGCGCTCAGGTGATTACAGCCGGCCGGGGGCCATGGCCTGGCGGTTTGCCGCGCCACGTCAGGCGGGGCTGCTAAGCTGGTGCTTGAGCCCTGATGGCAGCAGGGTCGTGATCCAGGACGCTCACCGCAGGCTTTACGCTCTGGACCGTGTCACCGGCAAGCTGGTCTGGCAGACGCGGCTTCAGTCCAGCCCTGCAGCGCCGGTGAACATGAGCAACCGGAGTGGCGAGGAGTTGGTGCAGCCTCTGGAATGGTGCCTGAATGAGGAGCGCGTCTGCGTTCTGCATGAGGACGCTCTGATTTGTCTGGAGCTGCGCAGCGGCACCCTGGCCTGGAAGGTTCCTGTCTCCGTCAACCCGGCCCGGTCATCCGGAGTGCTGGCACGAAGCGGTGACCGGGTGCTCTGGTGGACGGCCGCGCTTGGAACCCTGGACGCCCTGGACATGAATTCCGGCAGGCTGCTC
>CAZXPU010000106.1:0-19897 GCA_964642905.1 uncultured Prosthecobacter sp.
CACGGAGGGCAAAACTACCTATTTGTGCCCGACTACTACGGTGGCACGGGCAATGATCTGGTGCTGCGCGGGGGCATCCAGCGCCTGGTGGGCTGGGGGCTTAACTCCCACCCCAATAGCGGGGTCGGGGGGCAGATTCCCAGCAGTGGGCACATCGGGGATGGGGATGGCGTGGCGGTCCAGCGTACGGTGCCCGTGCCAGCGGGAAACACGGGTGCGCTGACGGGCAAATTCATCCTTTCCCTGGCCAGCGGCAACGACCACAGCCTGGCCTTGTGCTCCGACGGCACGCTGGCCGCCTGGGGAGGCAACTACTACGGCCAGCTCGGCAATGGCACGACGACCAGCAGCGCCACGCCCGTGGCGGTGAACATGAGCGGCGCACTGGCTGGTAAACGCGTGGTGGCGGTGTCCGCAGGTCTGTTACAGTCCCTGGCACTGTGCTCGGATGGCAGGGTTTATGCCTGGGGTGCGCTCAGTGGGCAGCAAAGTGGTCAGAGCATCGCCACGAGCACGACCCCGATTGCCGTGGACATGAGCGGAGCTTTGGCGGGCAAGTCCGTGGTCGCCATCGCAGCGGGCGGATATCATAACCTGGTACTATGCTCTGACGGCAGCCTTTTTGCCTGGGGAGCGGATGCATTCGGCGTGCTTGGCAACATGGACATCATCGAATACCAACAGAGCGCGGTGGCCGTGCCGGTGCAGGATGTCAATGGTGCCTTCACAGGCCGCACGCCAGTCTCCATTTCAGCGGGAACCTCCCACAACCTGGTGCTCTGCTCAGACGGTGTGCTGGTGGCATGGGGAGTCAATGAACTAACCGGTGCCGTGGGTGATGGAAGCAACCTGAACCGCAATGTCCCGGTGCTGGTGAACATGGGCGGCGCGCTGGCCGGCAAGACCGTGGTCAAGGCGCTGGCTGGAGGCCATAGCAGCGTGGCCCTGTGCTCGGATGGAACGTTGGCCGCCTGGGGATTCGGGCAGAACATCGTGGGCAACGGCACCAACACCAGCGTTCACGCACCCGTGGCGCTCAACAGCTTCGGTGCGCTGGCCGGAGGAAAGGTGGTGAACGCAGACCGAGGCAGCTCGAATGGCATCGCCTTGCTTGAAAATGGAACTCTGACTGCGTGGGGAAACAACCAGTTCGGCGGACTTGGCATCGGCACGACCACCCCGGAATTCAGCCTGGTACCCGTGGCAGTTTCGAAGGTCTCACTGGCGGAGGGAGAGGTCTTTGGCGGGCTGGTTTGCGGAGGCTCCACTCAACACGCCTTTGTCCTCGGAGGTGTCGGTGGATACTTGAATGAACCTGGGGAGGTGGCCTTCAGCAGTCATGCTGTAACGGTGTTTCCAGGTGCCGCCCTTGCCTTTGTGAAGCTGACCCGCACCGGGGGTGCGGCGGCCACGAGCGTGACGCTGACCACCGGCAATGGCAGCGCCAGCCTGGTGCCGCCCTTCAATGCCGCCCTGGCAGGCACGGATTACACCGCGCTGACAACGGTCCTGGACTTTGCCGAAGGAGAGACAAGCAAGGTGGTGCCCATCACCCTCCTGCCCCGCTCGGGCACCCTGCCCAACCGCCGCTTCACCGTGAGCCTTTCCTCACCCACTGCGGACACCACGCTCGGCTCCATCTCCTCCACCGAGGTGCGCCTGCTGGCCAGCGACAGCACCCAACCCACGCTGACAGTCACCGCCCCGGCGGCAACAGCCACGGCCCTGAGCACGCTCAGCCCATTTCTCATCAAGGGCGTGGCCGGTGATGCCAAGGGCATTGATCGTGTGGAGGTCGTGCTCAACGGCGGCGTCCCGGTGAACGCCGTCATGGGTGCCGCGACATCGAACACCTCGCGGCCCTATTCCCTGAATGTCGAGCCGCTCGAAGGCACCACCAACACGCTCGTCGTCACCGCCTTTGACCTGGCCGGCAACAGCCGGACGGTGACACGCAGCTTCAGCTTCACGCGCCGTTACAACGTCTCCATCAGCCGCATCGCGCCTGATGGTGTCGCCCTGGAGGCAGCGGGCTCCGTCATGCGCGCCACCACGCCCGCCAGCGCCGCCTCAGCCCTGGCGCCCACCACGGCCAACGCCAACCCAAGGTTCTCCGCGATCCTCCCAGGCACAGCCGTGAAGCTCACGGCCATGCCAAAGACAGGCTACAGCTTCAGCCATTGGAGCGCCTTGCCTGACGGTGCGCTGCCCCTTGGGAACGTCGTCACCTTCACCATGCCTTCGGAGGACGTGGCCGCCACCGCGGTCTTTGTCGCCAATCCCTTCCTGGCCACCGCCGGCCAGGGCAACGGCTTCTTCGGCCTGCTCAGCCCTTTCGAATCCACGCCACTGAGCAACAACACCGTCGGCTTCCTCACCGGCACGATCCTTCCCAGCGGCGGATTCACCGGCAAGATTCTCATCGGCGGGTCCACGCACACCATCGCGGGCACCTTCTATGGCGACGGCAGCATTCTCTACAACGTGGGTACCACAAAGACGTATGAGCGAATCATCGGCGGTCTGAAACTGGAGCTGTTTTATGGCATGGCGGGGATCGTGGCGACCTTGTTTGATGACACTGACGTGGTGGTGATGGGCACCGCCCGGCGGGCCGTGCACAGCATGGCGAACAAGGTGCCTGCGCAACTGCTCAACCAAAAAACCACCGCCACGGCACCGGAGAACAACAAGGGATTCTTCACCGTGGCCATGCCTGCCAGAACTCCCCAGGGAGTGCCTCAGCGTGACACCAGCACCTATCCGCAGGGGGACGGCCTTGGCACGATCAGCCTGAGTGACACAGGGATGGTCAGCTTGGCAGGCACCCTGGCCGATGGCAGCACCTACACCGCAGCCAGCGGCATTGTCACGGGGAATGAAAGCCCGGTGTTTGCGCCGCTTGGCACGCCCGGTGCCGCCGTCATGGTGAAGGGTGGCAGCCTCGGCGGCACGCTCCTCTTCGACAACAGCGAGGCGGACAGCGATGTGACTGGCACCAGCCTGCTTTGGATCAGGCCTGCGGTGACGGAACTGCCCGGCACCACGCCCGTTCAAAAGGCCACCCAGCTCTACACCGACGGCTGGCCTGAAGGCATCCATTTGGATGCCGTGGGCGCGCTCTATGACAAGACCCGGGATGTGCAGGACGCTCTGGGGCTCGGGCCGGCGAACAGCATCGTGGGCAATGGACGCCTTGGCTTTTCACACGGAAAACTCGCCGCAGCCCTGGAGGAAACATCCTTTAACATCGTCCCGGGAGCCACGGCAGGCACCAGCACGGTGACGAAGATCCCGACCACCAACACGGCGTTCACCCTGATGACCACGCAGAGCAGCGGCGCCTTCAGCGGCACCTTCACGGCAAACTGGACTCAGTCAGCGGCGGCCAAACCCGCCTTCAAGGGCATCCTCCTCCAAAAGGGTGCTTCCGCAGGCGGCTACGGCTACTTCCTGAGCAATCGAACTGGCGACACAAACCCCGAAAGCGGCAGGGTGTCCCTGAGCCCGTTGAAGACAGACGCGCTGAACCCCGCCTACCTGCGGATCGAAGGCGGCGCCTTCCAGCAGGGAGACCCCAATGACTTCACCCCCGTCCACACGGTCCACGTCAGCACCTTCTACATGCAGGAAACCGAAACCAGCAAAGGCCAGTGGGATGCCGTGTTCGCCTGGGGTCTCAACAACGGCTACACCGACCTGCGCGGCGGAGGGGGAGCGTCACCAGAATATCCGGTCCAGGCAGTCAGCTGGCACGCCGTGGTGAAATGGTGCAACGCCCGCAGTGAAATGGAGGGACTGACACCCTGCTATTATACGGATGCCGCCCACACCAACGTTTATCGCACCGGCACCGTGGACCTGGATATCGACATGGTGGACTGGACCGCCAACGGGCATCGCCTGCCCACCGAATCGGAATGGGAGAAGGCCGCACGTGGCGGTCTTGCAGGGGCGCGCTTTCCCTGGGGAAACACCATCCGTCACCTCAAGGCTAACTATTACAGCGACAAGCTCTACAGTTACGATGTCAACCCCACCACAGGTTACCATCCTGCCTCCATTTACGGCCTACCACCCTCCTGGTTTTCCATCCCCGTCGGCCTGCTGCCAGCTAACGGCTACGGCCTGAAGGACATGGCCGGCAACGTCCATGAATGGTGCTGGGACCGGCAGGAAACCTACACCGCCACCCCAAAGACCGACCCCAAAGGTGCGACGACGGGCTTCTCTCGCATCATACGCGGAGGCTCCGGAAGTGAACCCTCCATCGCCTGCCGCTGTGCCAGCCGTTTCTCAAGTGTGCCGAGCCAGGATTCCATTCCAGACCTTGGCTTCCGCACCGTACGCACCGCGCCCTGATTACCTCGTTGAACCCGTCGGCAGCGTCACCCAAAACCTCAATTCCAAAGGCGTCCGGAGAAACACCCGCCTTAATCCCACATTGCGTCAGATCCAGGGCGGAAGGCTTCACGGCCTTCCGCCTTTTTTATCATCGCACTTCAGCGCTCAGCTCGACTCCCCTTCTCCGGACTCCTCCGGCAGCAGGGGCTGGCCGAACATCAGGCGGAAGCGGTTGCCGGGATGCAGCTTGTCGAGCTGCTTGCGCGAAGCCTTGCGCTCCTGCTCGCTCAAAGGCAGCGCCAGCTGATCGTTCAACTTCGCCGAAGACCGTCCCCGCGAAGCTGGTTTCGCGTCCGGTTCGGAGGTCGATGGGCGTTTGCGCGCAGGGGAGTCCATTCAATGGCCAAGGTATAGAACGGCGACGACGTGCAAGACCAGATCCACCCGCGGATGAAAATTCTTGTTCACAAGCTGCTGTCAACAAACCGGCCGGGCTCAGAAAATCTCCGGCTCCGGCACGGAGGGGCCATGCTGGAGGAAGTCAAAATCCGCGCCCTCGTTGGCCTGGGTCACATGCTCGACAAACAGCTTGGCATAACCACGATGGTAACGCGGCGGCGCAGGCTTCCATTCGGCACGACGCCTCGCCAGCTCCTCGTCGCTGACGTGCAGGTGCAGGCGGCGGTTTTTGACATCGAGTTCAATCAGGTCGCCGTTCTTGACCAGGGCCAGAGGACCGCCCACAGCGCTCTCCGGGGCGATGTGCAGAGCGCAGGCGCCATAGCTGGTGCCTGACATGCGGCAGTCGCTCAGACGCACCAGGTCACGAATGCCCTGCAGGAGCAGCTTCTTCGGAATCGGCAGCTGCCCCCACTCCGGCATTCCCGGCGCGCCGACCGGCCCGGCGTTACGCAGGATAAGTACAGTGTCCTTGGTCACATCAAGGTCAAGATCATCGATCTTCGCCTTCATCTCCGGATAGCTGTCGAACACCAGCGCAGGACCGGTGTGCTGGCAGAGCTCGGGCGTGGCGGCTGCATGCTTGATCACCGCCCCGTCAGGGCAGAGGTTGCCGCGAAGAATCGCCGTTCCACCGTCGGCTTGAATCGGATTGGCCGGCGTGCGGATGACATCGGCGTCGTGGATCTCACAGCCTGCGACGTTTTCCCCCAGGGTCAGGCCGGTGACGGTCGGCACGTCCATGTGCAGCAGTTCCTTCATCCCGTTGAGCAGGGCCTTGATGCCTCCGGCGAGGAAGAACTCCTCCATGAGGTACTTGCCGGCCGGGCGGAGGTTGGCGAGCAGCGGCACACGGCGGCTGATCTCGTCAAACTTCTCCAGCGGCAGCTTGATGCCAAGCCTTCCCGCCATGGCCACGAGGTGCACGATGGCGTTGGTGCTGCCGCCCAGGGCCATGTCCACCGCGATGGCATTTTCAAAGGAGCGCTCGCTGACGAGGGTGGAGGGTTTGCGGTCCATCCAGACGTTCTCGACCATCTGTCGTCCAGCCGCCGCCGCAATGCGCGTGTGGGCACTGTCCACGGCGGGAATCGAAGATGCGCCGGGAATGACCAGTCCCAGGGTCTCGGCCAGGGCGGTGAGCGTGGAGGCCGTGCCCATGGTCATGCAATGGCCGGGGCCGCGGGCGATGCCGTCCTCGATCTCACACCATTCCTCCCAGCTCAGGTTGCCCGCGCGTTTTTCATCCCAGTACTTCCAGACATCGCTGCCGCTGCCGAGCGTGGTGCCACGCCAGTTGCCCTTCATCATCGGGCCGCAGGGCATGTAGATCACCGGGATGTCCATGCTGAAGGCGCCCATCAACAGGCCCGGCGTGGACTTGTCGCAGCCGCCGAGAAGCACCGCCCCGTCGAGCGGATTGGCGCGCAGCACCTCCTCGGTCTCCATGGCCAGCAGGTTGCGGTGAAACATCGCCGTCGGCTTGGTCAGCATCTCGCCGGCGGAGAGCACCGGAATCTCCATCGGATGACCACCCGCCTGAAGAATGCCCCGGCGCACGGCGTCGGCGGTCAGCTTCAGATGCATGTGGCAGGAGTTCTGTTCCGACCAGGAGTTCAGGATGCCGATGACCGGCTTGCCCACATAATCCTCAGCCCCCCAGCCGGCCTGCTTGGCACGGGAGCGATGTCCAAAGGAGCGCAGTTCATCACGGCCATACCAGCGCCAGGAGCGAAGTTGTTCAGGAGTTTTACGGGTCATGCAGGGAGGCCTAACATCCCGAGCCCAAACCATCCTGCCAAGGAGTTTCCTGGCTTCCTTGCAAGACAGGCTGAACCCATGCTGTTCACCCTCCCGTCATGCCGACCACCCGACGTCAGTTCATCGCCGAATCCTCCGCGCTTGCCGCCAGCGCCCTCCTGCCCTCCGCCCCCGCCTCAGCCGCCGAGGCCGAACCCTTTCAAAGCCGCTGGCAGGAGGACCTCGACCGCACCTGGCTTGGCGACACCTTCTGGGCGAACCCGCTGCAGGACTGGCAGGTGCGCGACGGCAGGGCTGAATGCATCGCCGCAAAGCCTAACCGAAACATCCACGTCCTCACCCGTGAACTGGCAGACAGGCCGGGTGACCTGCGCATGAGCGTCACCATCGGCCGGGTCGGCGGCGGCAGACTGGCCGGTGACGGCAGGGGCAGCGCGGGCTTCAAGATCGGCATCCTGGGCACCCTGCGCGACTACCCGAAGCTACGCGACTACCGCAACAACCTCGCCTTCTCCTCAGGCTGGGACGTCGGTTTCACGGCGGCGGGAGGCCTCTTTTTCGGCGACGCCCGCCAGCCGCTGGCCAGGCTTGAACTTGGCGAGACCGAGAGCGTGACTCTGCGGCTCAGCATCGAGGCCGGAGGCGGGTCCCACAACCTGAAGCTTTCCGTGCATGACACCCGGGACGACCGGCTGCTCGGCGAACTTGTGAAGAACGACCTGCGGCCCAACCAATTGATCGGCAACCTCGCCGTCGGCTGCAACTTCGGCCCCGAGGGGCCCAGGCCTGGGGCCAAAAAGAAGAAGGCCGAGAGCGGCGGGGATGTCGGCAACGGATTGTTCTGGTTCAGCGACTGGACGATCAGCGGCAGCAAGGTGGTCGCGGATGAGAACCATCGCTTCGGCCCCCTGCTCTTCAATCATTACACGCTCAGCAGGGGCATCCTGAAGATGACCGCGCAGATGCCGCCGCTGGGCGAGTCGGACAACCGCGAAGTCAGACTCGAGGTCGAGGACGGGCCTGGCTGGAAGGTCATCAGCACCGCTCAGATTCACTCCCAGGCACGCACCGCCACCTTCCGCATCACCGGCTGGGACGACAGCCAGGACATCGCCTACCGGCTGAGTTATGTGCTGAAGTCCCGCAACGGCACCCATACCCATCACCTCAACGGCACCATCCGCCGCGATCCCGTCTCGCCCAACGTGCTGAAGGTCGCGGACGTGTCCTGCAACATCCACACCGCCTTCCCAAACGCGCCCTATGTCGCCGCCGTGGCGAAGCTCGACCCCGACCTGCTCGCCTTTGTCGGCGACCAGTTTTATGAAAGCACCGCCGGTTATGGCGTTCAGCGCGCCCCGCTGGAACCGGCCGTCCTTGACTATCTGCGCAAGTGGTACTTCCACGGCTGGACCTGGCGCGAGCTCACCAAGGACCGCCCCAGCGTCTCGCTGCCGGACGATCACGACGTCTATCAGGGCAACCTCTGGGGCGTCGGTGGTGAGAAGCAGACGAAGAGCCAGGAGGCCGGCGGCTATGAAATGATGGCCGATTGGGTCAACGTCGTGCACCGCACCCAAACCTCGCACCATCCCGATCCTTACGATCCCAAACCCTGCAAGCAGGGCATCAGCAACTACTATGGCTCGATGAACTATGGCGGCATCAGCTTCGCCATCCTGGCCGACCGTCAGTTCAAATCCGCCCCCCAAGGCAACGTGCCTCCGACGGATGAGCGCCCTGACCACATGATCAATCCCGACGCCGACCCGAAGTTGTCGGATGTCGAAGGCCTCGAGCTTCTGGGCGGAGATCAGATGAAGTTTCTCGAGGAATGGGTGCGCGACTGGCAGGGGGCGCAGATGAAGGCGGTCATCTCCCAGACCATCTTCACCGGCATGGCCACCACCCATGGCGGCGAGCGCCAGGTGCTGCGCATGGACTACGACCAGAACGGCTGGCCGCAGAAGGCCCGCAACGCCGCACTGCGCATCATTCGCAAGGCGCATGCCTTCCACATCGCCGGCGACCAGCACCTGCCCGCGGTCGTGCACTACGGCATCGACGAACCGCGCGACGCCGGCGTGGCCTTTGCCGGTCCCGCTGTCAACGTGGGCTATCCACGCTGGTGGGAACCCACCGAAAAGGTCAATGGACGCAAACCCGGCCAGGACATCACCGGCGACTTCATCGATCATTTCGGCCATCCCATGACCGTGCTGGCCGTCAAGAACGGCGCCCACCAGCCGCCGAAGGAGACCATGGAAAACCTGCGCGAAAAGACCTCCGGTTTCGGCCTCGTGAAGTTCGACAAGAAGCAGCGCACCATCACCTGCGAATGCTGGCCCTTCGACGGCATCGGCGGGCCGCAGTTTGACACCTGGCCCGTCACCTCAACCGTCCGCGATCAGTACGGTCGCAAGGCCGTGGCCATGCTGCCGAAGCTGAAGTTTGCAGACACCGACAGCGCCGTGGTCGAGGTGATCAACGCCCGCACCGGCGAACTGCTCTACGCCCTGCGCCTCAACAGCGCCGAGTGGCAGCCGCACACTTTTGCCGAGGGCGACTACAATCTCCGGCTGCTCGAGCCCGAGGCGGGTGCCGTGAAGGAACTGACCGGCCTGCGCGCCACCCTAACCAATTCTGAAACTCTCGAAGTGAGGCTGGGCTGACAACAACCCGGCTTTACACCCGGAGCGCCTCCACCTGTCCCTCGTAACGTTCGCAAAGCGCGGCCACCTCGGCCTCGCTCAGGATCATGAAGGCCGTGGACAGGGCGTCGGAAAGAGCGGCGGAGGGAGCCAGTGCATAGCTTCGGCTCTCCTTGACCGGCACGGGACGCAGCGTCCGCGGATCCATGATGTGCGCACCCTTGACCTGGAAGCCGCTGCCGCTCAGGGCACGGTCCTTCAAGGTCAGCGCACGCGCGCCATCCGCCAGGGTGACCTGCCAGGCGTCCTCACCGGGCGGGTTTCCGAGGGCCAGCAGCGTGCTGTCACCGGCGTTCAGAAAGGCGTTTTCAATGCCCCAGTCCTGCAGCAGGGCGGCGGCCTGATCGAGGGCATACCCCTTCCCCACCGCGCCCAGGTCAAACACCATCCGACTGGCTTGCACGGTCACTTTCAGCTCCGCCTCATCGAGTTCGAAAAGCTGCGATCCCACGCTCTGCCGGGCGAGCTCCAGTCGCGCAGGATCAGGTTCATGCAGGTTTCCCTCCGCATCGCGCCAGAGCAGCATGAGCGGACCGATCGTGATGTCGAAAGCTCCTTGGGTCTCCTCCCAGACCGCCTTCGAAAGCGTCAGGCAGTCCCACGCGGAAAGACAGACGGACAGACTCTTCCCAGACTCCAACTGGCTCAGACGCCAGATGTCACTCGTGTGGCGAAACCGGCTCAGCTCCTCTTCCAGCCTGGCAATTTCCATGAACACCGCCTCGGCGGCCTGGGCCGCATATCCGGCCTCCTCATGCACGAGGATGACCTCAAAGGTGGTCGCCATCGCATCGGTGCTGAAACCATGCATCTGGGCCGGGCCGCTCATTGGAATGACAAATCAGGGCTGGGGTGGCGAGGCGGGCTGAAGCTGCAGAGGCAGGGATGGCAGCACGGGCACGTTGGGAGTCAGGGTCGGTGGCGTGGAGATGGTGCTGGGCGCCGGCATGTCCCCGGCAGGCACCGGCAGGCTCCGCGGTTCAGCCTCCACCGCACGGGCGGCGGATGCCGTCTGTTGCTTGGAAACCAGGAGCCAGAGATGAACCCCCGGCCTCAGACCATACGGGCCCGACTCCGTGTAAGCATCCACACGGTTCCCCAGGCGGGCCTTCAAGGTGGGAAGCTGTTCGGCTTCCACAATGATCACCGGCGCCTCCACCTGCGCGGGAACTTCGACTTGATAGCCGACCTTCGACAAGGCACGCCAGTACCAGGGCAAGGGCCAGCCCGAGTCACGATTGATCACCTGGGCGCTGAATTTTGAGCCCAGGCTGGCAGCCACCTTTTCCACCTCCGACACCAGACGCATCAAATCCGTCGTGGTGTGCGAGTAGACATAAGGATTGCGCTGGTCGGCACGGTATTCCTCGTTGGCGAACTTGCTCTGGCCACAGAGGAAGTAGATGCCCACCCCCACCGCCACCTTGTAGATGAGCCGGGCGACACCGCCCTGACAGGCGCTCCAGAGCCAGGAGGCTCCCGCACCCGCGAGAAGCGTCAGGCTGTGCTGCGCAGTCAGGATGCACCAGGGAGTCTTGTAGGAAAGCATGGAGTAAATGGCAAAGGTCACCCCCGTGTAGCCCGTCAGGAAGACCAGGAAGGCCTGGCGTGACGTGCTTTTATGTTCGCCCAGGAAGGCGTTCAGCATCCCCAGCAGCCCCAGGCCGCCAATCATCGCCTCGCTCCACACCAGCCCGTCCTTTCTCCAGAAGATCAGGGTCAGGTAATAGTGCCACGGCTTCTCATGACCGCTGCCGCCGCTGCGCTCCAGGTAATTGGCATAGGTCAGCACGCTGTCCTGCACCGCCTTCCAGTCCTTGAAACCGCCGGAATAGGAAGCCACGGAGACCAGCAGGGCGGGCAGCAGCACCCAGGCCCACGGAGCTGAAACACCGTTCTTCTTCGACCGCGACATGAGGCTCAGCGAATTGGACTGACGTGGCGCAAACTCCCCCACAAAGATTCTGGCCAGCACCCAGCCTGCCAGGGCCGCCGCAACGTTGATGATGAAGGTCTCCTTCGTCGCGTGGGCAAAGCCGAGCGCCATGCCGCCAAGCACCAGCCAGAGTCGGCCACCCGCCTGTGAATAGCGCCAGAAGCAGCCCAAAGTCAGCGCCATCAGCAGCGTCAGCTGCATCTCCATGATGAAATAACGGCTGTAATAAACCATCATGGGCGACACGGCGGTCATCATCAGCGCCAGCGCCGTGCCCAGTCGTCCCAGAACATCTGCGAACAAAAACACGCTCAGCATCACGCCGAGCCCGGTCAGGGCCACGACAAATCTCAGATCCCCTTCCGCCCAAGCCGCCGGATCCAGCTCCCAGCCCGTCAGCCCCCCCCAGGCCTTCGACGTCTGATGCAATCCCGGTCCATGGTAGTCCTTCGAATCATACTGAAAGTGTCCGGTCTGCCAGTACTCCGCCAGCTTGACCCCCAGAATCGCCTCATCCGCATGCATCGGACGGCGCTCCAATCCGGGCAGTCGGTAGAAAAAACCCAGCCCCAGACCGAGCAGGACCAGGATCAGAAAGGAGAACAGGGAGATGGTGACCTCTTTGCGTACCGCCATGAGAAGGGTCGTCATCATGGAGACATCTGAGGTGAGCGCAAGAGGTCGCTGCACCCTCAAATATCGCTGGCGCAGCCACCTTTCCGGATTAAAGACGCAACGCTATGTTCACCGGAATGGTTATCGCCGCATTTTTCCTGACGCTCGGAGTCGTTGTCTTCACCTACCTGCAGAAGGCCTGACAGCCCCTGCCCCGGAATCGGAGGACCGCGAGGTTTCTCTTTGACCCATGACGGCCACGCGGCTACAACGGGCGGCCTTTCCCTCGTATGGCCGCCTCCGACCGTCAGCACACCCTCGCCAAATCCGCCTCAATCACCGGGATCTCCCTGCACACGGGAGAACAGGTCACCCTGACCTTGCAGCCCGCTCCGGAGGACTTTGGATTCAAATTCCGCCGCATCGACCTGGAGGACAAGCCCTTCATTCCCGCCCTGGTTGAAAAGGTGCAGAAGGTGGAGCGCGCCACCACCATCGCCGAAGGAGGCGTCAACGTGCACACCGTTGAGCACGTCATCTCAGCCCTGACCGGCATGGGCGTGGACAACGCCATCATCGAGATGGACGCCAACGAACCCCCCATCGTTGACGGCAGTTCCCAGCCTTTCGTGGAACTGATCAAGAAGGCCGGCCTCGTCGCCCAGAACGCCCCCCGCAAGGTCTTCGAAATCCGTGAACCCATCTACCAGGAAACTCGTGACGGGACCATCCTCACCATCGTCCCGGACAAGAAGTTCCGCATCTCCTGCACCAACGTGGGCCCGGGTGGCCGCTTCACCCAATACCTCTCCCTCGAGATCAACCCTGAAACCTACGAGAAGGAAATCGCCCCGGCACGAACCTTCGTCTATTACGAGGACATCGCCCCGCTCATGGAAAAGGGCCTGATCAAGGGCGGCACCCTGGAGGCGGCCGTCGTCGTTCGTGGCGAAACCCTGCTGTCCAAGCAGCCTCTGCGCTTCCAGGACGAATTCGTCCGCCACAAGATCCTCGACATCGTCGGCGACCTCATGCTCTGCGGCCGCCGCATCACCGGCCACGTCATCGCCGTCCGCCCCGGCCACGGCCCGAACACGGAGCTCGCCCGCTCCATCGACGCTCAATACAAGGCCATGCGCAGCATGGTGCCCAACACCATCTACATTCCCACCGGCGACGCCGTGCTCGACGTCAACGAGGTGATGAAGATCCTCCCTCACCGCTACCCCTTCCTCATGATCGACCGCATCATCGGGCTCGAGGGCGAAACCAAGTGCACCGGCGTCAAAAACGTCACCATCAACGAACCCTTCTTCCAGGGCCACTTCCCCGGCCACCCCGTCATGCCGGGCGTCCTCCAGCTTGAGGCCATGGCCCAGGTCGCCAGCATCGTGCTCATGCGCATGCCGGAACACCAGGGCAAGATCGGCTACTTCATGAGCGCCAACAACGTCAAGTGGCGCAGGCCCGTCTTCCCCGGCGACACGCTGATCATCGAGACCGAGCTGCTCAAGGTGAAGCGCAGCATCGCCCAGGCCTCCGGCCGCATCTCCGTCAACGGTCAGGTCGTCTCCGAGGCCGACCTCATGTTCAGCGTCGTCGACCGCTGATCCCCGCCCCCGTGACACGCCCCCTGACGACAAATTTCCAGGCAAGCTCAACGAAAGCATGATCCATCCCACCGCCATCATCGACCCCTCCGCCCAGATCGGCACCGGCTGTCACATCGGCCCCTACTGCATCATCGGACCGGACGTCGTGCTTGGCGATGACTGCCGTCTTCAGCATCATGTGACGATCATGGGGCCGTCCAGGATCGGCAGGGGCAACCAGTTTTACGCCTACACCTCCATCGGTCAGCAGACCCAGGACCTGAAATACAAGGGCGAGCCCACCTGGCTGGAGGTCGGCGACCACAACACCTTCCGGGAGTTCTGCACCGTCCACCGCGCCACCTCCCCCGGTGACAGGACGGTCATCGGCAGCCACAACAACTTCCTCAGCTACGTGCACATCGCCCACGACTGCGTGGTCGGCAGCCACGTGATCTTCTCCAACAACGGCACCCTGGCAGGGCATGTCACGGTCGAGGACCATGTCATCCTTGGCGGTCTCAGCGCCATCCACCAGTTCTGCCGCATCGGCACCCGCGCCATCATCGGAGGCTGCTCCAAGATCGTTCAGGACGTGCCGCCCTTCTGCACCGCCGATGGCAACCCGGCGCGCGCCCGCGGCCTGAACATCGTCGGCCTTCAGCGCGCCGGTTTCAGCAAGGAGCAGATGCGCGCCCTGCGCCAGGCCTTCCGCAAGGTGTACCGCGAAGGACTCAACAACGCCCAGGCCGTCGAAGCCCTGCGCTCTGGCAAACTCACGCCGGAAGCCGCCCAATTCGCTGACTTTGTCGCCGCCACCAAGCGCGGCATTGTCGCCGGCGGCAAGAACCAGGCGGACGACGAGGAGTGATTCATCACCGCCAGCCTGGCGGAACCGCTCCCTCATCCCCCCTTTCACGACACGAAGAAGGGCGGACTTGCGTCCGCCCTTCCAAAGGTTGCTGAAGACCTGAAGCGATCAGATTTCCTCGCCCACGGCGTAACGGACAAAGCGGCGGATCACCAGGTTTTCACCCAGTTCGGCGATCTTGCTCTTGACCAGGTCACGCACGGTGAGGTCGGGGTTCTTGATGAAGGCCTGGTCGAGGAGGCACTGCTCGGCGAAGATCTTGTCGATCTTGCCGCCGACGATCTTCTCGACGATTTCGGCAGGCTTGCCCTTGACCTGTTCAGCGGCGATTTCGCGCTCCTTGGCAATGAGATCCTCGGGCACGTCTTCACGCTGGATGTACTTCGGCGAGGAGGCGGCGATGTGCAGGGAGACGTCGCGGACGAAAGACTGGAAGTTTTCGTTCTTGGCCACGAAGTCGGTCTCGCAGTTCACCTCGATGAGCACGCCGATACGGCCTGCCATGTGGATGTAGCTGGCGACGATGCCTTCCTTGGTCTGGCGGTCAGCCTTCTTCTCAGCCTTGGTGATGCCCTTCTTGCGAAGGATGGTCTCGGCCTTCTCCAGGTCGCCGTCGGCTTCCTTGAGGGCGGCTTTGCACTCCATCATTCCCGCGTTGGTTTTTTCGCGGAGGGTCTGGACGAGTTTGGCGGTGATTTCTGCCATGGGTCAGTCTGTTGGGGTCAGGGTTGAAAGGATTACTTCTTCTCACCGGCGGCGGCGATGACCGGGTCGATCAGCTTCTGCAGGATGATGCGGATGGAGCGGATGGCGTCGTCGTTGGCCGCGATGGGGTAGTCGATGAGGTCCGGGTCGGCGTTGGTGTCGACCAGCGCCACGATCGGAATGCGCAGGCGGCGGGCCTCATTGACGGCGATGTGCTCACGGGCGCTGTCCACGATGATCACGGCATCCGGATACTTGTCCATGCCGCGGACACCGCGAAGGTTGCGCTCAAGCTTGATGCGCTCGCGGTTCAGGGAGGCCAGTTCCTTCTTGGACATGGCTTTGAACTCGGGCTTCTTCTCGATCTCCTCCAGGTAGCCAAGACGGGCCACGCTCTTGCGGATGGTTTCGAGGTTCGTGAGGGTGCCACCCAGCCAGCGATGGTTCACATAGAACTGGCCGCAGGCCTCGGCGGCCTCGCGGATGGCCTCCTGGGCCTGGCGTTTGCAGCCCACGAAGAGCATGCGCCTGCCCTTGCGGGCGATTTCAGACAGGAAGGCGGCGGCGACTTCGACCTGCTTGACGGTCTCCTCGATGTTGAGGATGTGGATCTGGTTGCGGGAGTCGAGGATGAACTGCTTCATCTTCGGGTTCCAGCGCTTGGTCTGGTGACCGAAATGGACACCAGCTTCGACGAGTTCGGCGAGGATTTGGGACATGTAGTTTTGTTGAAGGTGCCTGAGTTCCGCACACACGCTCAGCGGGGCGCATGCTCAGGGCAGTGAGCCCTGATCCGGAAAACCTGCGGTTGAGGTTTGCTGAATCCCTCCGCCAGGAACAGGCCGGGCGAAGGGGCGCGCATGTTAGGGGCGAACGCCCTGGCGGCAAGCAGTTTTTCCGGCACATTCCACCCCGGATTCTCCCAAGAATCCCTCTAAGATTCTCATTTTGGCGGCGTTTTGGTCAACGGCATATGCGTACACCTTCCGGTCGCATTCACCAAACCACATCAACAAACCTATGAAGAAAGCACTCACCCTCCTCGCCCTCTCCACCCTCGCCCTCGGCTCCGCTTACGCTGGCTGCGGCAAGGTCGTCACCAACGAAGGCAAGCTGAAGTCCTTCGATCCTGCCACGAAGAAACTCGTCGTGGAAGGCAAGGACGGCGCCGCCGCCACCATCACCCTCACCCCCAGCACCAAGGGTGCTGATGGCGCTGAGAAGCTCGTGGGCAAGAACGTCAAGGTCGACAGCGAGCACGGCAAGGCCACCAGCATCGCCAAGGCCTGATCCCGCCTTCTGGCAACGTCCCAATGTCAAAGCCCGGCAGATCCTGCCGGGCTTTTTCATGCCCGGCGCCTTACTTCCAGCCCAGCTTTTCCCGCAGAAACTGGTAGGTGCCGACGCCATGGATCATGTGCCCGGCGTCAAAGTGCTCAATAACCGCCCGGTCTCCGATGCCCAGCTTGTTGTAAAGCCGGCGCACCTTGGCGAACTCATAGTTCACCCATTCGTCGACGCCCACCCCGTCGTTGTGGCCGCGCTCGACCATGAAGGGCCGGGGGGCGATCAGGGCGGCCATCTCGGCGTAGTTGAAGGTCCGGCCCATGTTCCACTCCCAGATCTCATATTCATGGGTGTGGACATAGCTCATCGGCAGGTCGGTGGAGACGCACTTGCGCACCCATTCATTGAAGTCACCGCTGCAGATGCTCAGGCAGTAGTCCTTGAGCACCGCCGGGCTGCGCATCGCCGACTTGCCGCCGTAGCTTAATCCATAAAAGGCGATCTTGTCCGGCTGCACGAAAGCCTGGGCCTTCAGCCATTCCAGGATTCGCTGATGCTGTCCGTTGATGACGCTGTAAAGCGTCAGTCCGAGCGGGTTGAGCTTCCGCTGCAATGTGCGGAAGGCGTGCATGCCACGGTAGGGATTGTGCGGGGCAAAGGTCACATACCCCTGCTCGGCCAGCCGCAGGGTGAAGGCCTGATAGGGGCCAAAGGCACGCTGGGAGGGATCGGTGGTGATGGTGTCCTCGGGCAGGCCTTCAAGACCATGCTGGCAGACCACCACGGGACGGCGCTCCTTGCCAGCAAACAGCACCTCGTTCACGCCGGCGCCCCCCTTCAGCAGGTCCTTCGGCAAACACAACCAGCCCCAGGCAAAGACATCCTGCCAGACATCCAGCGTCACTTCATAAATCGCCACCTTGTCAGTCTCCCTCACGAAACGGCTCTTCGGATTCGCCGGCAGGTTCGGATCCGGCAGCCGCCCGATCACCTCCTTCCAAAAACGTTCCCGCTCCCCATCCGTATGCGCCTCAAACTCCGGCAGTGACTTGAGCGGCAGCTTCTTCCAGAACTCCTGGTTGCGCTCGGCCTCGGTGCTGACCAGGAGCCGCTGGGTGAAGGCCTCCATCTCCCGGATGAGTCGCTTTTGACGCGTTGGATCGGAAGGGATGACCGGCACGACGCCGCCCCCTGTCAAGGACAGCCCATCCACCGTCGGCAGCAGATGCCTAACGATTTCCTGGTTCGCGGTCTCCTGCGTCGCCGCCAGAACCCTGCTTGTCGGCGCAAGAGCCTTGGCCCGGGCGATCTCGGCCTCAAAAGCCTTGTGGTCAGGCTTGGAAAGCCGCCCCGGGGCGGCAATCGCGCGGGCCCCTTTCTCCGCCTCCATGGAAACCACGGTGCTGGGATAAAACAGGTGCTGCAGAACCACCGGACGCGGGGCGATCAGGCTGAGGATTTCGGCATCCCCAAGGTCACGCAGCAAACCAAAGACATTGCGCTCGAGGGGCTCCTGCCAGACGCCTTCACGCGGCCCGAAGTACCCGGCGGAATACACGGAGTCGATCCGCTCATCCAGGGCGGCGGCATGCAGGGCCAGCATGCCCCCCTCACCCACTCCGGCCACAATCACCGGCGCCGACCCGGGCCGGGACTTGAACCAGTCCACCACCGCCAGGGCCTTCTGCACTTCATAACCAATGATGTGACGTCCGAGTTCATAGCTCTGCCGGTGGATCCACTCTCGGTGCGGCACGTTGGTCCGCACGCCAAACTTGTCATTGGTGCTGAACTCCGTCCCCCGGCTGATCAGGGCCGGGATCACCACCTCCGCGCCGGAGGCCAGCAGCATGGCATCCACAAGCTTCTCCGGGCTGCCGGCGGCATCAGGCATGTACACCACACGCGCCACCACCCGGCCCTTCGGCTGAAGATAAAGCCCCTCGCCATGGAGACCGTCAAAAACCGGCCAGCGTACCCGGAACACCCGGCATGTCTCCGTCTCATGCAGCAGCGCCGGGGTGGCGGTGTCACCCACGAGCTCCAGCGCGGCGACCGGCACCCGATCGTCCACCAGGCCCAGGGCGGCGCGCAGCTTCTCCCGGCTCGGTTTGCGATCGTTCCGCGACTGGTCAATCAACCGCAGCGCCATCCGGTCGATCCCCGCCACCATGTCGGCGGAAAAATCAGGCCTGGGCTCCAAGGGTGCGGTTCCCGGCAACACCTGTCCATGAAGCTCCATGCCCAGGATGCAAAAGCAGAGAGAAAGACGGCGGACGGATCGGAAATTCACCAGGTTCATGACTCCCATACGCCATCCCCTCCCCCGGCCTCTCCATCATTCGGCATCCACCCTTCTGACTTCGGATTTCTGATTTCGAGTTTCGGTCTTCGGTCTTCAATCTTGAAATTTCGGATTTCAACTTCCCCCTTGCGCCCCCCACCGCCACAGGCTTCATGCGGCCAGCATGCCCTCAGTCACGCACGAAACGCCCCTCATTCTTCCCTCACTCCTGGCAGCCGACTGGTCCAGGGTGGGCGATGAAGTCAGGCGTGCGGAGGCCGCAGGCGCCCGATGGCTGCACCTGGACGTGATGGACGGCGCCTTCGTGGACAACATTTCGTTCGGCCCCCAGATGGTCGGCGTGGTGAGAAAGTGCACCCCGATGTTCCTGGACGTGCACCTGATGATCCACCGGCCCGACCATTATCTGGAACGCTTCCTCAAGGCCGGCGCCGACAACATCACGATCCATGTCGAGGCAAGCTACGACACCTCCGTCGAGGCGACTCTCCGCCGCATCCGTGAAGCCGGCATCCAGTGTGGCATCGCCCTGCATCCGGACACTCCGTTCGAGGCGGCGCTGCCTTATGCGGACATGATCGACCTGCTGCTCGTGATGACCGTCGTGCCCGGTTTTGGCGGCCAGCCCTTCATGGAAAAGGAGACCATGCCCAAGCTCGCGGCCGCCAGGGCGCACCGTGATGCTCATGGCCTGAAGTATCACCTGGAGGTCGACGGCGGCATCCATGCCAGCACCGCTCCCATCGCGAAAAGGCACGGCGCCAATCTGTTTGTCTGCGGCACTTCCTTCTTCGGCCCGACGGATGCATCCGCAGCCATGAGTGAACTGGCCACTGCGGTGGCCTGAAATCAGACAACGGGTCATTTTTACCCTTGTCGCCTGCAAAGGATGTACGCAGACTGGCCGTTCATCCCTCCCCCCAGCCATCGCGGTCATGAATTCTTCACGCACATCCTGCATTGTCCCCGCCCTCCTGTTAGCCGTTCCCATGCTTGCCGCCGCCGAGGTTCGCAAATGGACCAGCAAGGCCGGCACCACCCTCGACGCCGAAATGACCGGCGTGGACGTGGCGGCACGCACGGTCACGCTGAAAAAAGCAGACGGCACGCCCCTGACCATCCCGATTGATGCCCTGAGCGACACTGACAAAGCCTACGCCGCTGCGGAGTGGAAAAAGATGCAGTCCATGCCTGCGGCTGCCGCTCCAGCAACGCCCGCAGCGCCCCCACCTGCCCCGGCAACCCCAGGTGCGCCAGCCCCGGCGCCCCCGGCACCGGCCCCCCCCCACGCCCCCGCCGCCCCCCCCCCCC
>CAZXPU010000107.1:0-19602 GCA_964642905.1 uncultured Prosthecobacter sp.
GAAATTGTTCTGCCCCTCATGTTTCTGCCACTCTCCATTCATGACGCCTATCACAAGACACCCTCGACAACAGCCACCCAGGTGACGGTTCGTAAAAAACTGCCAGGAATTTGTGGCAGGGGTGTTCGAGGAGAATCGCCGAAACGCGTGGATATCTACCCTCGCCGCGAAGGCTCAGGCTGCGCTGCATGGACTAACATCGGCATCGGAAGGAAAAAGCCGTCGGTAAGACTGATTGCACCGCATCGGCCCTGGTTTGCGAGCATGAAAGCCACGGTCATTCAGAAAAGCCCTGGCATGTTTGGAATGGCCTCACGTCGCGAGGGAAGACACCAACCGCCAAACCTCCTCAGGCCAGCCACCAGCAGTAGCTGCCGCTGGGAACGGGCAGCACGCTGTCCTTGCCGCGCAGCAGCATCTCGCCGGATTCCAGCGTCCCCCCGCCCTCGAACTCCTGGAAGAGCAGGTGATGCAGGGACACAGGAGTCAGCTCGGGGGTGTGGCAGGAGAGCAGCACGCCCAGGGGCTGGTCGGACATCAGTGAGCCAATCCGTTTCAGCAGCTGCGGCAGGTCGTTTTCAATCTTGAACACCTCCCCCTTCGCCCCACGTCCGTAGCTCGGCGGATCCAGGATGATCAGATCATAGCTGCGCTCGCGGCGCAGTTCGCGATCCAAAAATTTGTTCACGTCATCGACGATCCAGCGCACCGGACGCTCCTCAAACCTGTTCAGCGTGGCGTTCTTCCGCGCCCAGTCCACCATGCCCTTGGAGGCGTCGACATGACAGACCTCGGCCCCGGCCCTCGCCGCCGCCAGGGTGCTGCCCCCTGAATAGGCAAACAGGTTCAGCACGCGGGCCGCCCTCTGCTGCCGGCTGGCGTAGTCCGAACAAAGATCGCGGATGCGCCGCCACTGATCCTGCTGCTCCGGGAAGATGCCCAGGTGGCCGAAATCGGTCGAGCTCAGCAGAAAGCGGGTGCCATCCACGTCGATCTCCCAGTTTTCAGGCAGACGGTCACGCCCGCGCCACTGGTTGCCGCCGTCCCGGAAAAACGAGGCCGTGGCGGCGCGCCATTCGGACTCCGGCAGGGTCTTCCTCCAGACCGCCTGGGCGCAGGGCCTCGACAGCACGACGGAGCCAAAGCGCTCCAGTTTTTGAAAAGAGCCGCTGTCGAGTAGTTCGTAGCCGTTTGCCATGCCTGCCTCATAAAGGCAGGCCCTGGAACTGGCAAGCAGACTGAGCAGGACCTTGTCATCCGTCGAAGACATCAGGCTGCCCACGATCAGACAGCCCGCGTCAAGGAAGCATCGGTCAGCTCACCTCCAGCACGCCGTTGCTGTCACCGACCTTCTCCGCCCTGACGCCCATGCGGTCGAGCATGGACAGATACAGGTTGGTCATGGGGGTTTCACCAGGGAGCACGACACGTTTGCCCGGCGTCCAGGTACCGCCGGCACGACCGGCGACCAGGATCGGCAGGTTGTCATGATTGTGACGGTCCGGATCCGCGATGCCGCCGCCCCAGACGATCATGCTGTTGTCGAGAAGCGTGCCGTTTTCGCCGTCCTTGATGCTCTTCAGCTTGTCGAGGAAGTAGCCGAACTGACGCAGGTAGAAGCGGTCGATCTTGCCCAGCTTGGCCAGCTTCTGGGCATCGCGCTGGTGATGCGAGATGCCGTGATGCGCGTCCGGCACGCCGATGTCCGGGAAGCTGCGGTTGCTGCCGTCATGGGCGAGCATGAAGGTCGCGATGCGGGTGGTGTCGGTCTGGAAGGCCAGGGTCAGCAGGTCGAACATCACGCGGATGTGCTCCTCGTAGCTGTCGGGCACGCCCTCGGGAATCGGCATGTCCTTGGGCAGCTGGGCCGTGAACTTCTCGGAGCGCTCAATGCGCATCTCGATATCGCGCACGGACTCAAAGTACTCGTCGATCTTGCGACGGTCATTGCCGTTGACCCGGCCCTGGAGCGACTTCGCCTCGGCAAGCACGGTGTCGAGGATGCTCTTCTGCAGGCGCTGGCGGCGGGCGCCCTCGGCACCCCGGGCCCCCGAGGCGCCATAACCAAAAAGACGTTCAAAGACGAGCCGGGGGTCCATCTCCGGAGCCATGGGCATCGACTCGTTCTTCCAGGCCAGGTTGAACTGATAGGCGCAGGAGTAGCCGCTGTCGCACCTGCCAGCACTGCGCTGTCCGTCCGTGCTCAGCTCGAGAGAGGGCAGGCGCGTGAGATGCCCGATCTTCTGGGCCGCGATCTGGTCCACGGAAACACCGAGCTGGATGTCGGAGCCGGCCGTCTTCTTCGGCATGCAGCCGGTCAGGAAGGTGGCGGTGGCGCGGGCATGGTCGCCGCCGCCGTTGCCATGGGAACGGGCAAAATCCTGAGCCAGACCCGAAACCACCATGAAATCATTCCTGTGTTTTTCGAGCTCCTTCAGCGAGGTGCTGAGCTGATAACCCGCGCCTTCTCCCGTGGGATACCATTCATCGACGTTGACTCCGTTGGGAACATAGAGCCAGGCCGCCCGCAGCGGAGCCTTTTTCACCGGAGCAGGTGCGGCAAAGGCTCGGTGTCCGAAGGATTCCAGAAAAGGCAGGGTCAGCAGGGACCCCACACCACGCAGGACATGTCGGCGACTGACCTGATGCGAAGCGGCGGCGGTTTCGTGAAAAGGGCTCATAACAGGGGGGGTAATTCGCATACGAATGAAAACCCTGCCACCTTTCCCTTCTTCGAGCCTCCGGGCGCATTCCGCCCAGGCTTTCCCAGGGAGAAGACCGCGCCTTGGGGAGGAATGACCAAGGCCCAAGAAACCCAATGACCAAGGATCTCCCAAACCCAGGGAAATTCAGGCGTCATTGGCCGCAGCTTGCTGGCAGGGCGGTTTTACCTGGTCCCTGGCTCACTGGAGCATTCCCGGCCCATGGTGTCCTGGGGCTGGGTCATTCCTGCTTCAGGCCTGCATCGAACGCACGCCCATGGAAAGCCAGAAGCTGGCCAGCAGGCGGCGTTCGCCCACAGGAGCAGCCTCAGGCGCAAGGCTGGCGATCACTTCGTTGACGCGACTCTTGGGAAGCTGGCTGCCCCAGGCCCCCATCGCATCCCAGCCCAGTTCCACCTCAGCTGATGGGGTCACCCTGCCAACCGTGGTGAACGAAGGCATTGCGTTCCAACCCAGATCATTTCCGGAGGAGGCGACTTTGGCATTCACAACCTGGGAGGCATTGCTGAAGGAGATCTGGGTGTTCATAAATTTGAGAAGTTCAGTTTTAGTTTTTGAGAAGGACTCGGTTTTGAGAGGGGCTGCTTTTTAGATTGAGTATTTTAATTTTGAAAATAACTCGCCATGCGTCTCATTTTTGCGAATTACAGGCCAAAAGGATGGCGGGGGAAGAAGCCAGCATAGCTGCGGCCCTTGGTGCGCCAGCGGGGGCCTTCGCCCACCTTGCCACCGCTCGTGTCCAGACGAAGACCGCAGATGGTCATGAAAACATGGTCACCAGGCTTCACCCAGATGGTGATGAAGCGGCCTTCACCAGCCTGGCCGTAGTTCGCAAAACCGATAGAAGTCAGGGGAGCCTTCAGCAGGCCGGCCTTGATCAGGGTGTAGGAAGTCGAGCTGGAGCAGTCATAGGCACGGTCTTCGACACGGCCATGGCCGGCACCGCGAACATAAGGGCTGTCCTGAAGATGGTTCGCAGCGTTGATCAGATACTGAACCTGGACGGGCAGGCTGGAGGAGCAGGCAGCCTGGTTGCCGTTCAGGCGGATCAGGTTGTTGCCAGCGGTGGCGCGGGCCACAGGGCGGGCGGCCGGAACAGCTGCAGCCTGCTGGGCGCGGTAGGCGGCCATCTGCTGGTTGTAAGCAGCAAGCTGCTGCTGATACACCGCCACCTGCTGCTGATACTGGGCCCACTGCTGCTGGCGGATCATGGCGACCTGCTGAGCGGTCTGGGCGCTGGCGTTCGCGGCAAGGATCACCAAAGCGGTGAGAGTCGTGCGGAGGAGGGCGGCGAAGGCGTTGTTCATGTCAGTGATTTTTAATGTTATGGTATTTATATCAAAAACCAGAATCACTGCAACTTCCAAATCCGCATTATCTCAAATTTCTGTAATTAACGATTCTCACTTTTGTGAGAAAAGCTTCAGGCGCTTGTAAGAAATGCCTCTCTCTTCCTTCTTTTTCAACGTTTTATGACCAATTACGCTTTCCTCACAAAACCAACTCATCGATTCTCATGAACCGCGAAAAACTTCAGAACCCTCGAAAACAAGGGATCAATTTCGATTTAATTTCAATTGTGATAGAAATTAAACACTGAGTCTCCAGCACCTGCTGAAGGCATCAACTGCTTTGAATGCCGCCCTGCCTGCTGGCACCAGGCCAGCTGAGGCCCTGAACCAAGCCTGCTTTCGTGTTTGGACTTCTCCTTCTCAGACTTGCCCCTCAGTCCAGGGTTCCTAGAATGCGCGGATGGAAACCACCCCCAAAGGCCCTCGTCGTGTCTTGAAGACCCGCAATGCGGCCTGGGCCCAGTCCCTGGCAAGAGCCGTGGGCTCGACCGGCGTCAGGCCTAACAGCATTTCCGTCCTCAGCATGCTGTTTGCCGCCCTGGCCATGGCCGCCTACCTGCTGGCCCCGGACATGCCCACTCCGGGCACCTGCGCCTTGTGCTGGCTGGCCGCCGCCGCCTGCATCCAGCTTCGCCTGATCTGCAACTTGCTCGACGGCATGGTGGCCGTGGAAGGCGGCAGGGCCTCGCCCACCGGGCCGGTTTACAATGAGGCCCCGGACAGGCTTGCGGATGTGCTCATCTTTGTCGGCGCAGGCTACAGCACCCAGGTGGAGCCGGGGGTGATCAAGCTGTTCGACAGCCTGCCGCTTGGCTGGACCTGCGCCGTTCTGGCGATGGGCACGGCCTATGTCAGGCTGCTGCAGGGCACGCTGACGGGGGAGCAGAGCTTCATCGGGCCGATGGCAAAGCAGCACCGCATGGCCGTCCTGACCGGCGGCACGCTGCTCGCCATGGCCGAACAAATGCTGCGTTCAAGCCATCCGGCGGACGAACACGTCAGCGGCATCTGGCTGGCGCTGGTCGTCATCGCCCTGGGGAGCGCGTTCACCTGCATCCGGCGGCTGAGGCTGATCACCGCCAGCTTGAACCGTCCGCAGGACAAGGCTCACTGACGGCGCAGCACGCCGCTGCTGAGAATGCGGGCGCGCAGGCCGCCGTTGCCCTTCATGGCCTCCTCAGCCCCTTCGGCAAAAGCCTGGTTCATCCAGTAGCAGGGCTTGCTTTCCTCGACTCCGGCGAACCGGACCCCTTGAATCTCGAACTCCTGGCCGATCAGTGCATTCAGGTCCACGCCGCGGGTGATGAGGTTCCGCCGAAACACGGAGGGCTGCAAGCCGGCGACCTGAAACTGCGCGCACAAGCTCTCATAAACCTCCTGGGCAAAGAAGGTGACCTGGCCCTTGTAGTTTTCCTTCCAGCCAAAGAAGCGGTCACCCACCAGCCCCTTGCCCGCGACACACTCGACCGAATCCACCTCGATGACCGGTGCCCGCCCCGCAGGCTGGCCATGATGCCCGAAGAAGTTGTGTTCCGGAGAAATGTAGAGATGGAGGATCTGCACGGCCCTCATCTTGGCCGGACCGCACGGAATGCAAGGCGAGTTCACGCCAGCGCCGCTCGCAGGGCGCGCACCTGCTCCTCCTGGTGCGCCGCCGAACAAGTGATGCGCAGACGCGCGGCACCCCGGGCCACGGTCGGATAACGAATCGCCGGCACCAGGAAGCCGGCCTTGGCCAGCGACCCGCTGCGCTCCACCGCCTCCGCCTCATCCCCGATGATCCAGGGCAGGATGGCGCTCTCAGGCCTGCGACCCGCCAGCCATTCCAGGTTCTGCCAGAGCTGTCGGCGAAGCTGGTCGCCCTCGGTTCCTGCCACCGCGTTCAGCGATGCCAGGGCGGCGTGGGCCAGGGCCGGGGCGGGCGCCGTGGAATACACCAGGCTGCGCGCCTTGTTGACCAGCCAGGAGACGACCTCGCGCCGGGCGGCGACATAACCACCGCTCAATCCCAAGGCCTTGCTCAGCGTGCCCATCTGCAGGTCCACCCTGGACTCCAGCCCGGCCTCGGCCGCCAGCCCCCTTCCCTGAGGCCCGATGACCCCGACCGCATGAGCTTCATCCAGCAGCAGCCAGGCCCCGTATCGGTCCTTCAGCCCGACGATTTCCTCCAGCGGACAGCGGTCGCCATCCATGCTGAAAACGGATTCCGTCACCACGAGCACCCGGCCCCTGGCGCTTTGAAGCAGCTTTTCCAGCCTGCCGAGATGATTGTGCGGAAAGACCCGGATCGTCGCACCGCTCAGGCGGGCGGCATCCACCAGGCTGGCATGCACCAGCTTGTCGAGGATGATCGTGTCACCGCTGCCGAGAAGGGCGGGCAGGATGCCAACCGCGGCGGCATAACCACTGGTGAAGGCAAGGGCGGCCTCGGCGCCTTTGAACGCGGCCAGGGCCTGCTCCAGCTTCACATGCGGGCCCTGTGTCCCGCAAACCAGTCGCGAAGCGCCGGCTCCGGCTCCATGCAGGTCCACGCCTTCATGCATGGCCTGTCTCAAAAAATCCGAACCCGCCAGGCCCAGGTAGTCATTGGAGGAGAAGTTCACCAGGTCACGACCTGCCAGACGCACCACCGGCCCCTGGGCGGACTCCAGTTCGCGCAATTCCCGCCACAATCCCCGGCTCCGCCATTCGTCGAGGTCGGACTGGAGATCCCAGCTCATTCCTTCAGCCTCCGCTCGAGGATCTCATCCTTCTCCACCCCCAGTGACAGCGCAGTCTGATAGTGACGCTTGGCAAGCTCGATGCTGGGCGGCTTCTGATCAACGTAGAGCAGAGCCAGGTTGAAATGGGCGATGCCATAGCGGGGGTTGAGCTGGATGGCTCGCAGCAGCTCAGACTCCGCCGCCGTGTGCCATCCCAGGTTGCGCATGACGATCGCGAGGTAGTTGTGCGCCCTCGCGTCGGTGGGATCTTCATGCACCGCCCGGGTGAACTCGGAGATCGCCAGATAGCTGTCGCCCTTTTCGGCATGGAGAAGGCCCAGCGCGTTCCAGGACGTCACCAGCGTGGGATTGAATCGGACGGACTTTTCAAAGCATTCGATGGCGGCCCGGCTCTGACCGGCCTGCTGCTCCACCGCGCCGAGGTTCGCCCACACCAGCGCATTTTCAGGGTCCAGCGTCAGCATCTCCTTGTAGGCGGCGCGGGCGGAGTCCCATTCGCCCCTGCCAAAGGCCGCGGCCGCCTTCTGCGACAGCACCTGGGTGTCCGGCGGCAGCGGGTTGGCGGCGCCGACGGGCAGCTGCTGCAGGGGCGCCGCGCCGTCCTGCGCCGGCAGCACCGGCACCCCGGACAGCAGCAGGGCGGGCATCACCAGGGCTTTCAGCGAGTGCATGAGGAATCAGGATTTCTCCAGGCCGAGGTAGGCCTTCGCGTTGGCGTAACAAATGTTGCGCAGCATGCCGCCGGCGAGCTCGAAGTCCGCCGGCAGGAGACCGGCCTCCAGGTCCGCGCCGAGCAGGTTGCAGAGCGTGCGGCGGAAGTACTCGTGGCGGGGGAAGGACATGAAGCTGCGGCTGTCGGTGAGCATGCCGATGAAGCGGCTGAGCAGGCCGAGGTTGCTGAGCGCGTTGATCTGCCACTCCATGCCCTCCTTCTGGTCGAGGAACCACCAGCCGGAGCCGAACTGCACCTTTCCGGGCGTCGTGCCGTCGGCAAAGTTTCCGGCCATCGTGCCGAACACGTAGTTGTCCGCCGGATTGACGTTGTAGAGCACCGTCTTGGGCAGCGCGTTTTCAGAATCCAGGGCGTTGAGGAAGGCCGAGAGCGTCTCGGCCTGCGGGTAGTCGCCGATGCTGTCGCAGCCGACATCCGCGCCGATTTCACGGGCGAGGCGGGCGTTGTTGTTGCGGATCGGGCCGAGGTGAAGCTGCATCGTCCAGCCACGGCGGGCGTTCATCCGGCCGACGTGCATCATCACATGCGTGGCGAGCACCTCAAGCTCCTCGGCACTGGCGGCGGAGCGACCGCCCCCACGATATCGATCAAACACACGCCGGGCCGCATCCTCGCCCTGGGTCGAGGCAAAGGCACGATTCAGACCATGGTCGCTCAGCCGTCCGCCAACCGCGTGAAAGGCCTCATGCCGGCGATCCAGCGCCTCGATCAGTTTGTCGAAGGAGTTCACATCCACGTTGGCCTGGCTGCCCAGCCTTTCACACCAGGCGTTCCAGGCGACGGGATCGGTGATGGCATAGGCCTTGTCAGGCCGGAAGGTCGGATACACGCCCGTTTCGAAGCCGTCCGCCGCGCACTTCTCGTGCCAGGGAAGGCCGTCCGCCGGATCGTCCGTGGTGCAGAGGGCGCGCACCTTCTGGCTGCGCAGGATGCCACGTGCGCTCATCGCCGGCCGCGCCAGCATGGCCTCGGTCTGCTCCCAGATCGCCGGCGCCGTCTTTTCATTGAGCAGTTCGTCGATGCCGAAATAGCGCTTCAGCTCAAGGTGAGTCCAGTGGTAGAGCGGGTTGCGCAGGGTGTGCGGCACGGTGGCCGACCAGGCGAGGAACTTGTCACGCGGCGAGGCGTCACCGGTGATGAGGCGCTCCGGCACGCCGTTGCAGCGCATCGCGCGCCATTTGTAGTGATCCCCCTCAAGCCAGATTTCATGCAGATTCCGGAACTGGCGGTCCTGCGCGATGTCACGCGGCGGCAGGTGGTTGTGGTAGTCGATGATCGGCTCCTCCTTGGCGAACTCATGGTAGAGGCGCCGCGCGGCGGCCGAGGCGAGAAGAAAGTCATCGTGGATGAAGGACATGGTCGAAGGGGGTGAAAAGGGCGGCCAGAATGGGCGGAAATGCCGCTTCGGGCAAGGATTCTTGTCCGGTCGAAGACCGCTTGCCGCGCCGCTGACGCCCGGCATTTTGGCGCATGAGCCAGCTCCATGTCATCGCCACCCTCAAAACTTGTTATGCCGGCAAGTTTGGCGTGCCCCGGCAGTCCGGTCTGGCCCCGGCGGCCTGGGGCGTGGTGGAGTTTGAACCTGCCTACCGGCGGATCGAGGCGGTCAGGGGCATCGAGGACTTCAGCCATCTCTGGCTCATCACGCGCTTTCACCGTGTCGCGGAGGAGCCGCAGTCGCTGACCGTGCGCCCGCCCAGGCTTGGCGGCAACGAGCGGCGCGGCGTCTTCGCCACGCGCTCCCCCTTCCGCCCCAACCGCCTGGCGCTCACCGTGGTGAAGCTTGACCGGGTGGATCTGGACGGCCCCGAGGCCCCCAGGCTCTGGGTCTCCGGCGTGGATTTGGTGGATGGCACGCCGGTGATCGACATCAAGCCCTACGTTCGTTATGCCGACTCCGTGCCGGAGGCGACGAGCAGCTTTGCCGATCATCCGCCGGAGGCCCTGCCGGTGGAGTGGCTCTGCGCGCGGCCTTCGTCAACCAGCGCCCTGACCGTGATCGAGCAGTCGCTCGCCGGCCAGCCACAGCCCGCCTACCATCAGGATGCCGCCAGGGAATATGCCACCGAGATCGCAGGCTGGCGTGTCCGCTGGCAGGCGTTGGAGGACAAGGTCCTGGTGGTGGGCTGTGAGCCTGAACGCTGAACTTTCAAAGGCTCAGCCACTGACGCAGCCAGCCGACGGCCGCAGCAAGGACGCCGCAGACGATCAGAAGCTCGATCACCTTGCTCATGCGGGCCTTCTGAAGGGCGCGCTTCTGAACCAGGGGGATCTTGCTCGCGGCACGCATGCCCCTGGAGGCGGAAGGACGAATGGACGGCAGGGTGTCACGGGCGGCCAGTCGCTGCTGACGCATCGCCGCCGGCGCCGCCGCGATGGTGCATTCGAGACGTGAAATCTCCTCCTCAAGCTCACGTGAGCGTGATTCCAGATGACGAATCTGCCTCTTGGAGGGCTTCGCGGAGGGCAGAGGGGATGCCAGCATGTCAGAGGCGTAGCGGAGGCGCTGGGTGCGGACTTTTTGGTTCATGGCGAGGCGGGAGCGGACCAGGGTTGAACTTTCGGTCGGGTTTAAAACATCATCCGGGCGAGGATGAGCAGCAGTACAAGAGCGGTGATCAGGGCGGCGTTGAAGGCCAGTCCGCGACGAGCCCAGGAAACCAGATCATCACGGCCGCCGCTGAAGTTCGAATGCAGGACGGACTCGGAATGAACCGGCTCCTCCGCCTCATGATGAGGGGCGATCGCGGCGTGGATGGGCGACATCACCACCGGCTCCATCTGGGACGACGCACGGTGCTGCATGAGGCGGTGAACGCCTTTTTCATAGCTGACCTCGGCGTCCTCAAGCGAGGACAGGGCACGGTCCAGTTCATGGTCGAGATGGCTGCGCTGCCAGCGTTCCGGCAGGTAGGTCTTCAGGTCATCGAGGCGGTCTTCGAAATCCTTCTGCGTCATCGCCAGATCCTCCACCCGACGCCGGGCCTCCTCCAGTTCATCCACGATGGAGCGCAGGGCGCGCTCAAGCCTGTCCGTGATCTCCTTCTTGCCGCTGACAAAGCGTTCCTGCTTCTGGCGCAGCGTCTCAAGGATCTGCTTCTGCCGCTCCACCTCCTCCTGCTGCGCACGAAGGTCGGCAAGCCGACGCTGAGCCTCCTTCACCTGCTGCTCCATGTCCTCCATGGAATCGTCGTCACGTTGACGAAAGGAAAACTCAGGCGCATCATCGAAGCGGATCACATTGTCCTCTGCGGTGGCGGAACCCGTGGCGGGCGAGTCGAGAGTGGAGGCAGGACGGCGAGGCATGGCGATCTCTGAGAAAGATTAATTTAGCCATATAAATACTACAGGAATCTTAAATAATCTAGCCTTTTCATGCTCTTTCCAAGCTTTGATAAAGGTATTCTTCTGAACAGCATCCTTCAAAAACCCAGGGAACTTGGCGCGGTTCCCTGTCATCTTGGACTTGCGCTTCATCGCAAAGAACACCGCAGCGACCCCTGCCCCGCTTTTCCCGGGACTTTTCAGCAGCACCCGCTGGCAACATGCACGAACCCAAAGCAAGAACCGCTTCGATGAACTTCCGCCTTCTGGCACTCCTTGCCCTGTCCGTCCTCCGCCCGCAGGCCTCCGGTCAGGAGGAGGTCCGCAGGCCGGCGGCGGTCAGCACGATCGCAGAGACCGAACTGGCGGAGTTCAGCGCACAACCGGCGAAGATCCAGGCGCTCATTCGTTCAGCGCTGGCCCTGACCCGACTCAACCTCACCTACCTCTTTGGTTCGAATGATCCAGGACGCGGAGGCATGGACTGCTCGGGCACCATGCATCACCTGCTCAGCAAGGCAGGAATCAAGGATGTGCCCAGGCAGTCTGACGAGATGTGTGACTGGGTGGCCGCCAAGGGGCGTCTTCACAGGATCACCCTGGCCGACTCCCTGGATCACCCGGAGTTCGCAGCCTTGAGGCCTGGCGATCTCATCTTCTGGTCGGGCACCTACGAACCCAGTCTGCGCCGCACGCCGGTGACCCATGTCATGCTCTATCTGGGGACGAACCCAAAGAATGGCAAACCGGTCGTCTTCGGAGCCAGCGACGGCCGCCGGTATGAAGGCCAGCGGCGCACGGGTGTGAGTGTTTTTGACCTTGTCCTGCCGAGGCCGGATTCAAAGGCGTCCGTGCACGGCTATGGCAGCGTGCCGGGTCTGGTCACCGTGTCACCGGCCTCCCCGATTGAACCCACGCCTCAAAGCCCCCCTCCAGCAAGGAAAGATCCGTGAAGCCAAGCGCCGCCAGCCCGGCCGCAGCCTGACGGGAACGTCCGCCAATCGCGCAGTAGACGAGACAGGGCCTGGACTTGTCGATCTTGGAAACCGCATCTTCAAAACGCTGTTTGTTGAGGAAGTCAGCCCACACCGAATTGGGAAGTGCGCCAAACTTCCGAATCTCCCAGTCCTCACGCACGTCCAGGATTGTCCGACCGGGCCCTGCCTCGATCCATGAGGCGGCCTGTTCAGCTTTCAGGACTTTGACGGATTGGGGCAGGCTGACGGCAGGAGGTTCAAGGGCGGGCTGGGTCTCTGGCAGGGGTTTGCAGCCGACGGCAAGCACGGTCAGCAGCAGGAAAAGGCGGGGGCGACGAGACATCGCGGTCACTTCTGCCTGAGATAGTCCGGAATCTCAAGCTCGCCGCTCTTCACGGGCACGCTGTCACCACGCCAGACGAAGCCCGCCTTCTCAAAGCTTTCCTTGTGACTCCTCAGCCAGTCCAGCAAGCGGTGACCGAGAGCGGCGTTCGGGGAATCTTTGCGCACGGCGAAGGGCTGGATGGCCTTCGCCTTGTCCGCAGGCAGCGGCACGGCTTCGAAATGATCCGGCTGTGACTGGATGTTGGTCCGGTAGACCACGGCGGCGTCGAGCGCGCCGGTGCGCAGCTGGTTCACCAGGAAATCACCCGTCGGCACCTGGCTGGAGGCGTTCTTCATGACGCCCTCCAGAAGATTCATGCTGCGCAGAATGCCTGCTGTCATGAAGCCAAGGGTGGATTGCTCGGCATTGCAAAGCCCCACACGCAGGCCTGGCTGCGCCAGATCCGCCAGAGTGCGGACGCCCTTCGGATTGCCCTTGGGCACGGCGATCACGATCTCCGACTCCGTCAGCAGCACCGCCTCGGGGAAGTTTTCAGCCACCGGCGGCACGAAGCACACGTCGCAGGCATAATAGACATCGGGGAACTTGGGGTTCGTCGTGTCCTTCATGGTCTTCATCGCCGCACAGAGGATGCCGCAGCCGTTGAAGACGGTCGTCACGCCGACGCCCTCGTGATCGGCGAACTGCTGAACCAATGATTCGATCGCCGGGCGGTTCACGCCACCGCTGTAGAGGATCAGCTCCGGTTTCGCAGCCCAGCGGTCACCGCCCGCAGGCTGAAACCCTTGTGCGGCAAACACGCCGCCGCCCTTTTCCGGAGCGCTCAGATAGCGGGCGAACTTGAGCGCCTCCACCGATGAACGGGCGGTGCTCAGCACGGCCGCGCTGGCCTTCTCGGCATGCCCGGAAAGCTCGGGGACCGCGACGACCTCAAGCCCGAACTGCCTGGCGGTGCTGTCCCAGACCAGAGCCGCATCACAGGCCCCCAGCTTCACGTCGGAGGCGATCTCCATCACCGTGGGCTTCATCACGGCCGCATGCTTCGCCAGCTCATCCCAGCGCCGGTCCAGAAGCTTCTTCGCCACCTTGCCAATGCTTGCCGCCTCCGGGTTTGGCAGGGCCAGCTTCAAGCCGGGCTTCTCGACGTCCTCCAGTCCCTTGATGGCCCGGGGGTTGCCTTTGGCCACGGCGATCACGGGATGTTGAACGGCCACGGGCAGCACCTCGCGGATGCTGTCCGTCTTTCTGGCGTCCGCCAGGGAGCCGTCGTCCGCCGCGATGAACAGGTCACCCTGCTTCGCGATCTTGAGCTGGCTGAGCAGCGTGCCCGACCCGCCGAACTGCAGCTCCACCCTCGTGCCCGTCTCCTTTTCAAACTGGGCGGCAACCGCCTCGACCGGCTTCTTCAGGCCGGCGGCGCAATAGATGGTCAGACGCTGCGCGCCCCCCTGTCCCGAGGAGGGCCGAAGGGCGAGGATGGCAAGCGCCGCAGCACCGGCGAAGAGGAAAAAGGCGAGGACTTTGCGCATGAGCATCTGGAGTGATCCTTCATAGAACGCCCGCGCCGGACATTTCTCGATCCCACTTTTAGAGAAACAGCGCTGAGGCAATCTCGCTAACCCGACGAGCGTGGGCGCAGCCAGGCCACCGCCCGGTCCGCCAGCTTCGGGACTCCGATTCCAGCCACCAGCCCGACGAGGATGCCGAGACCGATCGAAGGAATGACGTCACTGGGCCAGTGTGCCGCGCAATACAGACGGGAATAGGCCACCACAAAAGCCAGGACGTAGGCAAAAATCCCCCAGCGCCGGTGAAACAGCGCGGTGATGGTGGCCACGGCAAACATGTTGATGGTGTGGCTGCTGGGAAAGGAGTTGCTTCGAAAGCCAGGCCTCACCCGGGTGGGAACGATCTGCAGCGGCACCACAAACCTTTTCCAGGAGGGTCGGGCCCTGCCCAGGTCACGCTCCAGCAGGCCTTCAACAGAACACGTCGGCCGGTCACGGCGCACCCAGGTCTTCAAGGAACGGGAGACCACGCCATCGCCCACGCCCAGGGCAACCGCCACGCAGACGACATAAAGCAGCCCGCGAAGACGCCCCCGCCACAAGACCACGGCCAGGGCGATGATGAACAGCGGCATCCAGCTGTCGACGGCGGAGACCGCCGGCATCCAGTAGTCGAGCAGCGGATGGCTCCATTCCTGATTGATCCGATGCAGCAGCTGGTAGTCCCAGGAAATCATGGTTTCAAAGTAGGTTGGGCAACCGGCTTCCACGTCTTCAGGCGAATGCCGAGATGAACGTCGTAGAACCGGGTCTGGTCGCCCAGAGGCACCTCCACCCGTCCTCTTTTTTGCACGGATTCAAAGCATTCGGCGACCGCTGGTGGCAGCCCCTTGGAAGTGAGGATCAGCGCATCATCCCCGATGCGCTCCTCGGGTCCTGGCCAGATCTCATATTGGGACATGGGACGGCCCGAGGGTTCAAAGCGGTAAACCCGGGGATGCTGCGGCATGCTGAACGCCATCTGCGCCGCGTTGTAGCGATGTCCCAGGGCGAGGACGAACGTGTTCCCGGGCCGGGGCGCCTGCTCAAGAAACTTGCCCGCCTGCTCCCCGGTCTCACGCCATCCACGCAGCTCCGCCAGCTTCTTGTGCCCCTTGAGGCTGGTCAGCAGCACCGCCGGAACGACCCCATGGGCCAGGGCCAGAACGGCAAAGGCGCTGCGCAAGGCCCAGGATCTCCAGCTAGGCATGCCAGGCCTAGGCAGATGTCCGGCAAACCAGGCCGCCACCAGCAGCAATGCAGGAAGCCAGAACACGGCGGGCCAGTTGGGATTGATCCGCTGACGCAGGGCCAGCAGCGTGAAAACGCCCAGCGCCGGAGCCGAAGCGATGAGAAGATAGCGTTCCCTTCTGCCCATGCCCTTCCAGCGGGTGATTCCAAACACCAGGATCACCACCATCGCCGCCCAGAGCACCGGCGAATACACCAGGGCCTGCACACCGGGCCACTCCAGGGTGCGCACCAGCCAGCCGCCCAATCCCAGGCTCTTTGTATCGAAGTGATGAGCGGTGTGCTCCAGCGTGATCCAGTGATGCTTCTGCTGCCAGAGCAGCACGGGGATGAGGAAGGCGGAACCGCCGAGCATGGACAGCCACAGCCCCGGACGCCGGAGCAATCCGCGATCCTGGCCGGAGACGAGCGAGAACAGAATCATCAGCACCGGAAAGACAAGCATCATCTGCTTGCTCAAGGCCCCCACGCCGAGCACCAGCGTCAGCGCCGCCCAGCGCCATCCGCACTCAGGCTTCTCGACCGCCAGCCAGAACAGCAGCAGCGCCAGCGACCAGCACAGCAGCAACGGCGCATCAATGGTCAGGAACAGGTTCAGTCCGGTGTTCGCCGGCGTCAGCAGCACCAGCAGCGCCGCCAGAAATCCGGTGCGGGCGTCATATAGCCGACGCATCAGCAGGAACAACGCCGCCAGCGTCAGCGTGCCCAGGGTCAGCGCCGTCATCCGGATGCCGATGTCACAAGCTCCCGTGAGCCAGCCCACCAGGCCCATCAGCCATCCGATCATCGGCGGCTTGCTGTAGTAACCCCAGTCCAGACGCCGCCCCCAGTCCCAGTAGTAGGCCTCGTCTCCCGCCAGATCCGCATGGGCGCAAAAAAACAGGGTGAAGCAGGCGCGGAAGATGAAAACGCCGGCCAGAAGCAGCCAGAAGCGTCGGTTCCATGCAGAAGTGGTGTCGTCGAGAAAATTCAAACCGCCCACAGGCTAGGGTTGCCGGGAGTTGATCGCAAGCCCCGGCCGCCTGCCTGCTGGAATTCATGGGGAAAATGACACAGAGTGCCGCCCATGTCCGCCGATTCCGCCGCCGCCCGACTCTGCATGGCCTGCGGCCTGTGCTGCAACGGCGTGCTTTTTGACATTGTCTGCCTGCAACCGCAGGACGCCCTGAAGCCCCTCGAAAAACTGGGCATGAAGATCAACCGGCGCAAGACGGAGCCCTACTTCAAACAGCCCTGCGGCTTCCTTCATGACCGTCGCTGCGGCATCTACGAACATCGCCCCTCCCGCTGCAGGCTCTTCGAATGCCGCATCCTGAAGCGGCTAGAAGCCGGTGAACTCAGCGAGGAACAGGCCTCCGCACGGATCCAGCAGGCCCTTCAAAGCGTCGATGAAATCGAACAACGGCTCGAAGCGCTGGGCGGCCAGGACTTGCAGGCAACCCTCGGATCCAGGGTGCAGCAGGCTCTGGACGCAAGGCCGGACCCAACCCTGCAAGACCAGCTGAGAAGTCTCCGCCTGCTGCTCGACCGGGAATTTCGCGTGGCCTCCGTCTGAAAGCCGCCCCTGCCCTCCGGCGTAGCGTCTCCATGCTCCGCCTCCTTTCCCTGCTTCTTGCCAGCGCCGCCCTCCAGGCCGCCGAACCCGCCGCGCTTTTCATTGAAGGTTATGCCGGCAGGCGCAGTGTCGCCCAGGGCGAGGAAATCGACGTGCACGTCAGCACCACGGCGGCAAAGTTTGACATCGAGGTCGCACGCCTGGGCCTCAAACGCGAAGTCGTCTGGAGCCGGACCGGCGTCCCAGGAGCTGAACACCCGGTCCCGGAAGACGCCTCCGCCATGGGCTGCCGCTGGCCTGAAAGCCTGCGGGTGCCAGTCGGCAAGGAATGGAAGAGCGGCTATTATGAGGTCATCCTGCGCGCCGCCGACTCCGGGGGCAAATGGACTCACCGTGGAGCCCGCACCGCCCAGGGCGGCGCCTGGTTCATCGTCCGCGAGGACAGGCCGGGCAGCACGTCGAAGATCCTCCTTCAGCTCTGCACCAACACCTACAACGCCTACAACAACTGGGGCGGCTTCTCGGTCTACGCCTACAACAGCCTCTCCAACAACCAGGGCCACCGCGTCAGCTTCGAACGGCCCGGCCCCTCGCAGTTCAGCCGCTGGGAGCTGCCGTTCATCCAATGGGCCGAGGCCTCGGGCCATGCTCTCGAGTTCGCCGCCAACGAGGACCTGGAGTTTCACCCCGAACTTCTGCCTAACTACAAGCTCGTCCTCAGCGTCGGCCATGACGAATACTGGAGCACGCCGATGCGCGATCATCTGGAGGCCTGGATCGGCAAGGGCGGCAATGTCGCGTTCTTCAGCGGCAACACCTGCTGCTGGCAGGTCCGCACCGAGGACGAGGGCCGTGCCTTCACCTGCTGCAAGCAGAACTACCACCTCGACCCCGTCTTCGCGACGCGCGACTTCAAAACCCTCAGCACGGCCTGGAGCCACCACCTTCTCAAGCGCCCGGAGAACGAGCTCACCGGCGTCGGTTTCCTCTGGGGCGGCTACCGCAAAAGCCACGGCCAGTTCATGGAGGAGCCTGCCGAGTATGAGATCCACCGCCCCGGCCACTGGGTCTTTGAGGGCACCGGCCTGAAGCGTGGCGACAAGCTGGGCGGCAAGGACACCATCGTGGGTTATGAATGCGACGGCTGCGAGCTGAACTGGAAGGACGGCCTGCCCTTCCCCACCTTCAAGGACGGCACGCCGAAAACCTTCGAGGTGCTGGCCACCTGCCCCGTGCGCTGGCACCCCGATGACGCGGAATGGTATGAAAAATGGGAGATCGGCCGCACCGGCGCAGCCTGCCTTGGCATTTATACCCGCGGCGGCACGGTCTTCACCGCAGGCACCACCGACTGGGCCCACGGCCTTCAGGGACGGGACGCCCAGGTGGAGCGCATCACCCGCAACATCCTCGACCGACTGGGAAAATGACCTGCGTCCGGCTATTCCGGGACAGCGTACAATGTCCCGACAGCAGGCAATGACTCCCCCAAGACGGCGCGGACCGGCAACGGTCCGCGTCTTTTGTTAGGCGGGTCAGGCCGGGTCACCACTCGCCTTCACGGCTGAACCTGGCCCGGACGTTGTCGCCAAACTTCACAATCGACGCCTCCAGGTTCGCCAGCACCTGATCCATCGGCAGCCCGGCCGAACCCCGCCCGGCCGGGATCACGGTTTCACACTCGTTGGAATCCATGAACTTCGAGGCCTCCAGCAAACGAGGCTGGTCCTCGGGCGGAATCACCAGGAAACCGTGCTTGTCGGCATGAATCAGGTCACCCGGCCTCACCTTGCGGCCGAAGACCTCCACCTCGCAGCCCCAGCGCACGGGGTGCACATGTGCGTGGCCGACGCACAGACGACGGGCCAGGGCCTTGAAGCCCGCGTTGGTCATTTCATCCACGTCACGAATGGCGCCGTCCGTGATCGTGCCGACGCAGCCCAGCGCGCGATGCATGTTGGCGCTCACCTCACCCCAGGCCGAGCCAAGCACCTGCGGTTTGTCCAGGTCCTGGACGACCACGATCTTCGGACCGGGCAGGCTGGCAATGTAGCGGCGGTATTCCTCCCCGGCCTTCGGATTGGCGGCCCGGTGTGCCTTGTTGCCGGGCTCGATCACCAAGGTCACGGCATACCCCACCATCGGCCCCATCTGCGGCATGTAGTCACGCGTCTCCTCGATGTTGAAGGCGTCGGCCCCGGAATCGCAGCGGGTGATCTGCTCCCAGCCGTTGTAAATGGTGGGCGTGTTCCAGCGCTTGAGCTGGATGAGGTCGGCGTGGCTGAGGATGGACATAAGAGGGTTGCATCATTGGATAGACGCCCGACCTCCGGGCAACTGCGGCCTCGTGGTCATGAGCAGTGACCATCCCCGGACCGCCCGGGATGAGGAAACCATGCATTTCGGTTCCGCTTCGCCCCTTGACCCCCGCCCCCCGCTTCGTATCAAACCGCCCACCTCTGACTCCCCCACCATGATCAAGCTCACCGGCATCGCAGACGAAGCAGGCGCGTCCCTCGACGTGCAAATCCAGGCCCACCAGGAACTCGGCTGGGACAGCATCGAGTCCCGCATCGTCGAGTTCGACGGCGTGAAGGGCAACCTGCACGAAATCCCCGACGCCGTCTTCGACAAGGTGGCCGCCCGCCTTGAGGAGAAAGGCATGAAGGTCAGCGGCTTCGGCTCCCTCATCGGCAACTGGGCCAAGAAGATCACCGACGACTTCTCCATCACCGAGGCCGAGATCGGCCGTGCCATCCCCCGCATGCAGCGCCTGGGCGCCAGGCTGATCCGTGTCATGAGCTATGCGGTCTGCAAGGACGCCGACGGCAGGGACCTGGAGGAGCAGCTCGCCCCCGAACGCATCCGCCGCATGAACGAGGTCAACAAACGTTTCGCCGACGCAGGACTCACCGTGGTTCATGAAAACTGCATGAACTGGGGCGGCATGAGCCCCACCTATGTGAAGCGCATGATGGAAGCGGTGCCGGACATGAAGTGGGTCTTCGACACGGGCAATCCCGTCTTCATCGACGACCGCGACCGGCCCGGCCACAAGCAGGACGCATGGG
>CAZXPU010000108.1:0-19575 GCA_964642905.1 uncultured Prosthecobacter sp.
GGGCCGCAGGCATTCCCATGCCACCACTGAAGGCAGAGGCGGCAGCAGCCGCAGGAACCGAGAAAGGATCCTTGGCGGCAGATGAAAACAGCGGTTTGGGGGCCGCTGAGGGCACCAGAAAGGGTGAGGGAGCCTCGGATTCCGCCACCTGCGGCGCAGGTGCTGAAGGCGCAGCAGGAGTCAGGGGCATCGACGGCTGCGGCGGCGTGAAGGACGTGGGCGGCGCGGAAGGCTCAATCCGCATCGGGCCGCCAGGAGGAGCCGCAGAGGAGGGTGCCGGTTTGGAAGCGGCACCCAGATTCGTCAGGCTTGGCAGGCTGGCTGGCAGATTGTTTCCGGCAAGCGCCTGCTGCAGAACACCGGACTCCACCCGCATCTGAAAATCGCGTTTGGCCGTGTTCAGCACATTGCGAAAGCCCACGTCCGTGATGCCATCCACCAGCAGACCGAGCTCAACCAGCGGTGTCGATGCCAGCGACAAATCCCGGGCCACATGAGAGGGCAGCGCCGTGGTGATCCAACCCGGCACCACCATGGGATCGAAGCCAAGTTCGGCGACGCTGTAGCCTTTCACCAAGGCTGCCAGAGCGATCCTGACCATTCCTCCCCCCATGGCCTGGGAAGGAGCGGGAGCAGCCGCGCCAAAGGATGGAAGCAAGGAGTCAGCGACGGGCTGGGAGGAGAATGCCGCAGACGCAGGTGAGGGCTGAACCTCCATGCCGGGAGGGCTGACCGGAACCGCCTTGCCACCAAACACGGCGGCAAAAGGAGAATCCGCCGCCTGTGGCGGTGAAGCCTCCTGCCTTGAGGGCGAAGCGGCGGCAAAGGGTGAAGCGGTGACGGGTGCCGTCTGGAAAGGCGATGCCGTCGGCTCCACGGGGCGCTGGGTGTGTGCAGGCGCAGGCTCTGCCATGGGCACGGCAAAAGGAGACGCCGTTGTCGCGGGCTGCACCGGCGGATTTGCTCCAGCCCCCACGGCAAAAGGGCTCATGGGAAAAGCCGCCGCCGTTCCAGGCACCGTGCCGGGCAGGGTCACGTCGGGCGAAACCACCCTGCCAACATCCGCAAGAGCGGGAGGAGGCCCCTGTCTTTTGGGAGGCAGCAGCATCCCCATTCCTGCACCCTGCACCTCGGCGGGTGCCGGCGACGCCGCAAACGCTTGCTCTGAAGGCATGGCCGCCATCATGAACGGCGAGGCTTTGACCGTGGGAGGAGGAACAGAGGCCGGCATCTCGGCGGCGCCCCCCCTGGAAGCCGCGATCAAGTGAGGAAGCTTTGCAGCCGGCAGGGGAACCATGCGCGGGTCCTGCGGTGACACAGGCGTTTGAAACAAGGCCGGGCACACCCGGTAGATTTCAAAAACCGGCACGGCGGCGCGGCCGCTGCGCAAAGCTTCATCGATGACCTGGCCGGAAAGAGCCACCGGATGCTCCAGAGGCAGGGCACCGCCCCTGGCAAGTTCAGGGGGCAGCTGCGGCATCACGTCACCCACGGTCAGCGGAACATTGGCCGGACCTGCGGACGACACTGAAAATGGAGAACCCGCCACCGGGCTTGCCACCGCCTGCTCTCCAGGTGAGGCCTTGAAAAGCGGACCCCCAAACGGACTGACAGCGTTAAGCGGAAGGGCGGCTTGCATAATAGCGGACGGCAGGACAGCCGGACTCGTGCCAGCGGGATCCATCACAGCGCTGCCAGCCTGCTGGGCGGCCTCGTGGCTGTTTGGAAACATGGTGCGGAACGAAAAGCTCATGGAGCGATCAATCGGAGTCGCACGACCACTGGGTTAGGAGGAAGGTTCTAAACAGGTGTCTGCGGATAAACTGAAACGGGTATATTTAACTTTAAATAAATATCAGTATACCTTAAGTCGAGTCTTTTCTTCGCCCCTCCGCCCTCTTTGCCAACGATCTGGCAAAGGGCCTCCAAGCCGAAAGACGCGGTGCTTTCCGGCCTCTTCCGTTCAGGGCACCAGACTGGCATCCCAAGTCCACAACGGCGTCACCGCAGCGGCCTCCACCCAGCCGCGCAGACTTTCCGGGGAACCGGGAATTTCGACGTACAGCCAGGGGCCGCGAGTTTCCAGCGTGCGCACCTGGCTGCCGGGCGGCAGGGAGATCACGGAACCACTGGTGACGGTGGCGCTGGTGTAAGAGTTCACGTCAGGCAGGGTGACGATGCTGATGTCCTTCACCCGGTCAGGGCCCAGGGGCCGTAGGGCGGCAAAGGTGGAAGCCGGGATGGCGACAAACAGGCCGATGACACTGGCCACGACCGGCCAGGAGGAGGTCTTCTGGCGGGTGAACACGCGCCAGGAGAGAGAGAGAAAGAACAGCCAGACGCCCGAAGCCGCGAGAACCAGCCATTCATTGGTGCTCAGGTAATGGCTGGCCAGACGCAGCGGGGAGGATTCCTCAAAGCTCAGGTAGCGGGTCCTGTCGTGAATGTGGCGAAGGTTCTGGTTCAGCTCGACATTCCTGCCGTCGAGCAATTGGGCGCGCTGATACCAAAGCGCGGCACGGCCCATGTCACCCTGGCGGTAGCGGGCGTGGCCGATGATCTGAAAAATTTCAGCGCTGAGCTGCGGCGGCTTCATCTTCGTGAGCGATTCGGCAAGATACTGGGCACGGGTGAAGTTGCCCTTTTCGATTTCGGCAACGGCTTGCTGATAAAGCTCATCAGGGCTCGCTGCGGTTGCCTTGGGGGCCTCGGCGGCCGCCATCGATCCGTTCACGAGGAGCAGCGAAGCCAGCAGGAGAAGGCTCAGCCGTGCGAGCGTCTGGCGGAAAAGGGCGGCCAGAGTGCCCAGCATCTCGCGTCGTTCGGCCTCCGGCAGGGCGGGTCCGTGGGCAGCGGAGAAATTGGTCGCCTGATAGCGGTCAAGAATGGCCTTCAAGGGTCCCGGAGGAACCGGACGTCCAGACTGCGCCACCTGGATGAACTGGGCGGCGCCTCGCAGAAACTCCTGGTCATTCGCGCGGGACGACTGGGATTCGAAGGCCTGCCAGGCCGACCGAAGCTCGCCGGCACGTCCGGCAAGGCCGGATTCCCGGCGGCGGCGCACCACGGCCAGGACGGAGGCGAGCACAAAGAGAGCCAAAGGAGCCCCTTGCAACGTCCAGAAAGCGCCGCTGCGAAGCAGCAGCGTGCTGGTGGGCGCCAGCCAGCGGGACTTGGCGGGAGGCCGGACAAGGATGTCCGTGATGTCAGCCTGAGGATCGGTCACGGGCGGAGGAGCGACGGGGGTTTCGGCAACGACCTGGGCCCCTGAGGCCCCGGCCGACTCGGCGGCGGCGGCTACCGGCGCGGGCTTCATGTTCAGCGCGATGGGCTCGGTGCGCAGCGTGACATACTTCTTCTGCGAGGGGCTGAAATAGTTCAGCTCAAAGGCTGGCACGCTGGCATGCACCGCTTCGGGCACGATCACCTGGGTGTAGCCCATCTTGCGCTCCACCGTCGGCGTCTGGTTCTGGTCTGCAGGCCCTTCGATCACGAAGCGTTTGGCAGGATAAATCTTCCAACCACCCGATGCGACCAGGGCGGGGGTGTTCAAAGCGTCAAAGTTTCCAGCGCCGGCGACCACCAGATCAACGGAAACCGGGTCACCAACGGTCAGGTCGGTGGGGGAGGCGGAGGCATTCATCTGGAACTCACCGACGGCTCCGCTGAAGTTGGCGGGCCTGCCTTCGGACGGAAGCGGCAGCACCTTCAATGTGACCTGCTGGCTCTTCACCTCGAGCTTTCTGGGCTCGGACATTCCAGGGAAGAAACCGGGCGGAAAATTCTGTCCGAACCCCGGCGGGAAAGCCCCACGCTGCTGGCCTTCCATCGGCACCTCGACGAGCAGTTCAAGGTTGGCGGGGCCGACCTTCAAATCTCCGGTGCGCAGGGAGGACAACGTGCTGCGGAAGGTCAGGACATAATAGCCGATGCCGTCGATGACGGTGCTGGACTGCTCGTTCGTCTGGGGAAAACGGGCGATGGCAAAGTCGCTCTTCTCCATCTCGATCAGGCCGAGCCTGCGCAGCTGCACCTGCCGTGGCACATACAGGCTGACGTTCACCGGCACGACCTCGCCCTGGTAAATCTCCTTCTTGCCCAGCTCGATCTGCAGGATCGGCCGGTTGGCATCATCCTGGGACGGGTCCTGGTCGTTTTTGGGGAAAGCTCCGCCCCCATTCTCGACGGTCAGCTTGACCTCGTTCGTGGTCATGGACTGGCCGTCCACAACCACCGTCTGGGGCGGGATGACGAACTCTCCGGGCTCGGTGGCGGTAATGCCCCATGAAAGCTGGATGGATGCACTCTGGCGGCCGTTGATGATCTGGATCTGCTGGGAGGTGCTGACTCCACTGGTCTGGCCGATTTGCAGGGGGAAGCGCAGGTTGGGCACGCTGTTCACCTGGCCGTCCTGGACGGTGATGACATAATTGATCACCTGATTGGGCCGGGCGCTGGAGGGCTGGACATAGGCGCGGATCGTGGCGGCCTGTGCCAGGGATGAAACGAGAAACGCCAGCAGCAGGAGCATCCTGCCTGGAACCGGTTTGGGAATACGAAAGTCTGCGAAATTCATGAGTGCTCCGGAATGTTGCTCCTACCAGTCCTTGCCACGTACGGGTTCGTCACGGGGCCGGACGATCATGGCCTTCTTCTGGTCATCGGCATAGGTGCGAAGAAAGGAACGCGCCTCGTTGCGGCTGAAACCCGTCGCCTCGTTCTGCTGGTTTTCAGCCATCTCGGCCTCACGACGTTCACGAGCTTCGCGGGCTTCGGGGGTCTCGTCACGCCCGCCATCACCCGCCTGGAGCTGACCTTCCTTCTGATGTTCCTTGCCCTCGCCTTCACCCTCCTCCTCGCCGTCCTTCTTGCCAAGGCTTTCCTTGCGGGACTTGTCATCCTCGCCCTCACCTTCGCCTTCCTCATCGCCGTTCTCGCCCTCCTGCCCCTCACCTTTGTCACCCTTCTGGCCTTTTTCGCCCTTCTGGCCCTTCTGGCCTTTTTTCTTGTCGCCCTTGTTGCCTTTGCCGCCCTGCTGCTGGTTCATCTGCTGCTGCAGCTCATCAAGACGCTTCTGAACGAAGTCACGGTTCTCACGCACCTGCTTGTTGTCGGGATCCATCGACAGCGAGGCGTCAAAATGCTTCACGCTGTCACGCCAGGCCTTCAGGGTGAACTTCGGCTGCTTGGCCAGCGCCTTGTCCCCCTGGTCATAAAGGCTGTGGGCCAGACCGCGATGCGCCTGGTTCTGCACCTTGGCGTCGGGACTTTCCAGGGCCTGGCTGTAACCGGCGACCGCCCGGTCGTAATCCTTGAGCTGGAACGCCGAGGCGGCCATGCCGTAGGCGAAAAGGGGCTTCTGCTGAACACCCGACGACTGCTTGAACAGCTCTTCGTACTTCCTGACGGCATGATCAAACTCGCCGCGCTTGAAGGCCTCATGGGCCTCGACGGACTCGGTGTTTTGCCGCGAACCCAGCAGGGTTCCAAGAAAGCCGGTGTCGGCGGCATCGGCCCCGGGCGCAAGCAACAGGCAGGCCAGCAGGGCAAAGACAGAAGTGGGCGAGGGCGTTTTCATGCGGGCGGCGGGACGGATGATCCAGGCGGCGAAAAGAAACAGCACTCCAATAGACAGCGGCCAGTAAAAACGCTCAATCGGCTTCACGATTTCACGGGCGGCATTGGTCTGGGCCTGGAGACTGGCCACCAGATTGCGGACCACATCGGCGGCCAGCCCCTGGGAACCCAGCCTCAGGTACCTGCCGCGGGTGACGGCGGCGATCTCCTGCAGAGGCTGCGGCTCCAGCCGGGTCTTCACGACATTGCCCTCGCTGTCACGGACGAAATCCCCCGAACGTTCCGGATCAGGGTCGGGAATCAGCGCCCCGCCCTCGGTGCCCACGCCGACGGTGAGCACCAGGATGTTCTTCTTCGCCGCCTGCTGCGCATAGGCGCTGATCTCACTGTCCGGCTCGCCGCCGTCGCTGAAAAGGATCAGTCCATGATTCCGGGCGGGGCTTTTTTCAAAGGTCTCGATGGCGAGCTTGAGCGCGCGCCCGAGCTCGCTGCCGCCGCGCGGGACCGAGGTGAAATCAATCGACTGAATGGCCTCCACCACGGCGTCATGATCCGTCGTGAGCGGGGCCTGGAGGTAGGAATTGCCGGCGAACGCGATCAATCCGACACGGTCATCCTTCAGTGAAAGCATGAGGTCCTGGGCGGCGAGCTTGGCGCGCGTCAGGCGGTCCGGCACCACGTCGTTGGCGAGCATGGAGCGGGAGCTGTCGATGGCGATGATGACATTCCGACCCGACTCCTGCTGCACCACCTTGTCCTCATCCCACCAGGGCCTGGCCAGGGCGATGATGAAGCAGGCAAGGGCCAGGATCTGAAGGCAGAAGATGAGCCAGGAACGGCCGCTGGAAACGCCGGAGACAAGGGCGTCACGCAGCCTGGGCGCGGCAAAGGCCGCCTGCACCCTCCGGGCACGCCAGTCCGCCCAGGCCTTGAAGCCTGCGAGCACAGGCAGGGCCAGGAGCCAGTAGAGGATCTTGGGGGCGAGGAAGGACATGTCAGGTGGCCACGGCCATCGGGGCCGCGTTCAGGAAGGTAAAGCGCAGGAGCAGGGCCAGCCCCAGCAAGGAAGCGGCGGCGGCCAGCGGATAAAAGAAGAGCTCCTCGGTCTCGGTGACGGTGCGCTTCTTGATCTCCTTCTTCTCCAGCTTGTCGATGGTTTCAAAGATGTCCGCGAGGGCGCTCAGGTCCTGCGCCATGTAGAACGAGCCGCCGCCGATGTTCGCCACGGCCTGAAGCGTGGCTTCATCGAACTCCTGGCGCCCGCTGGTGATGACTCGGCCGTTGGGCAGCGGAATCATGTGAACGCCCGGCGTGCCGATGGCGATGGTGTAAATCTTGATGCCAAGGGTTGCGCCAAGCTTGGCGGCGTCCTGGGGGCTTAGCTTGCCGCTGTTGTTGGCGCCGTCGGTGAGCAGGATGATGACCTTGCTGGGGACCGTCTCCCGGTCGAGACGGCGCGCGGCGGCAGCGAGCCCGGAACCGATGGCCGTTCCATCCTCCATCACGCCGGTCTGGACGCGCTCCAGATTCGACTCCAGCCACTCGCGGTCCAGCGTCATCGGGCAGGGATAATAAGGGGCGCCGGCAAAGGCCACGATGCCGATGCGGTCGGACTTGCGGCCGCGGATGAAGTCGCGCATCACACGCTTTGCCGCCGTCAGCCGGTTCACCGGACTGCCGCCGATGTAGAAGTCCTCGATGAGCATCGAGAGCGAAACATCGACGGTGAGGCAGATGGCGATGCCCTCGGTGTTCTCCTCGTCATGGGAGATGATCTTCTGAGGCCTGGCGAGGGCGATGATGGCGCAGGCGAGGCTGAGCAGGACGAGACCGAGGGTGAAGCCGCCCCGGGCGCTGCGCGTGCGGACGCCCATTTCACGCAGCACGAAGGCGGTGGAGAAGGCGATCGCGGGCGCCTTTCCGGCCCGGCTGCGCCACCAGGCCATGAATGGCAGAAGGAGCAGCAGCAGCAGCCATTCCGGGCGGCCGAAGATCATGCCGGGCAGGAAGGGGATGTTCATGAACGGTCCTCCTCAAGAAGCGTGATGGCCTTCTGGACAAGCGCGGCGGCCTCCTGCGCGTCCGCGGGCACGGGTGCAAAGGCAAGCTGGTCCCAGAGCCCGGCGAGGGGGGCGTATTTCTGCAGCCGCGGCGACGTCGAGGGCAGGCCGCCGTTGACAAAAAGTTCGTTCGTCGTGCGGAACGGGGCGGGGATCTTGTAGCGGTCCTGGAAATACACGCGCAGCGTCTCGGAGACATCGGCGGCGGTCCTGGCCGGTGGCTGCTGGGCCGCCCTTGCCAGGATGTCGCGCAGGCGGTTCATCGCGGCGGTGTAGGGCTTCTTCATCGGTGGCGGCAAGCTCCTGGCCGGGCGCAGCAGCAGCCAGATGACAAGCCCCAGAAGGATGACCACCAGGCCGCCCGCGGCAGCGTAGGCCCACCATTCGGGACCGGAGGTCACGATCGAAGGTTCCGGCAGTTCGGGATGCGGCAGCGGCTGCAGGGGTGGCCCCTGACCGGCCGCCTGCTGGGCCAGAGCCGGATGAAACGACAAAGACTTCATTTCCTCCTCCTTTTGCGGCTGCGGAAGTAGGCCTTCAGGGCGGGCACGTAGTCGTCATCCGTGCGCACATCCAGACGCTCGACGCCATGCTTTCGAAGGCTGCGGCCCAGGGCCTCCTGACGCTCGCTCATCCTTTCGGCGTATTGACGACGCACGGCCGGGTGCGAGGTGTTCACCACATACTGCTCGCCGGTCTCCGGATCCTGCAGGCAGACACGGCCGACGGCGGGCAGCTCCCATTCCCGGCGGTCGGTCACCTGGGCGGCGACGACGTCATGCTTGGCCGCCAGGGACTTCAAGCTGTGCTCCCAGGCGTTGTCAGGCGTGAGAAAGTCCGACACCACGATCACCAGCGCTCGGTGGGCGATGCGGGCCAGCGCCAGGTCAAGGGCGGGAGCAAGATTGGTTCGGCGGCTGCGCGGGCGGTGGTTTAAAATGTCACGCAGGCAGCGCAGGGCGTGCGAGCCGCCTTTCTGCGCCGGCAGGTAGTGCTCGACCTGGTCCGAGATCAGGATGAGCCCCACCTTGTCCTGGTTCTGCACGGCGCTGAAGGCAAAGACCGCCGCGACTTCGGCGGCACGTTCACGCTTGCTGTCCTCCAGGCTGCCGTAGTCGCCCGAGCCGCTCACATCGACCACGAGCATGACGGTCAGCTCACGCTCCTCGATGTACTTTCGGACATAAGGGTCGTTCATGCGGGCGGTGACGTTCCAGTCCAGGAAGCGCACGTCATCCCCGGGCTGGTATTCACGGAAATCATCAAATTCGATCCCCTGCCCCTTGAAGCGCGAGTGATAGGCCCCGCCCAGCGTCTCCTTGACGATGCCACGGGTGACCAGCTCGATCTTGCGCACCCTCTTCAGGATGCGCATCAGGCGTTCGTCTTCGGTTTCTGGCGGGGTTGTCTTCACGGTTGTCCGTCTGCAGACCTCTTGGGGGATCACCTGCCCTGGCCTGCCGCCAGGGTCAGCGCGTGGGGGTTCAGGGAACAGGCAGCTTGTCGAGCAGCTGCCGGATCACGTCCTCGCTGGACACACCTTCGGCCTCGGCTTCGTAACTGAGGAGAATGCGGTGACGGAGGATGTCCGGGGCCAGGTCCTTGATGTCCTGCGGGGTGACGTAGTTGCGTCCGGCAAGGAAGGCGAGGGCCTTGGAGGCGAGGGCCAGGTTGATCGTGCCGCGCGGCGAAGCGCCGCAGCGGATGAGCAGCTTCAGATGCGGGGCGATGACGCCCGGGTCACGCGTGGCATGGATGATGGCGACGATGTAGTCGCGGATCTTCTCATCCATGTAGAGGTTGTTCACGATGGCACGGCTGGCGATGATCTGCTTGGCGTCGATGATCTGGCTGACATCCAGCTTGGGCGTGCTGGTGGCCATGGCGTCGAGCACCTGGCGCTCTTCGGACGGAGTCGGATAGACCACGCGGACCTTCAGCAGGAAACGGTCGAGCTGGGCTTCCGGCAGCGTGTAGGTGCCCTCCTGGTCGATGGGGTTCTGGGTGGCGAGCACCAGGAAGGGATCCGGAAGCTTGTAGGTGTTTTCGCCGATGGTGACCTGGCGCTCCTGCATGGCCTCAAGCAGGGCGCTCTGCACCTTGGCCGGCGCGCGGTTGATTTCATCCGCCAGCACCAGATTGGCAAAAATCGGCCCGAGACGGGGCGAGAAGGTGCCGTCCTTCGGATGATAAACCATGGTGCCCACCACGTCCGCCGGCAGCAGGTCGGGCGTGAACTGAATGCGCTTGAAGCTGGCCTGCAGGGCGCTGGAAAGAGTGCGAACCGCCAGCGTCTTGGCCAGACCGGGCACGCCTTCCAACAGCACGTGACCGTTGGTCAGCAGGGCCACGAGAAGGCGATCCACAAGGGCCGTCTGACCCACAAGCACACGGGCGATCTCCGTACGCAGCGGCTGCACCCACGAGGCGGATTTGGCAATGGTTTCCTGGTCAGGGACGGAAGAGGCGGCAGAGGAGGAGGCGACGGTGTCTGACATGCGGGGCGAAACGGTCAATGGGGCCGGGGTGAGAGTCAAGGCAGGAGACTCATGTTCAAAACGCCGCCCGGCCCCAAATAGTTTTGCCCGAGCTGCAAAAAGGTGCCGGCAGACGCCCCTCAATCCCGGCCCTGATCCTGGAGCAACTCCTCCAGTCGGCGCACCACCTCGGCATCCGTCGCCGACTTCAGCGCCTCACGCAGCCCGGTATGGGCGAGCGGCCCCATCTCCCGAAGGGCGTTCGTCGCAGCTTCACGCACCTTCCATTGATCATGACCCAGATCCTGGATCAGCTGCCCGATGCGACGCATGAGCGTGGCGTCCGTGACCGGCACCGGGTTGACCAGTCGGACGACCTGCCGAACCGGCAGCTCCCAGCGAAACCCGTCTCCCTCCACGGGCAGCACCTCGGTCTGCAAAGGGCCGCGCACCACGCCTCCACCCCACAGGTCCGCCTCAAACACACGAGGAGCGGCCTCTGCATCCTCCTCCTCGACCTGCCTCATCTCACGGATCACCGAGGGCGACAGCGTGAGAGGCCCGGCCTCGGTCAGCAGCGTCAAGGTCGACGCCGTCACACGTCCGACCAGGCGCTGATCCTCCACGAGGTCCAGGTAGCTCAGCACGGGCTCTTCCTCCTCCATCTGCGCGGCGGGAGCGATCAGGCGGCAAAGCTCCTCTGCGGCGATTTCCTGCTCCCCCCACTCGGTTGTCTTCACCTTCAGACGAGGAGATTCAAACCAGGCGCGCACACGGCTTCCAGAACGCAGAAGAAACAAGCCGCCCTCCGTCCTCTCGGGCTTTTGACAGGCGAGCAGACCCGCCCATGGCGTCACCAGCCTTCCCCATTCGGACTTGAGCGCGACATCCCCCGAGGGAGCCACGGACAGGCGTTCACCGGTGGCAAGTTCAACCAGCAGACCTTCGGGTTTGCTCCATTCATCCGACGATCTGGCAAACACCAGCCGGTCGAGATTTTTCACCGGCAGTTCCGCGCTGTTGTTGAGGACAAACTTCCATTCGGGCCGCTCCGCCGATCCCAGCCAGCGCTGACCGTCCCGAAGCCAGATCCAGGAGCGTCCGTCACCCGTGAAAGCCGGCCCGGACACCGCCGCAACTCGCTCCCTCGGCAACTGCAGCGTGTGGTTTCCCCGGCGCCAGCCGATTGAATCCGCCTCCACCCTGCCCTTCAGCAGAGAACCTTTGCCAAACGCCAGCTGATCAGAGCCGGCCGGCGTCATCCCCCAGCAGTCCTTCGGAAACCAGGCGTCCACATTCAGCGAAAAAGCCGGGCCGCCCAGATTGACCGCTGTTTTGAGCACACTTTTGGGCAGGCTCTTGGCCAGCTTGTCCAGCCGCAAGGGCGCAAAGGCACGAGCAAGCCGGGCCGCGTCAGCCGAAGGCGGCAGGTCCACCTGGGCCAGGGCATGCACCAGGGCGCAGGTCTCGCCGGCGGCAACGGTCAGCAGGCAGGTGATCGAAACCTGGTATTTGTTCTGCACCCGGATCTTCAGCGGCAGCATCGACCTGGGTGAACGCGCCAGGATGAGCAGAGCGGGCGTGCCTCCCTCGGCATCCTGGGGCAGCCCGGCGATGCCGGACTCCTGGTCGGTGAGGCCATCCTTGAACGCCCGGCCCAGGTCGCTCACGACTTCGCGAGCGGAACCGCCAAAGCCATGGCGCAGCTCGACCGAAAGGCTCAGATCACGCGCCGTCGTGTTGGTCAGCTCCTCCACATATCTCAGGGCGCCCTCACGGTCCATCAGGGTGAGGGTGCGCGTGACATTGACACCGCCCATGGCCTGCGGTGAGGTCATCCGCATCTCCCTGCCATCCGGAGTCACCTGCGCCTGCTGGGAGTAAAAGGTCTGCCCGGCGATCTGCAGCGCGGCGCAGCTGCCGATCATGGAGGGCGAGTCCCCCTGACGTTGGAGGCTGCCGTTCTGCTCCACATACCACTCATGCCCCTTCGAGTCCGTCGTCATGCCCGGCGAATAGGGCAGCATGACCGGTGAGGTCTGAGCAAGGCCGGCACCAGCCAGCATCTCGCCAGTCAACAGGAGGAGGATGAGTCGCCGCATTCTTTCTGTTCTCATCATGACAGCCGGAAGCCGGGATGCGAGAAAGAATCGCACCGCCGGCGCTGTCAACGGAACCCCATGAAAGGCCCGCCTTACTTCTTGCCGGCGGCTTCCTGACGAAGCTGCTCAAGTCGGGACAGAGGCTTGGGCGGCGCAACCGTCTTCGGAGCCTCCTTGGGCTTGGCCTGGGCGACCACCGCAGGCTGGGCCGGAGCGGCCGGGGCCTTGCGAGGAGCGTCAATGCGAAGCGTCGAACCCAGGGCGACACGATGCGCCGTGGTGCCGCCTTCAACCGGCACGTCCACCAGCACAAACAGGTTGCCCTGCTTGCCCACCGGAGACTTGTCCGTCGTGATCACCTTGAAGGAAACCTCCTTGGTGTCCTTGGTGATCTTTGCCGGCTCGATCTGGATGGTGTCAGGCACGCCGACAACCCGTGCGTTTGCCTCCCCGTTGAATGGCTTCTGCAGTTCCAGCTTGGCGACCATGACGGTCTCCTTGCCCTGTTCGACCGCCGTCAGCGGAATGGCTGGAGCGGTCAGGTAGGCCGTGTCCGTCTTGATCTCACAGAACGGGGCGGCATTGTAGACACGGCCATTGCCGGCGTCAGACTCACCCATGACGGTGAACTGATGGGCGGCGGCGGCGACCGCGCTGTTCGCATCCAGCTGGAAGCTGCATTCATTCTGACCTTCCGGAATGGTCTGCTCACCGAGGCTGCTGATGCCGACCGGCTTCCAGGGCATGAGCACACGGATCGGCGCCTTGAAGCCCTCCTTGCGCTTGGCAACAACCTTCATCTGCATGATGCCGTTGGCCACGAGAGGCACGGACGGCTTCGCGATCTCCAATGAATAGGGAGCCTCCTCGACCACGGCCACGGGCAGCTTGTCCTCAAACTCCGTGTAGAAGACGACGTTGCCGGAACGCACGATGTCGAACTCCTGGCGCATCCGGCCGACGATCTTCTGCGCCGGATCCACGGACTTGAGGGTGACAGGCACCACGGCCCCGGCGATGGGGGCGTCAGGGGCGGCCTCAAACATCAATGGCATGCCCGGCTGGTCCTTGGGCGCCAGCTCCGTCAGCAGCTTCACCCCCTGGGGAAGGCCGGCGGCCTCAAACTTGAAGTCACCGCTGACGGCGCTGCGGGTGAAGTTCTGCAGCAGCACCATGCGACCACCGCGCGGCACGGCCAGGAACTGGCGGTACTGCGAGTCGTTCACGGAGTAATGCGGCGACGCGAAGGTGAGCTGGGGCTGGCTGGCCACAAGCTCCAGACGATACACAAAGTTAGGCCCGCCACGCTCCAGGTGGTCGGTCACGCGGATGAAGTAGTCGCCGTCCGCAGGGATGTTCAGGGTCTGCTTGCTGTCCAGGCGCCGGCGGCCGCCGCCGTCGTCATTGCCGCCCAGGCTGCCACCCTTTTCGTTATACACGTTCACCACGGAGTCGAGAGGGGAGCCGAGGCTCTGGGCGTAGGCCTGAAGCACGACCTGCTGGCCCTTCTTGAACGGCACCTTGAAGAAGTCGATGTCACCCGGCTTCTCAATGATGCCGTTGAGGGCGATGGGTTCGCCACGCGGCGCGACGGTCGCCTTGGCCTGCTCGTCATTCGGCTCCGCCTCCAGGGCGTTGTCGAATTCAACCAGGCGGAACGGGTTGCCCGAGGGCGCAGGCTCCTGGGTCTTGGAAAGCAGCATGTAGCCGGGGTCGACCTCCGCAGGCAGCTGCACCTCCTCCTCGAAGGCGCTGTCCTTCTCGATGAAGCGCACGGGGGTCTTGGAACCCACCCTGCCGCCGGCCGGGTAGAGAACGTCGGGACGACGGAAGCTGCCGACATGCATGCGGTAGTAGTTGTTGCCGCCGCCGCGGTAGGAGGACTCGCGGATCATCACGTAATAATCGCCGTCATACTCGGCGACAAAGGAGCAGTAGCCGTCCTGACGATGCAGGATGGTGTCGTCCGAGAAGGCCTTCTCAAACCTGTCCTTGTCGATGATGGCGATGTAGGGGTCGAAGGTGGTGTAGCCCAGGCGCAGGCCGTCGGCCTCCACGGAGATGCGCTGCCCCTTCTTCGCGGTGATCTTGTAGTAATCCACGTCCTCGTTCAGCACCACGCCTTCAATCGTCTGGTTGAAGCTGATGGTCTGGGCGGCGTCCATCTCGCTGTTCGGCTCCTTTTCCTCCACGTTCGGGAACGGCCCGACGAAGAACTGGCGCACATGCGAGATGCCGGACTTGGTGCGGATGCGCAGGAGGTGATTGCCGAGCGGCACATCAGGCGCCACGGCAATCGTGAGCTGCACCTTGTTGTTCTCCACCTTCTCGACGCTTTTCTGCGTGATGCCGGGGCTGAAAAACATCAGGCTTTCAAAGTCGGCCAGGCGGCTGCCGGTGACGGTGAGCTTCCACTCGGCTCCCCGGGGCCCGCCATTGGGGATCGTGGCGGTGAAATCCGGGTAGGCGGCGAACGAAAAGGTCGCGGCGGCAACGAGGGTCGGAATGAGAATGCGGGGGGACATGTCGTCACACCATACGCCAGCCGGCCCGGAAAAATTTCTTTTCCCAAAAAACTCTCTTCCGGTTCCCTCCACCGCCCCCGGCTTGACGACCTGGGTGCGCACAGCACTCTGTCCGTCCATGACCTCCCCGCGCCAGAAAGCCGAAGCCCTCCTCAGCCGCTACTACGCCACCTTCAATGACCAGGATCGGGAGGCCATGCTGAACCTGCTGACCGACGACGTCGCGCACGGCATCAACCAAGGTGCGGTGGAGGTGGGCCGGCAGGCCTTCCGGGCCTTTCTTCAGCGCATGGACCGCTGCTATGCCGAAAGCGTCGAGGAACTGCAGGTGTTTGCCAGCGAAGACGGCAGCCGGGGGGCGGCGGAATTTTACATCTCCGGAAAATACCTGAACACGGACGAAGGCCTCCCCCCAGCCACGGGCCAGCCCTACCGCCTGCGGGTGGGCGCCTTCTTTGACCTCCGGGATGGCCAGGTGGCCCGGGTAACCAACTATTACAACCTCGAGGACTGGCTGCGTCAGGTCGGAGCTTGATGATCACCCTCATGAACTGCGACACCGTCCTGGCCCTCGACCTTTCCACCGCGCAGGGAGTCATCTGCCTGAGCCAGCACGGGCGCCTGCTGTTTGAAGCGAGCTTTCAGTCCGAACGTTCGCACAATGCCCAGGTGTTCGCGCCGCTGGCGGAAGCCTTGACCCATGTGCCGGAAGACGGAAAGGCCGTCGTGGTCGTCGGCACCGGCCCCGGCTCCTACACGGGAGTCCGCATCGCCATCGCCGCCGCACAGGGGGTCGGTTTGTCCCGCAACTGGCCCGTGATCGGCTGGCCTTCCATCTGCACCGCCAGCCTGGATGCCTATTCCGTCCTCGGCGACGCACGCAGGGGCATGTTCTACCATGCCGGGGTTGAAAACGGACACCTGGTCCGCCCGCCCCTTCTGGTGACAGCCCAGGAGGCGGCCGAGTTGGTGGAACAGGGCGGCAGCTGGGTTTCGTTCGATTCACGACCTCCCGCCGGCTTTCCCGACCTTCCGCTTTGCCGCCCCGATGCGGGCCGGTTAGGCCAGATCGTCTCCCGACTGACCGCTCCCGAGATTCTTGACCTTTCGGAGCGGCCTCTGGAGCCCTTTTATCTTCAGGAAGCCTTCATCACCACCGCCCGCAAGGCCGGCAAACAGGTGCCTGTCTTGCAAAAATAACCTCCCTTCCTTCGCCGTTCACTGGCGGTCGAAGAAGCTCTGCTCCTCGCGGTCCCCCACCTTCAGATAACGGTAGTAGACCTCCAGCTGCAGAGTGCAGAGCACCTGACGGTAGATGGGGTTGCCATTGTCACCGCCGGAAGGCCAGTTGGGCCGCCCGGCCTTGAAACTGCCATCCGGGTTCTGGGCGTTGAGGATCTGCGGCAGGAACTGCTGGTTGTAGAACTTCCATTCTTCGCCTCCGGCCTGGAAGAAGGCCTGCGTGTAATAGTACCAGCAGTACAGGTTGCAGTTCTTCTGCCAGTCGAGCGGCTCCGCCTCGAGGAAGCGATGCAGGAAGTCGATGCCTTTTTTGATGGAGGCCGTGCGCCCCTTGCCCAGGGTCTGCAGCCCCAGCACCCCGGTGCCGGTGAGGCTCCACTGGTTGTAATGCTGGTCACGGTTGGCCACGCCAAAACCGCCGTCCTTGGTCTGGGTGCGCTCGATGTAGTCGCAGGTCTTGTCGATCGCGCTGTGCAGTCCTTCAATCTTCAACCCGGTGAACTTCGCAGCCTTCAGGGCCTGATACTGCCAGCCCGCCACGGAAAGGTCTTCACGCGTGGAGGTGGGCTTGCCCTCGGAAATGTTCTTCGTGTAATAATCCCAGGAACCCTCCGCCTTGGGGGCATCGGCCTTGTTCTGGCATTTGATGATGAGCTGGACCCCCTTGACGAAGGCGTCCTTCATGCCCGGCAGCTCCTTGCTGCCCAGTCGGGCCAGTGTGTACATCTCACCCAGAGCATAAGTCGCGATGCCATGCTCATAAGCTCCGGCGTTGCCTTTGAAATCCTCTGTAATGGCTCCGTACTCGTTCTTCTTGGAAAGCTCGATCAGATACATGATGCCCTTCATGACGTTGTCGCCATAGAACGGCGAGTCCGGCGTCTCACAACGGCCCAGGAAACACAGCAGCGTCATGCCGGTCATCGCGGCCTTGTTGCTGCTGCCCCAGGAACCATCCGGGTTCTGCTTGGTCTTCAGCCACTCCAGCGAGTTCGACACCGCACGCTCGCACTCCGGCGAACCACCGCTTTCCGCCAGCTTCTTCAGGCGCTCCTGCGGCGAGCAACGAGTCTTCATGGAAGGCGGCAGGCTGACAAAGCCCTGCATCGAACCCATGCCCATGCCCGTGCCAAAACCACCGCCTGCACCTGCCTTGCCAAATCCTCCGCTGCCGAGCGAGCCTCCGCCCAGCGTGGAACTGACGTCAGGCACGTCCAGCAGGTCGGGCGGTGCGTCTGGAAGCGTGACCGCCGAGTTGCTGCTCGTGCTGACGATCTTCTTCATCGGCATCGATTTGTTCAGCGACTTGCGCTTGTTCTGATTCACCTTGTGCTTCATCTCCGCACTGGCCTGCGCCCCCTGCTGCGTGCCGCCGCCCGGCAGGAAGTCCACCTGCTTCTGGATCAACTGCGAGCTCACCACGATGGCACCGCCCACGATCAGGATGCCGGCATGAATTGCCAGGCTCAGGGTCAGCGAACCGCCGCCCACCTTGCGCCACATCCGCACCAGCGGGTTCACCGGCTTGGACTCGAAATGATGCACCGCAGGCGGATGGTAAACGTGACCTTCTTCAAGCACTTCCTCCGCCACGGCCACCGCCTCCGCCTCATCGCTGTCCGCAGGCGCAGCGGTGACGTCCGGAGCGGCGGAAGGTGCAGGAATGGCCGCCACGGCTGGCGCAGGAGCGGAAGCCGGAACCGCTGTCGGTGCGGCAACAGGAACAGGAACAGGAACAGGAACAGCGGCGGGAACTTCTGCAGGAGCGCCTGGAACGGGCTCACCGGCAGGCGCTGGCATGGGATAGCCTGGCGGATAGCCCATCGGCTGTGGGTAGCCCTGAGGATAGCCCGGCGGCACCATGCCTGGCTGCATCGGATAGCCTGGCGGATAGCCCATCGGCTGCGGGTAACCCTGGGGATAGCCCGGTGGCATCATGCCCGGCTGCATCGGATACCCTGGAGGATAGCCCATCGGCTGCGGGTAGCCCTGGGGATAGCCCGGCGGCACCATGCCCGGCTGCATCGGATAGCCCGGTGGATAACCCATCGGCTGAGTGGCCATGCCCGGCTGGATTGGCGGCTGGTCGGCAGCGTTTTCCGGGGAATCAGGAGTGGGGACGGGATCGGACATGGCTGAAAAAGAAAGGGCGGACAGAGGGCAATACTCGCAAAATCTGAATTTCTTGGGTGTGACGCCAAAAATCAGCTTCCACAGCCCCCGCCGCAGCCGGTCAGCTCACAGCCCGCCGCTTCCTCGCTGAAGACAGGAGACAGCGGACGAACTTCATCGGCTCCCGGAGATTCCATTCCAGGATTCGGCTCCTGAGCAGTCAATCCCAGGTCACGGATCAGGCGCAGGTCCTCATTCGCCCGGGGATTGGCGGCGGTGAGCAGCTTGTCCCCATAGAAAATGGAGTTCGCCCCGGCAAAGAAGGCCAGCGCCTGCGCCTCACGGCTCAGATTGGTGCGACCCGCGCTCAGGCGGACCTTGGCACGCGGGATGGCGATGCGGGTCACGGCGATCATCCGGATGAAGGCAAAGGAGTCCACCACCTCGTTGTCTCCCATGGGCGTGCCCTTGATCGGCATCAGGGCATTGATCGGCACGCTCTCCGGAGGCGGGTTGAAGCCCGAGATCACCTCCAGCATCTTCAGCCGGTCCTCGATGGTTTCCCCAAGACCCAGAATGCCGCCGCAGCACACGGACATGCCGGCGTCCTGGGCATGGCGGATGGTGCGCAGACGATCCTCAAAGCTGTGGGTGCTGACGATGTTCGGATAATGCTCCGGGGAGGTGTCCACGTTGTGGTTGTAGGCCGTCACCCCCGCCTCCTTGAGCTGGCGGGCCTCGTCGGACCCCAGCTCGCCCAGCGTCACGCAGACCTCCATGCCCAGCTTGGCCACGTCACGGACGATGTCGAGCACCTGGTCAAACTTTTGGGTGCCCGCACGCACGCCCTTCCAGGCCGCGCCCATGCAGAACCGGGTCGAGCCGCTTGCCCGGGCGGCCAGCGCGCGCTCCAGGACCTGCTCACGCGGCATCAGCTTCTCCGCCTGCACCCCCGTCGTGTACCGGGCGCTCTGGGCGCAGTAGCCGCAGTCCTCGCTGCAGCCGCCGGTCTTGATGCTCAGCAGCGTGCAAAGCTGCACCTCATTGCCCGTCCAATGCTCCTCATGCACGGCACGGGCATGCTTGAGCAGGTCAAAAAACGGCTGGTGGTAAATGCGATGCAGATCGGCGTATTTCATGCGGGATGGGGAAAGCCTTTCTGCCACGAATCCCCCCTCGCGGCAAGAGCGAAGGAAGGTCTTCCGCCTCAGCCTGTCAGGGTGCGTAAGCAGGTGCTGCAGTTCTCCATGCGGGTTTCCGGGGCGATGAGCCGCAGTTCAACAAATGTTAGGTTGGCAAATGCCACCCCAAAAAATCGCAGCTTCTTCATTGCTGCTCAAAATTTTCTCGACAATTCGGGGCGCTCTCGGATATCCACCCATTAACCGTGAAAACCATATCCTGGTTGAATGGATGAGTCGGCTACCGATTCGATCGTCTGTCTGAACAAGGAGCCCGAACCAACTAGGCTTCATGCGAA
>CAZXPU010000109.1:0-19554 GCA_964642905.1 uncultured Prosthecobacter sp.
AGGCAGAGCGTGACCCAGAGGTCGCCCGCCCGGTCGAAGCGTGAACCCACGGCATATTCATGGTAGTCGCCCGACACGCCCCAGGCGTCACTGACATTGTCGAAGACGTCCGCCCGGCCGTCGCCATCCACATCCTTCAGCCGGGTGACCTCGTAGCGGGTGGTGGCGTAGAGCACGCCCTCCTTCGGATTCCAGGCGAGGCCAAGCACCTCGTGCAGCCCGCTGGCAAAGAGCTTGTAGCCGACCGCCGATGGATCGCCGCCGCCCGCGCCGCTGACCAGCCATACTTCACCTCGACGCGTGCCCAGGGCCAGCCTGCCCCCGGGAAGCAGCTCGATGGAGCCGACCTCCAGGGCCGTCTCCTTCGGGGTCTCAAAGGTGGTGATCTTGTAGTAGTCCGCCTCCACCGGATCGGCTGCGGAAAGCAGGGGGGGAATCAGCAGGAGCAGGGGCAGGAGTCGGTTCATGAAAGGCGTGAGGCAGGGAGAAACGCCGGAAACCGGCCTCTGCAAACAGAAGAACTGAACAACTCGCCGGCCTGTCCAAAAGTGCGACCACCGGCCGCGTCGCCGGGGCGAGGCCGTCGTGATGAACTTGCGCAACAGGCATCCGGCCGCAAACTCAGCCTGCCGTGCCCACCCCCGACCTCCGCACCTCGTTCCTCCGCTCGCTGGCGCCTGACAGCCAGTTTCACCGGATGTTCGACCATCTGCCTGGCATCTCCTTCTTTGCCAAGAACCACCGGCTGCAGCTGGTCTGCGCCAACCGGCACTTCATTGAGACAATGGGGTTCCGGAAGGAGGATGACATCGTGGGCAGGAGCGACTTCGACCTCTTTCCGGTGCGCCTGGCGGAAAACTTCCGCCGTGACGACGAGGAGATCCTGCGCACGGGCGAGGCCAAGCTCAACATCGTCGAGCTGTTCTTCAACCCCCAGGGCATCCCGGACTGGTTCATCACCCACAAGATGCCGCTGAGGGACAAGAAGGGCCGGGTCATCGGCCTCATGGGCGCCACGCAGAGCTACGGACAGGCGATGACCACGGTGCATGCCAGCCAGCACATCGAACGCGCCCTGGCCTTCATCCGCGAGAACTTCCGCCGCAGGCTCAGCGTCGAGGAGCTGTCAGCCCATGTGCATCTGAGCCCGAGGCAGCTGCACCGGAAGTTTGTCGAGACCTTTGGCTGCAGCCCGCAGACCTTCATCATGAAGCTGCGCATCCAGGCCGCCTGCGAGGCGCTCCAGCACGAGGACGCCCAGATCAGCCAGGTGGCCAACGACCTTGGTTTCTACGACCAGAGCGGTTTCACGCATCACTTCCACAAGCACGTCGGCATCACGCCGCTGAACTACCAGCGGCGCTTCCGGCTCGGGGCACGGCAGGACAGGTCCTCCCGCTGATCCGATCAGGCCCAGGCGCGGCGCAGCAGGTTCAGGTAGTTGCCGTGCATGACCGCCTCGACATCCGCCTGGCTGTAGCCGCGTTTTTCCAGCATGGCCGGAATGCGCGCGAGGTCGGCGATGGTGTCGAGATCCTCCGGCGTCTGCTCGGTGCCGTAGCCACCGTCCAGGTCCGTGCCGATGCCGCTGTGCAGGGCGTTGCCGGCGAGCTGGCAGACATGGTCGATGTGGTCGCAGATGACCTCGAGCTTGAGGCCGGTCTCCTGCGGCGTGGTCTTGCCGCGGACCCAGCCGGGGATCATCATCCAGGCATCCAGCGCGGCACCAATCACCGCGCCGCGGGCGATCAGCGCCTTGATCTGCTCATCACTGAACTGGCGGACGTCCGGCACCAGGGTCCGGCAGTTGGAATGGCTGGCCCAGATCGTGCCCTCAAAGAGGTCCAGGGCCTCCCAGAAGCTCTCGTCGGAGAGATGCGTCACATCGAGGATCATGCCAAGGCGGCTCATCTCACGAACCAGCTCTCGACCCTCCGGGGTCAGGCCTCCCGGGGTGTCATGACCCATGGCATAACGACATTTGCCATAATGCGCGGGCCCCATGGCCCTCAGGCCCTGCTCCCAGCTGCGCTCCAGGTGGCCGACGCTGCGGATGCTGTCCGCGCCTTCCAGGCTGAGGATGTAGAAGATGGGCTTGCGATCGTCCGGGATGCTCGTGTCGTTCCAGACCGCCAGCGCATGATCCAGCTGGGCCAGGTTTCGCACCTGGGACAGGTGCCCGTCCTCCTCCATGGCCCGGTACCAGGCAAGCTGGCCCTGGGTCTCCGACCAGGCCTGCTCGGGCGACATCCAGTTGGCGATCGGTGACACGCCGGGCATGCAGCCCGCAAGCTGGGTGGCGACACAGATGCCCACCCTGCCCTGGCGCATTTCCGGAAAGGCCGTGGTGCCGGCCGCGCGGCCCTTGCCCACCACGCCAGCCTCGCGGCGGCGGATTTCATGGACGGGCAGGCGAAGATCACGATTGAAGCCGCCGAGGGCGTTCAGGCTGAGGTCGAGATGGGCGTCGAAGATGAGCATGGAAGTTGGAAAAAACGTCGCTGGCGGGAAAAATCCTGCGTCGATCAACCTTGGATGCTCAAGGCATAACGACCCGCCTTGCAGCTCAGCCGGACCGGGGCGCCATAAAGGCTGCCAAGGGCCCTGCTGCTCAGCGTGCTTTCCTTGGGCCCCTGGGCCAGCACCGCCCCGTCACGGAGCAGGAACACATGCGTGATGCACGGCAGGATCTCCTCCACATGATGCGTGACCATGATGAGCGAGGGCGCCTCGGGCCACCCGCTGATCTCGCTCATCCAGGCCAGGAACTGCTCACGGGCGACCGGGTCCAGGCCGGCACAGGGCTCGTCAAGGATGAGGACTTCAAAGCGTGCCATGAGCGCCCGGCAGATCAGGACCTTCTGCTTTTCCCCCTGTGAAAGCGTCGCCCAGAGCGACTTTTTCAGATGCATGCATCCGGCGGCTTCGAGGAGGCCCGAGGCCTGCTTTTTCAACGTGGCGGAGGGCGGCTGCCAGAGGTTCAGCTTGGCGTCACGACCGCTGGCGACCACGTGCAGCACCGGCTCGCCGGGCTCGATGTAGGTGGTGAGCGTGTTGGTGACCAGGCCGACGCGTTTGCGCACCTCGCGCCAGTCGCTGTTGCCGAAGGTGTCACTGCCGATCTGGATGACGCCATCCGTGGCCGGTTCATAGCCGGTGATCAGGTTGATGAGGGAGGTCTTGCCACAGCCGTTAGGCCCGAGCACGCACCAGTGCTGCCCGCGGCCGACCTGCCAGTCGATGCCTTTCAGGATGCGTCTTCCACCCCGCACAAAGGTGGCGTTCTGAACTCGGAGAAGGGAGGGCTCGGTCATGAGGTGAAGCGATGGATGAAGCCAAGAACCGCGCAAAGCACAACCCGGGATTCAGCCCGTCCTCGTGACCGTGCTTGCACAAAGCGACGGCGCGTCCAATGTCCGCGCCTTCATCCATGTCCACCATTGTTGTCGCCCAGAAAAACGGCGTTGCCTGCATCGGCGCCGACACCATGAGCAGCCTCGGCTCCCTGCGCCAGAAGGCCCATCATGTGGTCAACAAGACCAAGATCACCCGGGTGGGCGACAGCTACATCGGCCTGACCGGCACCTCGGCAAGCCTGGTGGTGATGAACAGCTACTTCGCCAACCCGGAACGACCCCGCGACTTCTCCAGCACGGAGATGATCTTCGAGACCTTCCGTCATGCGCATCATTGGATGAAGGCCGAGTACTTCATGGCCACCGTGCCGGACAAGGGTGAGGAGTATGAAACGACCCAGTTTTACGGACTCATCGCCAACCCGCATGGCATCTTCGCTCTCTACTCCTACCGGAGCGCGCAGCAGTTTCACCGCTTCTGGTCCGCTGGTTCGGGCCGCGACTTCGCCCTGGGCGCGATGCAGGCCGTGTATGACAGCTGCGATGACGTCGTGGAGATCGTGAAGGCCGGCCTGCAGGCGGCGGCGGAGTTTGACGGCTCCACCGGCGCGCCTTTCGAAATCTTCCACTGCCCCCTGGCCGCGCCGGAAAAGCCGGCACCCGCCAGACGCAAAGCCGGCAAGGCGGATCGACGTCGGCCCAGGTAAGGCTCGCCGTCACCACCGCCTCAGAGCCCCTGCATCTGCCAGAGGATGAAGGCCATCTCCTCCGCATCCTCCTGCAGCTGCTCATAGCGGCCTGACTTGCCGCCATGACCGGCGCCCATGTTGGTCTTTAAAAGGAGCAGGTTTTTGTCCGTCTTCAGCGCGCGCAGTTTCGCGACCATCTTGGCAGGCTCCCAGTAGGTCACCCGGGGATCATTCAGTCCGGCGGTGAAAAGCATCGGCGGATAGGCCTGGGCGCGGACGTTGTCATACGGGCTGTAGCTGCGGATGAACTCAAACGCGGCCTTGTCAGTGATCGGATTGCCCCACTCAGGCCACTCCCCCGGCGTCAGCGGCAGATCCTTGTCGAGCATCGTGTTCAGCACGTCGACGAAGGCCACATGCGCGGCGACGGCCCCGAAGAGTTCGGGCGCCTGGTTCACCACCGCCCCCATGAGCTCGCCGCCCGCGCTGCCACCCGAGGCGCTGATCCTTCCCTTCGCGGCATAACCAAGCTCGCAAAGCGCGCGCGCAGCGTCGACAAAGTCATTGAAGGTGTTCGTGCGCTTCATGAGCTTGCCGTCGAGATACCACTGGTAGCCCAGATCATCACCGCCGCGAATGTGGGCGATGGCATAGGCAAAGCCACGGTCCACCAGCGAAAGCCGCCCGGCATGAAAGTCGGGCGGCGTGGCATGTCCGTAGGCGCCGTAGGCATAGAGGTGCAAAGGCTGGCCGCCGTCCTTCCTGAAGCCTTTCTTCATCAGGATGGACACGGGCACCTTCACGCCGTCACGAGCGGTGACCAGGATGCGCTCGGTCTCATACTGAGAGGCGTCATAGCCGCTCGGAATCTGCTGCACCTTGAGCGTTTCCAGCCGCTTTTCGGCCACATGATAATCGTAGTCCGTGGCCGGGGTGACCATGGACTCATAGTCCAGGCGCAGCTTCTTGACGTCATACTCGGGGTTAGGCCCCAGGCCGGCCGTGTAGCTTGCCTCCGGAAAGCGGATCCTCTCCGGCTGAAGCGGCGCGTCGTAGCGGCGGATCTCGACCTGGTCGAGCCCGTCGATCCGCCCCTCGGTCACAAAGAAGTCACGAAACAGGCCGATGTCCGTCAGATAGTGGTGGTCTGACCCCGGGATCAGCGTGCTCCATTCGCCGGGCTTGTGGACCGACGCCGTGGCGATGCGGAAGTTCACATGCTCGTCGTTGGTGTGGATGTAGAGCACGCCGTCACGGATATCCACATCGTACTCGCGTCCCGTTTTCCTGGCGCTGACGAGGATGGGATCGGCGGCGGGATCGGCGGCGGGAACGAGACGGACCTCGCTGGTGACCTGGTCACCGGTGCCGATGATGATCCAGTCCTCCTGCGCGCTGAGGTCCACGTCACAGCTGAAGCCGATGTCGGGCTCCTTGTAGAGCAGCCTGGCCTTCTTCGGATCATCCCCGAGACGATGGTAATGGATGTTGTCCGTGCGCCAGTTGTCGTTGGCATAACCAAAAACGAGACCACCGCTGTCGGCCGACCAGACCAGGCTGGACAGCGTGCCCGGGATCACGTCAGGCAGGTCATGCCCTGTCTGCAGGTCGCGGAAATGCACCTCAAAGCGCTCCGAGCCGTCGGCATCGTAGGCATAGGCCATGAGCCTGCCATCCGGACTGATGACCAGGTCGCCGAGCTGAAAGTAGTCCTTGCCGCGGGCAAGTTCATTCTGGTCCAGGATGAGCTGCTCCTCCCCGCCTGCGACGGGTTTGCGAAAGTGGCGACGGTACTGCGAGCCTTTGACGAAGCTGGACCAGTAGAGCCAGGCGCCGTCCTTCACCGGCACGGAGCTGTCATCCTCCTGGATGCGGCCCTTCAGCTCCTCAAACAAGGTGTCGACGAGCGGCTTCCGCCCCTTCATGTGGGCTTCAAAATAGCGGTTCTCGGCCTTCAGATAGGAGAGGATCTCCTTGTCCTTCACCTTGGGATAGGACGGATCACGCAGCCAGTGCCAGGGATCCTCGAGGGTGATGCCATGCTGGGTGAAGGAAAACGGGCGCTGCCCGGCGACAGGAGGTGGGGGGGAGGACATGGGCGGCTGGGCCTCGGCGGCGGAAAAGATCACCAGGGCGGCTGAAAGAAAAATGGAGACGCGTGATGACATCCACGCACCAAAGCGGAGCGCGCCCGGCCGGACAAGCTTCTTGTGCGGTCGATGGAATCATGACACAAGGCGGCTGGGTAAAATCTCACCCCCTGTCACCTGCACCTGCCATGACCCCCGCCACCCTGCTGATCCCGCTGCTGCTGATTGCCGCCTCCGCCAGCGCCGCCCTTTCCCTGACCCAGGCCCAGCTGGAAAAAGTGGGCCGCCGGATCTGGCAGAATGAATGCGCCGGCACGGTGGCGGGCCTGACAAGCTGGAACCGCGGGGAGGATTTCGCCTCGCTCGGCATCGGCCATTTCATCTGGTATCCGACTGCAAAAAAAGGACCGTTTGAAGAAAGCTTCCCGCCGCTGGCCGTCTTCCTGAAATCCCGCGGCGTGGCGATGCCGGACTGGACACAGGGTCTTTGTCCCTGGGCCGGCAAGGCCGCCTTTGACGCCGATCAAAACGGAGCGCGGCAGAAGCAACTGCGCACGCTGCTGTCGCAGACCGTGCCGCTGCAGACGGAATTCATCCTGGCCAGGCTGGAACGGTCCCTGCCCAAAATGCTCGCGGAAACACGGCTCAAGAAACAGGTGCAGTCGAACTTTGCAGCGCTGTCCAAAACACCCGAGGGCGCCTTCAGCCTGATCGACTATGTGAACTTCAAGGGCGAGGGAACGGCAAAAACCGAACGCTACAACGACCAGGGCTGGGGGTTGCTGCAAGTGCTGGAATCCATGACGGCTCCGACACCCGCAGGTTTCGCCGCCGCCGCAAAATCGGTCTTGTCACGCCGCGTGCAAAACGCCCCGGCGGCGAGGAAGGAGCAGCGCTGGCTTCAGGGCTGGCACAACCGCTGCGACGGTTACCTGCGCAAGCTCTGAAGCGATCGGCTTCAAGCGGGCTGCACCGAGAAGTCGCTGTCATCCAGCGAACGCAGCACCAGCTCACGCGGCACGCAGAAGTCATCCATCTCCAGACAGCGCAGGATGCCGTCGGCGATGTGCTCCGGCTTGAGGAAAAGCTGACGCGGCGCCTGCCGCTCGGCGGCGTCATCCCAGAACGCCGTGTCCACACCGCCGGGCAGCAGGGCGGTCACACGGATGCGATGGGCCGCCGCCTCCTCCGCCAGCCCCTGGGTGAAACCGCGCACGCCCCACTTGGCCGCACAGTAGACCGTCTCGCTGGGGATGCCACGCAGGCTGGCCGTGGAGATGATGTTGATGATGTGCCCGCGTTTTCCTGGAATCATGGCGCGCAGGGCGGCCTGGGAACCCAGGATGGTGCCTTTCAGGTTCACCGCCAGCATGAGGTCGATCTCCGCCTCGGTGTAATCCTGGATCCAGCGATGCCGGGCGAGCCCGGCGTTGTTCACCCAGACGGTGATGCCGCCAAACGCCTGCTCCACCTTGGTGACGGCGGCTTCCAACTCGGAGGCGCGGGTGACGTCGCAGCGGACAGAGAGAACGCCTTCAAGAGGACAGGATTCAAGGTCCAGGGACGCCACCCTGGCCCCGCGTTGCTGCAGGACCCTGGCGGTGGCAAGTCCGATGCCCTTGGCGGCGCCCGTGATGATGCAGACTTGGTCTTGAAGAATCATGGGTGACATCCTTGGCGGCATCCACGCCTCGTGACAAGCCGGAAGAACTCAGGGCGGCGTGACGGAAACCAGCGTGCACGCCACCGAGTTGTAGATCAGCAGTCGCGAGTAATCGGGTGTCGCCACCACCACGGTGCTGGAGGCGGGCAGTGGCCCCAGGACCGAGCCCGTGGACACCTGCAGGCACTGGGAATCCGTCCAGATGACCTGACCGTTCCAGGAGCTGGCACGCACCACGTTGGACACGCCAAGGTCGGCGACCTGGGCCAGGTTGGAGGCGTTGTAAGCCACCCCCATGGAAAAGAGACGGCTGCCATCTCCGGACAGGACGAGGTGGTTGTTGAAGGCTCCGGTCCAATACAGGGTCGCCGCATAGCTCATGCTGGAGGTGCTGATGTTGTACCGGGCCAGCCCGCTGACCGAGAGACTCTGCCTGACCAGCGCGACGATGGAGGAACCATCAGCAGGCGTGGCCGTGATGCACTGACCAAGGTTGAGCGGCGTGCCGACCGCCCCGCCGGTCACCGAGTGATGCAGGCGCAAAACATGGTCGGCACCGCGCAGCACCACACGGCCCACCGGTCCGTTGTGAATCGCGGCGGAGGGGTTCGGCGTGTCCCAGGTGCTCATCAGCTGCCGGTTCTGCTGGCGCTGGATGCCCAGCACCCGCGTTCCGGAGGCGGTCAGCACATACAGCCGGTCATCCAGGATGTGCATCGCGAAGTCCTGCACCGGCTGCCCCACGGAATACACGTGCATCACCCTGGCGGTGACGGGATCAATCCAGAGCAGATGCCCTTCATTCGGAGCCGAGCGGTCCACATGCAGCGCATAAACCAGCGGCAGATCCGGATCGGCAATCATCTTCGCCACGTTCAGAACGCCCAGAACGCGGAAGGTCGCCGGAATCAGACGCACATCCGCGCCCGAGCGAAGCGTGATGCTGGCCGTGTAGGTGCCCGTCGGCAGGGAGCCTGCGGTGAACTTCACGATGACATTTCCCGGGCCGGTTCCTGAAGTCTGCGTGAGGCTGAGCCAGGAGGTGTTTTCCTCCAGCGTCCATGCCGTCGAGGCGTCGGCGGCGGCAATGGCCAGGGAAGCCTCCTGGGCCACCGGGCCGGGGAAGCCGCTGACGCTCAGGCTGGCGGGGGTCGGCTCCACCCCAGGCATCCTGAAGCTCCACACGGCGCCCGCCCGCACCGAACCGTCGTAAAGCCTGGAATCTACGCGCCAATAATACGTTAGGCCAAGCTGGAACGTGCCCTGCGGCAGGCTGAGGCTGACGCCCGAGGTGCTGCCCCGGTAGATGCCGGCGCTGGCTTTCACCGCGTTCGTGACCGCATCCAGGCTGTCGCCGAGATAGACATCGTGGGTGAGGACGTCAGGGCTGCCGGTCCAGCCAAGCACCGTCGGCGCGGTGGCCTGGGTGGAGCCGTCGGCAATCTGCGGCCGGATCCCGGGAGCCGGGAGGCTGACAAGGCCGGCGAGGGAGAGCCGGCGCAGGCTGTTCTGCGTCGGATGCTGGTAGATCACGGCGTCCTGGCCCGCGGTGAAGGCGGCGGCGTTCACGCCAGCGGGCAGCGAGGCAAGGCTCGTTCCTGCGGCTCCTTCCACGAGACCGCTGTCATGCACCAGGACCTGGCCGTAGGCGGAGGCGGCGACGAGGGTGGAAACCGCTCCGAAAACCTGGGTGTCCGTGAGCACCGGATTGCAGCGCCGGTTACGATTGAAGACGACGTCGCGATTCAGACTGAAGAACACCTCCGAACGACCCGGCATGTCCAGGTTGTAGGGAGCGCTGAGGTGCGTTTGCGTGAGGAAGGAGCCGCTGCTGTTGAGGCGCACCAGGGAAACCGGATTCGTGCCGCTCCAGCCGCTCTGAGTCCTGGCAAAGATGATGTTGCCGTCGGGGCTGACCGTGAAGTCGCCGATTCCCGCGCCGCTGTTGGTCAGGAACATGGAGAGGTCCTCGCCAGCTTCGAAATCAAACACATGCAGCAGCGGATTCACCGCCGCATCGGTGTAATACACCACCCCGGGCCGGCCGGCCTCGACATCATAATGAAAGTCCCCGCCGCTGCCTGAATCCAGCGTGGCGGGCAGGCTGCGGGTGCGCGTCACCGTGAAGCTGTCCATGTCCACCTCGGTGATGCTGCGCTCCGTGAAGCTCACGGCGTAAAGGCGGGAGCCGTCGGCCGTGAGGTCCGCGTCCGTGACCTCGGTGGGCAGCAGCAGCGGACTGCCCTGCGCAGCGGTGGCCGCATCGATGGGAACCAGCATGGAAGGCTGCCCGCCCGTGCCTCGCACCAGTCCGATCACACGCCGGGGCTGGCGGTAATCCGTGAGCAGCTGGGTGTAGCCGGAGAAACGCACGGTCAGCAGAACCGGCACGCTGACGGTGACGCCATCGCTGGTGACGTTCACCGCCCCGCTGTAAACTCCAACCCCAAGCCCGGCGCCAGCCCTGACCTCGAGCAGGTCGCTGCCCGTGCCGCTGCTTTTGGAAAGCGTCATCCAGGAGGCGCTGGCGGCAGCCGACCAGGAGGGCTGAAGCCCTTCTCTGGCAGTCAGGGTGATCGAGCCTGCCGCCGCATCCGCACCCTGCATCCTCACGAGATTCAGTCCTGAAGGCGCAACCGCGAGGTCCGGCTCGGAGACTTCGAGGCGCAGGGGCAGATCCACGGGCATTGAACCGGGTGCGTTGCCGCTGAAGCGCAGGGTTGCCGTGTGGATTCCAGGACGCAGCGCCGCGCTCGCCAGCTGCACGGACACCGAGGACGACGCCCCCGCGACCACGCTGCCGGAACCCGGGCTCAAGCTGACCCAGGGCGCTGACGGCGGGATGGCGATGTGCTCAAGAAAGGCGTCCATGACGCTGCCGGCAAGCTCCGTGGACACCTGGACGCCGTCCGCCGTGGCGAACAGCAGGTAGTAGAGCCGCGAGTTGCTGGAGAGACCGGTGACCGTGTGGTTGTCCTCGTCCGTGTTGGTGGAATACGAATGCGACTGACCAGACCTGGACTCGACAATGATCAGATGATTCACGGATGGATCCACGGTGCCCGACACCGCCTTGAAGAAACCCGTGTAGTTCAAGCCGTCATGCGTGCGGTTGAGGACGGCGCCGGTCGCCGTCCCGGAACCATCGGCCCCCAGGCCGCCGCTGATCGTGAAACTGCTCACGCCCGCCATGTCGGCGGCAAACAAGAACAGTCCCGGCTGCTTGCGGGTGAAGTAGGCTCCGCCGGCGGCCCCGAGCTTCGAGCTCACGGTCACTGCATTGTTGGAATAGGCGATGGCGCTGCCCAGATTGGTGCCGAGGTAATTGCCGCTGTCATACATGTCATCACCTCCGTCGACGATGTAGCTGCCGCTTTCGCCTTCACTGAAGCGATACAGACCGGGGATCAGCGAGGTGATCTGATCATGGTTTTGGTTCACTCTTTCCAGCACCTCCTGAAGCGTGCCGGCCGGAGTGGAAAGGTCCGTCACGGCTCCCTGCCAGACCAGGGTGGAGCCGCCGTCATTGCGAATGGTCAGAGGACGAGACGCCGTCTGGCCTTTCTTCAGCACGGCCTCCACACCGCCAGCGGGCTGCACCGTGAGCACCGGAGGCGGCACGCCGTTGCCGTCGACACTGAGCACCACCTCGGACGGCAGGGCGGGGCCTGCCATGGCAAACCGCATCTGCCCGTTGTAGGCGGCCGCGGCGCCGGGCTGGAACCGCACCCCCAGGGTGCGTGTGCTGTTTGGAGCCAGGCTGAACGGAAAATCGGTGCCGGGAAGATCGAAAGCCGGCTGCGTGGAAGTCATGCCCGTGACGACCAGGGTGGCATTGCCGGCATTGCGAAGCAGCACGGAGGCGCTGACGCTGGAGCCGACCATGACGCTGCCAAAACTGAGCGTCGACGGTGCCAGGACCGGCCTCGGCCTGGAGGCCACGGTGATCTGCACGGGCAGGTCCATGTTAGGCCGTGCCGGGTCATTGGAACTGAACCTCACCACGCCTGAATAGACGGCGGGAGCCGTCGTGGCAGAAACCCCCAGGAACAAAGAAACCTGCCTGCTGCCGGACTCCGGGATGGTGCCGTTGCTAGGCACGACTCCCAGGAGGGTGGCAATCGAAGAGGACGGTGAGGCGCTCCAGATCAGCGAGGCATCCCCCGCGTTGGCCAGTGTCAGCGTCATCGTTTCAGAAACCCCGGGCTCCACCGTCCTCACGATGGGGCTGGCATCGAACGTCAACGACGGACCACGCAGGCCTCGTCCGTTCACAGGCAGCCGGATCTCCCCGCCCTCCCTGGCATTGGAGACGATGACCAGCTCCGCCCCGTGAGTCTTGGCAGCAACCGGAGAAAACCGCAGCGTGATGTCACGGCTTCCACCCGGAGGCAGGGTGATGGGCACGGAGGCCCCAGGGATCGAATAGGCGGCATCCGTCACGGTCAGGGAGCTGATGACCAGCGGCACATTGCCCCGGTTTTCCAGCTTGCCTGCCAGGGTTGAGCTTTGCGTCAGGAAGGTGTCCGGAAAATCAAAGCGCTCAGGCTTCACCTGCAGCCGCGCATAAGACGGGATACGCAGCAGCACAGGCACATCCACGACGCTTCTCGAGGGGGAGTTGTTGCTGTAGCGAACCGTGGCCCCGTAGGTGCCGCCGGGCAGGGTGCCCGCCAGGATGTTGAAGACCCCTGGCATCGAGCCCGAGGCGGGCACCTTTCCGGAAAGCTTCGGCACCGACAACCAGTCGGCGTCCGCCGGATGCACAACATTCCGCAGGAAGGTGTCCATGAGCAGGCCAAAGGCGCTGTCCGCATAGGCCACACCGCTTTTCAGGCCAAACATCAGATAATAAACCCTGGTCATTCCAGACAGGCCGGAGACTTCGTGAAAGTCGCTGTCCGTGCTGTCATCCCAGCGATGACTGAGGCCGGGCCTGTCCTCGACAATGACCAGGTGATTCACGGAAGGCACCCCGGCGGCATACACCTTTTTGTAAAACCCGCGGTAGGTCACGCCAGCCACGGTGCGTGTGGCGCTGCCTCCCGACACCCTGCCAAGGCCGTCCGCCCCCAGCCCGCCGGAAATCACCAGCCTCGACACTCCATCGAGGTCGGCGGCAAGAACCCACAAGGCGCCGCTTTTCAGCGTGAAATAGGTTCCGGTCGAACCCAAAGCGGGATTGCCCGTCACCACTCCGTTGGAATAACTCACCGGCAGGCCCGAGTTCAGGTCCGTGCTCACGCGGTTGCCATCGTCAAACATGTTGGACCCGCCGTCGTTGATGACCTGCCCTGTGGTGCCATCAGACAAGGGATGCGAACTCGGCAGCAGCGAGCTGAGCAGCACCGGATTGACCTGCAGGCTGGCAAGCACGCCCGCGAGGTCGGCGGCAGGCCCCACACCGGCGGTCACGCTGGCGTTCCAGTCCAGGGTGCTGCCACCAGGATTGCTGATCGAGACCGGCACGGACGTCACGCCTCCCGGCTCCACGGTCACGTCCACGCCCGTGGGTGTGATGGCAATCGCGGGTGGCACCGAAACCTTTGCGGTGACGGGCAGCATCACCGACCTGGCGGACGGTGCGTTCGTCACCACTTTGAAGGCATCCTTGTAGGTTCCAGGAGTGTTCGTGGCATAGGTGAACGGCACCTCCATCTGCTCGCCGGGCTCCAACCAAAACGGCAGCTGAACATCCGGCGACAAGGTCAGGCGGGCGCTGCTTGCCGCTGTGATGGAACGGATCTCCAGGGCCTGGTTGCCGGAGTTCATGCAGACAAAGGAGAGGTCTTCGACTCGTCCCGCCCAGACGCCGGGAAGATGCAAGGCGGCAGGTTCCAGCCGCAGCCCCGGACCACGCGCCACCGTCACCCTGACCGGCACCACGGTTTCAGAGCCGTTGGAAAGATCCTGCACCACCACCCTGCCCGTCCGGGTTCCCGCCGGAAACGCCGCTGTGTCCACACGCAGGTCCATGGACGCCGACTGGCCGACTTGCAGGTCATTGATCTCACCCGTGACCGCCAGCCATTCAGCACCTTCCGAGACATGGCAGCTCCAGCCCAGCGGCTTGTCACCGGCATTGGTGATCTTCAAAGTCCGGCTGTGAACGATGCCGGGAACGCCGCTCAAGCTGAAGCTTGCCGGGCTGACCTTCATCCGCGGCCCCATATAACCCAGGCCGCTGAAGGTGAGCTGGATGTAGCGGCTGCTGAGATTGCCGATGAACATCGCCTGAGACACGTGGAATCCGGCGCGTCGGGGCTGGAACTCAAAGCTCAGGCTTGCCACCCCGCCTCCGGGCACCACCAGCGGCAACCGGGTCGTGCAGCGATAGGCGGTCGAATAAAACAACATCGAGTTCAGCACCAAGGTCGCCGACCCTGTGTTCTGGATTTCGACTTCGAACTGCTGGCGATCGCCGACCCGGGTCTCCTCAACGTATGTGACCTTGGAAAACACCGGCCTCGGCGTGGCCATGACGCGCAGAGTGACCGGGATCCGCACCTCGGGCGTGTCCACATCATTGGTCGTGAGGATCAACGTGCGGCTCCGTTCACCCGGCGGCAGAACCCCCGTGTCAAAGTTCAGCTTCAGCACCGTCTGCACCTTTGGCAGGATCATTCCGGAAACCGCAGGCAGCATCACCCAGTCAGGATCCGTCCCGCCTCCCTCCCAGGCCGCCTGCCACTGCAAAGGACCCGTGCCCCGGTTCTTCAGGGTGAAACTGGCGGAGCCCACCTGCCCTTGCAGAAGCTGCAACACAACCTGACCCGGCGATGTCGTCACATCCGGCGGCAGCTGCCGCTCACCCGAAAGAGGAATCCTCCACAGCGGCTCCAGCGGATCATTGCTCACGAGCACCACCTCGGCGGAAAGCCCGCGCCTCGGCGCATTCATCCCCAGCTCCACGTTCAGCGCCTTCTGCATGCCCGGCTGCAGATCAAACCCCAGCGTCGAATCCAGGCTGAAAAAAGCCGCGTCCGGGCCAGCCAGCCCGACCGAGCTGATCACCAGCCTTTCGCGTCCCACGTTGGCGATCGTGATGTTCCGCCCGGACCTCACGGCCTCCACCACGGAACCAAAATCCAGAGAGGCCGGCGTGGCGGCAATCTGCGGGGCGTTGACCAGGTTCATCGTCACCGGCATCCGCAGCTCCTCCTCACCCGGCATGTTGGTTTCAAAAACCGCCGCCGCCTGATACACGCCCGCCTCCAGATCCCCCGGATCAAAGCTCATCTGCAGCTGCTGCACCATGCCCGGGGCAAGCACCCCGCTCAACGGGTTCGCCGCCAGCCACTCCGGCCCGCCAAGCAGACCGTCCACCATCTGGTTGGCAAAGCGGCGCCCGTCTCCGGAGACAAAGTTAAACTCGTCCGTGATCTCATTGCCCACAAACACCAGCGTCCCAGTCCCCAGCCGCGACACCGCCGCATGCACCAGGCCGTCAGATTCGGCGACCAGCACCTTGGCGCTGCCGGAAACCTGCGCGGCCGCCCCCACCGAAACCTCCACCAGCCGGCTCACCCCCGTCGTCATCGGATGCGGCCGGATGTCCGTCAGCGTCAGGTCACGAAACCGGGTGCTGACCGCCGTGATGCCCGTCCCGGCAAACAGCTCGTTGATGCGTGTCACCGAACTGCCGTCATCCGCTTCACAAAGCACCCCCATGCCCGCCGTCACCCGGGAACGCACCAGGGCGATGTCGAGGCTTGTAAAAAGCCCGATGGCGTCGTCCACCAGCAGGGCGTCCACCCCGGCCAGCCCGGCGGCCGAAAGAGGCAGGCTCAGCTCTTGAATCTGGGCGCCGCGCGCCTCCAGATCCGCCAGCAGCACGGCACGATCCCATGGCGACTCCACCGTTCCGATGGTCATGCCGCTCAACGTTCCCAGCGGTGCCTCCAGTGACGCCACAGCCTCGCTGCCGCTGCTCTTGAAGAAGCTGCGCAGCCCTGCATCCCGACATTCACGCCCGGCCGGAATCGCCCGTTCCGGCAGCCTCACCACCGGCAGCGCCCGCAGACTCAGACCGCGTGAGGCGTCCAGCAGCCGCAGGTTCCAGGTCAGCGGCGCACTGCCTCGGTTCCTCATCTCCAGCAGCCGCGTCTGCCGTCGCCCGGAAAAAACATCCACCGACACCTCCGGCGGCGTCAGCACCAGCTGCGGAATCCCCAGGGTGAAATTCAGCCCCGTGCGCCCGGGCGGCGTGGAAAGCTGCACCGGATCCGCAGGCACATATCCGGGTGCTGAAACCGTGGCCTGATAACTGCCATCCGTCACCAGCACGCTGTAGTTCCCACCCGCCGAAGTCTGCGCGGAATAAGTGGACGGACCGCTCAGCCTCACGGTGGCCCCGGCAACCGGCGAACCATCCTCGGCACTCGTCACACGGCCTTCAATTCGCGACGACGTGTGCAGGTAAACCGTCACCCTCTGGCTCCTGAACTGCTCCGGCGTTCCATACCGCAGCGTGAGCACCATCTCCTCCGCATGAGGGGTGCTGACATTCACCGACGACCGGAGCTGCAGGGGCGCGGAGGAGGTCACGCTGCCACCAGGCGCCACGGTCCCCACGCTCACCTCCCCCTGAACGACGGTGAAGGCCGTGGGCAGTGAGGCGGGCGCGACTTCAGCACGGATATTGCGGGCCTCCTCCGTCCCGCGATTCACCACGGTGAAATGCACGTTCAGCAGCTCCCCAGGATTGTTGACGCCATCCCCGTTGCCTCCAGGAGCCTCCGAGACCGACGTGACCTGGATCACCGGGAACGGCCCTGCGGCATCCTGGATCAGCCGCGCCACATTCAACCTGCCGCCCGAGACCGTCGTCGTCGCAAACGCCGCCACGGGATCCACGCTCTCCATGAGACGGGTCTTGACCTCCAGGGCGGATAGCCCGGGGGCAATGCTTTTCAACAACGCCACCGCTCCCGACACGTGAGGCGTGGCCATCGAGGTGCCGTTGAAGCTCGCATAGGAACCACCGATGATGGAACTGTAGATCGACGCCCCCGGTGCCGCGAGATCGACCGTCTGCCTGCCATAGTTCGAAAAGCTGGCCCGCGCATCCATCGCGGTGCTGGCCGCCACAGACACAATGTTGTCCAGGGCGTAACCCGACGGATAATTCACCGTCGTGTCCGTATCCAGCCCGTCATTCCCCGCAGCCGCAATGAACAGCTGCTCGGCCGCACCCGCCGCCGCAATCGCGCTTTGCAGCAGCGAACTGAAGCCTCCCCCGCCCCAGGAGTTCGATGTCAGGTCCACGCCCAGTCCGGTGGCGTAGTTGACGCTTTCAATCGCATCGGAAGTCGTGCCGCCCGCAGGCCCGAGAAAACGGATTCCCACGATGGAGACCTGCCAGCACACACCCGCCACGCCATTCAGGTTGTTGCCCACCCCGCCCAGAGTGCCCGAGCAATGCGTCCCATGGTTGTTCTCATCCATAGGATCATTGTCCATCGCGTAGAAATCCCACCCGTGGACATCGTCCACAAAGCCGTTGCCATCGTCGTCCAGCCGATTGCCAGGCACCTCGCCGGTGTGAGTCCACATGTTGGCCGCCAGATCGGGATGCGTACGGTCCACCCCCGTGTCGATGACACCTACAAGCACCTCCCTTGAACCGGTCGTGATGTCCCAGGCCTCCGGAGCATCGATGTCCGCATCGGCAAGCCCGCCCGTCTGCCCCGTGTTGTGCAGCCCCCAGAGATTGGGAAACTCGCTGTCATTCGGAAACAGGGAGGGAAACACCAGGTAATCTCGCTCCGCCACCCCGGAACCAGCCCCGGGAAAGTCCCGGGCAAACAGGCTCATGATCCTGCCCGCCGTGTCCAGCGTCGCCTGATCCGCCGCCACCAGCAGCACCGGCGCCGTCTGCAACTGATGCCGCACATGCCATCCATGCTTTTCAGCCCAGGCAGCGGCAGCCTGCTTCGAGGTTCCCTGGGGAAATCGAATCATGACATGGTCCGCTACAGAAAACTCCCGCCGAACCGGCAGCGGCTTGCCGTTTTTGTCCGTCTGCAGCCAGACTTCCTCCCGCACCATCGGGTATTTGAACCCTGTCTTCCAAAGCCTGAGCTCACGAGCCGCCTCGTCCCCCCTGGCCTCCAGCCGCCGCCGGTCCATCAGCGCAGCGCCCCGAATCAATCGCTCCTGGAAAGGGCTCAACGGCACCGACACCCAGTCAGAACCAGCTTTTCCCACCTGCGGCGCTTCCCGGCCAACACGGGTAGTCTTGCCCGAAAGAACCGCGCCCGGCACGGAAGGTGCCTTGGCACCAAGTTTCGTCGTTTGAGACGTCTGTCTCACCCCAGGTTCCGGTCCTGCCAAATGCCAAAGAAATGACCCTGTGATGACAATGCCAATACACAGCCCAATCAGGCGCGATCTTCCTGGAGTTGCTTTCATGGGGGTGTTTGCAGGTCAGTCCACGCTATTTTCGAATAAAAAGCAATTCTAAAAAGGTCGACACTTTGTCTCGCCAGTTGCCTCAAAAGTTTTCACATCCTGGGGCCGGAGAATGAATGAGGGGTGAGCAAGGACGTTGATTCAAAAAAGGAGGGCACCGACAGCCTGAATCGATGTCCCTGAGCCAGGAACTCAGGGAAGAAAAGCCGCCACACCAGGGGCAGCCCGTCGAAGGGCGCGTGCAGACGCTGAACAAGTCGGTCTCCAGACAGGGTTTGCATGCCCCACACACTCCATTCGTGAGTGTGTTTTTGAGTGCCACGCCATGCCATCAACTGGGTTGCCCTCGCTTCAGTGAGGAACCTGTTTCGCGCTTCGGGCATCACCCCCGGTGATCAGTTGGCGGAAATGCTTCTCTTCGAGCTTAGGATGGATCTGCTGGTAATAGCGCAGGACGAGCGAGAGCTTGCGCTGGATGGCGGAATGCTGGATGGCGATTTTCCATAGCGCAGCGTCGCCGGTACAGAGGCGGGCGGCGAAACTGTTAAAATCGTTTTCGAGCGTGGATTGGCCGTATTCGGAGAGGAACCCGCAGGCATTCAGGCTGTCGTCCAGCGTCGTGCGAGCCTTGCCCTGCCTCACAGCGTCCACGCCATTGCCGAGGTAGGTAAAACCGGGCGGATTTGCGGCTTTCCAGGCGGTTTGATCAAGAAACTCCGGACGATTGCGGAGGAGGATGCTGGAAAACTCGGCGTGAAAGACAGCCTCGTTGTGCCTTGGGGTGAAGCCCTTCTCTGGCGAGCCGATCTTCACATACACACACGTCTTCGAGTTGGTGCCGCTGGTGATCACGCCATGATAGCGCAGCTCACCGAGCAGATAAACCATGCGCAGATGCTCTTGGAGCACTTCCGCCGGATACTTGGCCAGCGCCGAGTCCATCACGCGTAGCGATTCCTCACGACGATGATCAGGCAGCATTTCACCACTCGCCGCCACCTTGCCACCACGCCAGGCTTCAGGAAAGATCTCGTCGCCGGAACCCGTGACCACAGGCACCGGTATCTCGCGGAGCGTGACCACCGTCTCTGCCGCATCCAGCGTGGCAGCGAGAAGTAAAACGGCTGCGAAACGAATCATCCGCTTACTTGACCAGCTTCCGACACCGACGCAATCGCCATCCAATGTCAGTTCCTCCGGTTAAAAGCTAAATAACTGAATGCCAGGCATTCAGTACTGTGATATTCTCCAAAAATCACCGCTTTTCCGCCCATGAACCCATCCCAATCCCTTGATCCTGAGCCGCTTCCTCTCGAGGAGCAGCTCGTCGGCATCAATGCCAA
>CAZXPU010000110.1:0-19488 GCA_964642905.1 uncultured Prosthecobacter sp.
CGTCATGAACGACCTCAGGCCGGACGCCCCTGCGCTGCTCGTCGGTGGCGGCGCCGGGCATGAGCCGATCTATCATGGCCTCGTCGGGAAGGGCATGGCCGATGGCGCGGCCGTGGGTGACATCTTTGCGGCGCCCCCTCCAGACATCGTCCTCGAGGCCACCCAGGCGGTGAACCGCGGCAAGGGCGTGCTTTATCTCTATGGCAACTACGCCGGCGATGTGATGAACTTCGACATCGGCGCGGAGCTGGCCGCAGACGAGGGCATCGCCGTGAAGACGGTGATCATCAACGACGACGTCGCCTCGGCCCCCGTCGACAAGAAGCAGAACCGTCGCGGAGTCGGCGGACTGGTGCCAATCACCAAGCTTGCCGGCGCGGCCGCCAGCCAGGTCGACTCGCTTGATGAACTGGCCCGGATCGCCCAGAAGGCGGTCGACATGACCCGCACGGTCGGCGTCTCGACCAAGCCCGGCTCCATCCCCGCCACCGGCGCCCCCACCTTTGAGCTGGCCGATGACGTGATCGGCCTCGGCATGGGCATTCATGGTGAAAAGGGCGTCGGCCTCATCCCCATGTGCACGGCGGACGAGCTCGCCCCCAAGATGCTGGACATTTTGTTCGGCGATGACCTGCCGCTGAACGCCGGTGATGAGATCGTCTTCTTCGTGAACAGCCTGGGTTCGACCCACATGATGGAGCTTCTCATCATGCTGCGCGCCGCACGTCCGATCCTGGAGGCCCGCGGCCTGAAGGTGCATCAGACCATCGTCGACAGCATCGTCACCTGCCAGGAGATGGCCGGCGTGAGCTTCAGCATCACCAAGCTGGACGCCGAACTGAAGAAGCTCTGGGATCTGCCTTGCGAAAGCGTCGGCTACACCAAGCTCTGAGAAGCCGGGAAAAAACTCATCCTTGAGGGCGTTCGGGCTGCCTGCCTGGACGCCCTTTTTCATTCAGGGCCGGCAAATCCATCCGTCGAGGCAACTGACCTCCGTTTGAACAACGTAAAGCTAGGTCACCCGCCATGAAAACACTCGCCGCACTATTCGCCATGACCTCCGCCTGCCTCGCCGCCGACCTGCAGGGCATTCCTCTCAAGACCCTCGAAGGCAAGGACGCCTCGCTGAAGGACTATGCCGGCAAGGTGGTGCTGATCGTCAACGTCGCCTCGGAATGCGGCTACACGGGGCAGTATGCCGGACTGCAGGCCCTGCACGCCAAATATGCTGAAAAGGGGTTCGCCGTGCTCGGTTTTCCCTGCAACGACTTCGGCGGCCAGGAGCCTGGAAGCGAGGCCGAGATCCGCCAGTTCTGCACCAGCCGCTACCAGGTCACCTTTCCCATGTTCGCCAAGGTGTCCATCACGGGCGCGGACAAACATCCTCTTTGGGCGGCCCTGACAAAAGGTGGCGAGGTGCAGTGGAACTTTGAAAAGTTTCTTGTCGGCAAGGACGGGGCGCTCATCCGGCGGTTTGGGTCCGACGCTGAACCGGAGGCTGGGGAGATCGAGTCCGCCGTGAAGTCCGCGCTGGGCCTGCCGAACTAAAAACTATTCAAAAGAACAGCGATCAGGTTGCGCAAGGCGTGTCCAGGGTCTAGCAGCTTTTCTCCATGCCCAAGAAGAATGACACCGCCGTCGCCAGCCAGGTCGTGAGCACCGCTCCTGATGTCATCCAGGTCCGTGGTGCGCGGCAGAACAACCTGAGGGGTGTTGACCTCGACATCCCCCTTGGCCGCCTCTGCGTGGTCACGGGTCCGAGCGGCAGCGGCAAGTCATCCCTGGCCTTCGACACGATCTATGCCGAGGGCCAGAGGCGTTACGTCGAGACCTTCTCGCCCTACACGCGGCAGTTCTTTGAGCGCATGGACAAGCCGAAGGTGGATGCGATTCACGGCATCCCTCCGGCGATCGCCATCGAGCAGGTCAACAACATCCGCTCCACCCGCAGCACGGTCGGCACGATCACCGAGATCAACGACTACCTGAAGATGCTGTTTCCCCGGCTGGCCGAGGCCGCCTGCCCGGAATGCGGAAAGCCGGTGCGCCCTGACACGCCGGAAACCATCCTCAATGACCTGCTGGGCGCGCATTCCGGACGGAATGCACTCATCACTTTCGGAGTCGCGGTGCCCAGGGACACGACCGCCGGCGATTTCTTTCCTTTTCTTCAGTCGCAGGGCTACCTCAGGCTCTGGATCTATGGTGAGGTATTCCGGACCGACGAGCCCGCCTCCTTCAAGAACCGCGGGCTGCCTGCCGTCGTCCAGGTGATCCAGGACCGTCTGGTCCTGGAAGCGAGAAACAGATCCCGGCTTGCCGAGGCGGTGGAAGCCGCGCTGCGTCTTGGCAAGGGGACGCTCAAGGTCGTGCTGGACGGAGCCGCCGGATCCAAGGACTTCGAAACTCTTGGTTATTCCAATGACTGGCGCTGCGCGGGCTGCGACCTGGCGCTGCCGGCGCCGACACCCGGCCTGTTTTCATTCAACAGCCCGATCGGCGCCTGCCCCGCCTGCAAGGGCTTTGGTCGAACCCTGGGACTGGATCTCCGCAAGGCGATGCCTGACGAGTCCCTGAGCATCCGTGGTGGGCTGGTGAAGGCTTTTTCCGGCAGCACCTACCAGGAGAGCCAGGATGACCTTGAGCGCGCCGCGCGCCGCAAGGGCGTCGACCTCGACACCCCTTACTGCGACCTTTCTGCAGAGCAGCAGAAGTGGATCGTTGAAGGCGAGGACAGAGATCCTGAAAAGGCCTGGAGCCAGGGGTTGTGGTATGGCGTGCGCGGCTTCTTCAAATGGCTGGAGGCCAGGGCTTACAAGATGCATGTGCGGGTGTTTCTCAGCCGCTACCGCGCCTACACGACCTGCATGGAGTGCGACGGCGGCCGGTTGAAGAAGGAGGCCTATCATTTCAGGGTGACTGGCCGCACCATCGCCGATCTGTGGAACCTGCCGGTCACCGACCTGCTGCCTCTGGTGCAGGGGCTTCCCGCGCCGGACAACGCCACCGCGATGCTGCGCGATGAAATCGCCAGCCGCCTGAGCTACCTTGAGCGCGCCGGCCTGGGTTACGTGCATCTGGACAGGCAGACCCGCACCTTGAGCGGCGGCGAGCTCCAGCGCGTCAACCTGACCACCTGCCTTGGCGCCAGTCTGGTGAACACGCTTTTTGTTCTCGATGAGCCAAGCATCGGCCTTCATCCTCGTGACATCGGCCGCCTGATTGGTGTCATGGAGGGGTTGCGGGACAAGGGCAACACGCTGCTGGTGGTCGAGCATGAGGAAAGTGTCATGCGTGCGGCGGATCACCTGATTGAGATCGGGCCTGGTCGCGGTGACAAGGGTGGGCAGCTGGTCTATGCAGGCCCTCTCGACGGGCTGCTGTTCAAGAAGGGGTCACTGACCGGAGAGTATCTTTCCGGCATCAAAAGCATCCCGGTCCCTGAAACCCGAAGAAAGGTTTCAAGCCCGCAGCTTCAAGCCTCCGGAGCCCGGAGAAAGGCGGCATCGCAGCCGGGCAGCCTGTCGGTCCGCGGTGCACGGCAGAACAATCTCCGGAACATCGACGTCGAGATCCCTCTGGGCGTTTTCTGCTGCATCACCGGAGTCTCCGGTTCGGGCAAGAGCACGCTCATTCATGAGGTGCTCCACAGGAACCTGCAAAGGCTGCGTGGCGAGGTTTGCGAGGATGAACCCGGACGGGTTCGCAGCATCACCGGTCTCGAGCCCATCAGCCAGGTGGTGATGGTGGACCAGTCGCCGCTGGCCAGGACCCCCAGGAGCACGCCCGCCGTTTATGTCGGGGCCTTTGACGCGATCCGGCAGCTGTTTGCCGATGGCGAGGATGCACGCGCACTTGGAATCACCGCCGGTTTTTTCTCCTTCAACAGCGGTGAAGGACGCTGCGAACGCTGCTGGGGCACGGGCTATGAGAAAATCGAGATGCAATTCCTCAGCGACCTGTTCGTCACTTGTCCTGAGTGCGAGGGGCGTCGTTACCAGCCCCACGCCCTGAAGGTGCTCCTGCATGGCCGAAGCATTCATGACGTGCTGGGCATGACGATCGAGGAGGCGGTGGAGTTCTTCAGCGGGCCTGAGTTTGTGAAGGTGAAGAAGGCCGTCCAGGTCGCCGGGCAGCTTGGCATCCTCGTCGAGGCCGGACTGGGCTATCTGAAGCTTGGCCAGCCGCTCAACACCTTGTCGGGCGGCGAGGCCCAGCGGCTGAAGCTGGTGGGGCATCTGATTGAATCCGCCGAACAGCGGCAGCAGGACGGCCGCACCAGCCTGCTGCTCCTGGACGAGCCGACAACGGGCCTGCATTTTGATGACATCGCCCTGCTGGTGAAGCTGCTGCAGAGGCTGGTGGCTGAAGGCAGCAGCCTGGTGGTCATCGAGCACAACCTGGATGTCATCCAATGCGCCGACTGGATCATCGACCTGGGGCCTGATGGTGGCGCCGCCGGCGGGCAGGTGGTGGCGACGGGAACGCCCGAAGCCGTGGCGAAGGTGAAGGAATCCTGGACGGGCAGGTATCTTCGCGAGAAGTTTGAGATGCGCATGTCGGATGCGAAGGGCTCCGTGATGGAGCGTTCGGTCCGAAAACCGGCGAAGGCCGCACCAGCCGCAATGCAGGCAGCCAACGCCATCTCCATCCGTGGCGCCCGGGAGCACAACCTCAAGAACATTTCGATCGACATTCCGAGGGATCAGTTTGTCGTGGTTACGGGCCTGAGCGGCAGCGGCAAGTCCACGCTGGCCTTTGACCTGGTCTTTGCGGAAGGGCAGCGCCGGTTCCTGGATTCGATGTCCGTTTATGCCCGCACCTTTGTGGAGCAGATGGAGAAGCCCGAGGTGGACCTGATCAGCGGCGTGCCGCCGACCGTGGCGATCGAGCAGAGGATTTCACGAGGCGGCGGCAAGAGCACCGTGGCCACCGTCACGGAAGTCTGGCACTTTCTGCGCCTATTGTTCGCCAAGCTTGGCACTCAGCACTGTCCGAAATGTGACGTGCCCGTTGTCAGCCAGAGCGCCACGGCCATCACGCAGACCATCGCCAATCATTTGAAAAAGGACGGCGTGCACCTGCTGGCCCCGCTGATCAAGGCCAGGAAGGGTTTCCACACGGACGTGGCGGAAAACGCGCTCAAGCAGGGGATTGAAACCCTGCTGGTGGACGGTACATTTGTCGACACCGCAGGTTTCAAGCCGCTGGCCAGGTTCAAGGAGCACAGCATCGATGCCGTGGTCGCCAAGCTGCCGAAGGCCCTGTCCGTCATCGAATTGAGGCCGCTCGTGGAGAAGGCGCTCAAGATGGGAAGAGGCACCGTGAAGCTCCGGTTTGCCGACAAAAAGACGCAGGTGCTGAGCACGCAGATGAGCTGCCCGAAGTGCGATCTCAGCTTTGAGGAGCTGGATCCGCGCCTGTTCAGCTTCAACAGCCCGCATGGCTGGTGCCCGCACTGCCGCGGGTTTGGATTTGGCGTCAGCGAGCATGGGGCGACTCCGCACCGCGATGACATCTCGAAACTGGAGGCCGAGCTTGAGGAGGAGCGGCGTCTCACCCTGCGCGAGGACGGCGAAGAGGAGGGGCGTGAGCGTGTGCCCTGCGTTCATTGCGGCGGCAGCCGCCTCAATCAAACCGCCATGTCCGTGAAGCTGGCGGGCAGGGATGGCAAGGCCCGCGAGACACAGCTTCGCATCCATGACATCAACGGACTTTCAGCCGAGGAGGCCGCGCGCCAGGTGGCCGGGCTGAGCTTCATTGGAACGCAGGCGGAGATCTCCAGGGACATTCTGGCTGAGATTCGTCAGCGGCTGCATTTCATGAAGGAGGTCGGGCTCGGCTACCTGCAGCTCAACCGCAGCGCCGACACGCTGTCAGGCGGCGAGGCGCAGCGCATCCGCCTCGCGGCTCAGCTTGGCTCCAACCTGCGCGGAGTTCTGTATGTCCTGGACGAACCCACGATCGGACTGCATCCCCGTGACAACGAGCGGCTCCTGAACACCCTCGCCGCCCTGCGTGACAAGGGCAACAGCCTGCTGGTGGTCGAGCATGATGACGAGACCATGCGGCGCGCCGACACCATCATCGACCTCGGACCCGGGGCCGGACGTTTCGGCGGCGAGGTGATCAGCCAGGGCAGCCTCGGACACATCCTCAAGGACGCAGCCAGCGTCACGGGCAGGGAACTGCGGGCGCCGTTGAAGCACCCGCTGCATGGCCAAAGGCGGGCACTGCCGGAGCTTAACAAAAAGGATGGCTGGCTTGCCATTGATGGAGCCTCCGCCAACAACCTGCGGTGCATCGACGTGCGCATTCCGCTGGGAAGGCTGACCGTCATCACCGGCGTCAGCGGCAGCGGCAAGAGCACCTTCATGCACAGCGTTCTGCTGCCGGCCGCCAAACAGGCCCTGGCCAAGGGCCGGAAGCCTGCCCGAAGCGGCGCCAATCCATGGAGGAAAGTCGCCGGCTTTGACCTGCTTGCCGCGGTTCACGAGGTCGACCAGTCACCGATTGGCAAGACCTCACGATCCTGTCCTGCGACCTACGTGGGAATCCTGGACGACATCCGGAAGCTGTTCGCCCAGCTTCCCGCATCCAGGGCCCGCGGTTATGACGCAGGCCGCTTTTCCTTCAACACGGAAGGCGGGCGCTGTGAAGCCTGCCAGGGCAATGGCGAGATCAAGGTGGAGATGAATTTCCTGCCAACGACCCGGGTTCCCTGTGAATCCTGCCGCGGTCTGCGCTTCAACAGCGCGACTCTGGAGGTGGAGTACAACGGCAAAAACATCGGTGAAGTCCTGAGCATGAGCATTGCCGAAGCGGCCGACTTTTTCGCCAGCCAGCCCAGGATTGCGCGACCGCTTCAGCTGCTTGCGGACACAGGTGTGGGATATCTTCAGCTTGGCCAGCCCAGCCCGACCCTGAGCGGCGGCGAGGCCCAGCGCATGAAGCTGGTGACCGAACTGAACGTGGGGCAGGGGAAGACCATCACCCAGAAGCTGCGCGGGCTGAAGACGGAGAAGCGCAACCTATACCTGATTGAAGAACCGACCATCGGCCTGCACATGAGTGACGTGGCGCGGCTGATCGACGTCCTCCACCGCCTGGTCGATGAAGGACACACGGTGGTCGTGATCGAGCATCACCCCGACGTCTTTGCCGAGGCGGACTACCTGCTCGACATCGGGCCGGAGGCGGGTGCGGAAGGCGGCCGTCTGGTGGCTTCAGGCACGCCGGAGGAGGTTGCGAAACACAAGACAAGCGTCACGGCCCCCTTCCTTCGAAAGGTGCTGCAACCACCTGTTGTCACCACAGCCAGAAAGTCGCGGGAGGCCCGTCCTTGACTGAGGACCCGGCCTCGTTGCGCACGACTTCCTCAATCTGCTTCGCCCATTCCCTGCAGGCCTTCCTGAAGTAGGAGTAGGTGGTGTAGTCATGGACGTACAGGATGATCCCGGAACGGTTCTGCTCAGCATCGGCGAATTCATAAAGCACCTGTCCGGTGCCCTCGTCGCGCAGGCGGCCTTCAATGGCCATGTAGCCTTTGAGCTTGTGGGAGATGGCGGTTTCCGCACCCGGCCACAGCAGGATGTTGATGCCCTTGCGCATCAGGCCGCCAAAGATGGAGTTGGGGTTGAACTCGGTGATCGCCAGTTCCAGCACCAGCGAATACTTGTCAGGCTTTTCGACCACCTCGCGCCGGTTGTCGGGTGCAAGCCGGAAGGACTTGGTGACCTCCGAATGAAAATAGCCTGCCAGCTTGCGCACGTTTTTGAGCCTGGATTTTTCACTGACCTCCATTTTCGACAGGGGCCGGGTCATCGGCCGGAGATGATCCAGGTTGACCGGGGCGATGTAAATGTGAGGCCGTTTTTCCGCAGCCGCCCAGGCCTTGGCATCGCTGTTCTTCCAGTCATGAAGGAAGGGCGAACTGGCGGCATCCGTCCTTTTCAGATCGTGTGCATGTGTGAGGAAGTGGGAGGGATGCGCGGGGAAGGCCTTGACCAGACGCTGGGCGGAACGACAGGACGGGATGAGGATCAGGGCAAGCAGGGCGACGCAAAGGCGGACGGTCATCGGTCGAGGGTTGAAATGGGTTGGGTTCAGGAAACGCGTTTCATCAGCGTCCTTGTCGCGCGAGTTTGGCGGCCATTGAATAATTATTGCGGAATACGCCGCCCAGCTGACGGGAGAGGCGGGTTTCGGCAATTTTGTCACGGGTTCTCAAGGTGGCGGCGATGTCTCCCAGGGCCTTGTCGTAGGAAGCTGCCTCAAGATCATGGAAGGCCGCCAGGGCTGGCGACGGGAAAGCGTGGCTTGCAAGCTCATGCCAGGCCAGCTTCTGCTCCTCATGAGCATCGACACAAAGCACCCGAAGCAGAAAACGCAGGGGAGAAAAGGCAGCCGCCGTCCATGAGGGATGATACACGAAGGCGCCGGCCTTGGCGTAGGGCAGTTCCCCGGCGTCATTCATGAAGCGAAGATGCCCGGGTGTGTAAAAATCACGACGGACGGGCAGGCGTCGAAGAGCCTGTCTGTCCGGTCCTCCGGGGCTTCCCGGCCGGTAAGTCCAGAGCTTCTGCCCTTCCTGCCCCAGAACAAACTCGATGAACGCGGTGGCGAGCTGCGGATCCGGGGCGCCACGCATCATCGCGATGGGATCCACGCTGATCGAGGTGCCGCCCACGGGCATGACAAAACCGACCCGTGAACCGCCGTCCCGGCCTCGCACGGACTCCTCCGCCGAACGTCCGTAAAAATCAATGCACATGCCTGCGGCGGCATCGCCCCTCAGGACATCGAGAGGGATCTTGGTCGAGGTGTCGCTGAAGTAGCGGGCGTTGGCGCTGATGCGCTGGATCAAGGCCAGGCCCTTTTCCCAGCCTTTCGCCACGGCGGCCTTTTCGATGGGCTCGGGAACACCTTCGCCAGGAGCAGCAGAAAGCCGCGCCAGCTCCTCCTGCATCTGCTGCTGGATGAGCATTTCAAAGGCCTTGGTCACCGAGCTGCTGCGGCCGGGATCCGCCAGAGCCACCATGCCCTGCAGGCGTGGATCGGCGAGATCGCCCCAATGTTCAGGATCCCTGGCGATGCCGAGACGTCGGAGGACGTCGCGGTTGAAGACAATGCCAAAGCTCGACAGGCAGGTGCCGCACCAGCGGTTCCTGGCGTCGCGAAAAGGCTCGCCGCCAAGAACCTCGGGGATGACCGCGTCGCTGAACCATTCCGGATGCTTCCGTCGCACCTCCTCCAGTCCGGTGTCCGGCCCCTGGCTGCTGACGAGCGTTCCTGCATCCGCCTGAAGCTGGAAATCGAAGGCGCCTCCGCCAAAGAAGAGGTCGACGCCGATGCCGGCATTCGAGTTTAAAAACGCCACTCTCGCCGCATCGTCCGGCGCTGCCCTGGCGCTCATGAAGGCCTGGGCGGCCTCCGCCGACCAGGGTCGCTTCAAATCCTGGGTCCAATGGCGTTGAAAGGCGGCCGTGTATTCCGACTTGATCATCACGGCGATTTCAGAGGTGCCGCCTGGTACGCGCCAGTCGATGAACACGGACTGGCCGGTGCGCGACTTCCAGTGACGCACGAAGGCACGCCCGAACTCCTCCCGAATCTGTTCATGATGCGGCGTCACGATGACCAGCCGCCGGTCATACCTTGCGGGAGCGGTGCTCTCGCGAGGCTTCAGCAGAAAGGGCGCAAGAAGGGTGATGAGCATGGCCGCAAAAACGACCGCCCCCTTCCTCCATGCCGGTGATGACGCGCTGGGATTCATGCCTGTGCTTCAGACAAAGTCGGTGATGGAGCCGAAGTTGGCGTCAAAGAGTCGGCGGTAGGTCCGGAAGGCAAAGGCGTCCGTCATGCTGGCCACCCAGTCGCAGACGAGGCGCGCACGGGTTGCGGCGTCGGGCGCCTTTTCAATCTCGGCCTCCTGCACCGGCGGCATGAGATGAAGCCGTGACCCGCCGGGCTCGATGTATCGGTCGTGAAGGACTTCAAAAAGGCGGGTCAGGATCACGTCGGCCTTGTAGTCGAGCTGCTGAAGCTGGGGGCTGCGGAAGACAAGGTCGAGGGAGATGCGCTTGTTGAGCCTGGCTCGGGCCTTGATCGCGGGGTCCACCTCCAGCCGGAACTGATGCCTGCGCGTCATCGCGCTGAGGAAGTTCGCCTCGGGCACCAGGCGCGCCGCCCGGATGTGGTCGCCGATCTGACGGTTCAGCCTGGCCTCCACACGACGCTCCCGGATGGCGGTGCAGAGAAATTTCACCTGCTCCGCCTGGTCCGGATTCAGTTCCTGCCCCTCCGCCCAGGACTCCAGCCGGGTGATGGTGATGAATCCGGCGTGAATGCCATCGGCGATGTCATTGAGCGAGTAGGCGGTGTCATCCGCCCAGTCCATGACCTGGCACTCGATGCTTTTGAAGCGGTTGCGCTCCGTGCCGGGCGTCAGTTCGACGGGGAAGGCCTGGCCTCCCAGGGTGAAGTCCAGCCACTTTTCCTGATCGTTGTACAGGTAATGGTTAGGTGCGCCGCCGGCCTCGGCATGCAGGGTCTTGTATTTGAGGATGCCGTCCAGCAGGGCGCGTGTCGGGTTCATGCCGTCACGTCCTTCGTTGAACAGGGTCTCGGTCAGCAGCCTGAGGGTCTGGGCGTTGCCCTCAAAGCCGCCATGCGGCTGCATCAGGCGGTGCAGGGTGCGTTCCCCGGTGTGGCCGAAAGGCGGGTGGCCGAGGTCATGGGCGAGGCAGGCGCATTCCACCAGGTCGGCGTCAATATGGCAGTCATCCCCGAGGATGCCGCCCTGGCTGGTGAGCCAGCCGCAGATGGAACGGCCGATCTGGGCCACCTCGATGCTGTGGGTGAGCCGCGTCCGGTAGAAGTCGTACTCGCCCGACAGAAAGACCTGGGTCTTGTTTTGCAGCCTTCTGAAGGCGCTGCTGTGGATGATGCGGTCACGATCGATCTGGAAGGGGTTCCGGTATTCGTCCGGATGGGCCGGACGACCGGTGAGGGTTCCGGTGTCGAAGGCGTTGTAAAAATGATTCACGGGCATCGGACGAATGCTAGACGGTGAACGGAGGCTGGCAACGCGTGTTCATCCGGGGTGCCATGGAAATCATCGGCACCATTTGCCGTCCGGCAGCAGAAACCTCAGGGGAAACAACGCGAAGGAGGCGGCGACAAAGGCCAGACCGTTCTGCAGAAGCAGGACGGAGTTCAGTCCGCCGCTCCACAGCAGCCCGGTGACGCCCCCGGTGAGCATGAGCACGGCGCTCACACAGCGCCAGAAGGCGGGAAGCCTCCGGTAGGTGGACTGGGTCAGCTCCGAATAACCGGTCAGCGTGATCAACACGAACAACGCCGTCCACTTCAGGGTGGCGGCCGCGACAAGCAGGGAGGGATGAAAGCTCCCGGCATTCTCCGTGGTGCTGCGAATGGCGGCCAGCAGCTGGAGGTTTTCAAGCACGTCGCACAAGCCCGTGAATACAGCGAGGCTGATCAGCAGCCACCTTCGACGACCATGCCTGACACGCATGGCCAGAAGAACAAAGAGCAGGACATAACTCACCAGGAAAGGGAAGTCCCACTGGACGAGGCGGAGGGCATTGGCGCGATCCGCCCTGCCTGTGTCGAGTTTCTCAGGCATCATCTGGTCCACGATTTCAGGGCTGTCGGCCAGCTGCAGCGCGACCATGGGATTCGTGCCTCCATGATGAAAGCCAAGGTCCTGCATCCGTTTCATGGGAAGGCTCCACAGGCTTTCCTGCCGGGCCAGCACGAGGGCAAGCAGAAGGGTGGCCGCCCAGGCGGCAACGGTCAGCCAGAAGAGAGGTTGGCGTGAGGGGGCCGGATTCATGGGGTTTTGTTGTCCCGAGGGTTCACACGACTGCGCTCCGGCACGATGAAACGCCTGAAGAGTTCGCTGTTCTTGAAAACCCGGACATTCCTGCGTGGTGCCTCGACTGTTACGGCAGCTGAAGGTGTAGGTTTAGGCGCAGGTTTAGGCGCAGGTTTAGGTGCAGGGGTCGGCAAGGGAACGGGTTGCGGCGGCGGACTGGTGGAAGGCTCCGCCAGGCTCTGGGCCAGCATCTGCTCGTCCCGGGACAACATCGACTTCACCGCCTCCTCGGCAGCCTTGTTGATCTGGGCCACTTCACCGCTTCGCAGATGCCAGGACAGAGGGGCATGATTCAGGCTGGCCTGGATGAAAAACCAGTCACGAAGACTCTGCATGAGGCCGGAAGAAGGCTCGGTTTCCGCGTCCTCCGGAGCGGATGGCTTGATCTTGACATGCCGGATGAACTGCCGGGCGGATGCCTTGGCGGGATCGAGTTCAAGCTGCCAGCGACGGCTGAACTGCATGAGCAGCTGGCTGGCGAAGGCCGACTGGCTGCTGTTGCGCACGCCCGCCATCGTGATGGCCGGAGAGAGCAGGTCGAACAGGCTTCCCTGGGATTTCCGACCAAGATCCAGCGGACGCTGCCTGAGCAGGTCCTCGGGTGGATCCGGGAACGCCGCGAGTTCAATCACGAGGACTTCCTCCGGCAGTCTGCGCCCGGCTTTCTTCAGGTCCGTGAGCGCTTCGTCGAGCCATTCCAGCGCTCCGACCAGACCGCTGTTTTCAAAATAACCTCCATCCACGACATGATGCAGGCTGCCGCCACGCGGAAACACTCGTTCATGTTCGGCCCCTGGAAGAATCAGCCCGCGCCCGGGCTCCGGACTGATGGCGGGGCGGGACGCCGGACTGATCAGGGGAAAGGTTGCTGAAAGCCTGGCCGCCGTCACCATGGGAATGTCCGCAAGGTAGCGTTCGGTGAATTCAAAGCTGCCCACCCGGTCCTGGGCACGGATCCCCTGGGACTCAAAGGAATAGTAGCCCAGAGGCCTGCGCGGCGCGGTGGAGATGGCCATGCGCTCGCCGGTTTCGACGACTGTGGCGTTGAAGACAAGGGCCGGCCTTTTCAGTTCCGCCGCATCCAGGCCCCATTCATGAAGGGTGGCGGATTCCAGGCAGCCGCGCTGATGACGGGCGGCGGCGTTTTCACTCCAGGCCAGCTCCAGCATTCTGCCGCGGTCTTGAAACAGTTTTCGTTCGGTGGTGAAAAGCATCGGAAGGGTCGCCCGCACGAAATCCTTCTTCACCAGGCCCAGCACGGCGGCCCAGAGGCTGCTGCTGCCAGCGGCTGAGGCAGCCTGGTCGAGCGGGGGAGTTTCCCCGTTCAGCCCGAGGGCATGGACATATTGGAGCGCGCCGACACTGCCACCGGACACGCCACTAATGAGCCGGACGGAGCGATGGAAACCCGGGCTTCCGGCGGCGGCCATCTGCTTTTCCAATTCGGCCAGAACCCGCGTGGTCCAGGCGGCGGATTGAATCCCTCCGCCCGCTGCGGAAACCACCACCAGCGGCAGTCCGGCCTCGACGCTTCTGTCCACGATGGCCGCAGGGATGGGCAGGGGCTGGGCGGAGGCGGAGCGTGGGAGCACCGGATAGTAGTGGTCGCTCTCGCGCCACAGGTTCATGAACAGGCAGTAGGCGGCGACACCCGCCATGACAGGCACGCGATGACGGTCCAGCAGGAAGGCCACCACGCTGATGAGCAGTGTCAGCACGCAGACCAGAAGCAGCAGGGATGCCAGCGGATGGATGCTGTGGTCCTCCACCAGGATGAAGATGGCGATCAGAAGGCTTGCATAGACAAAGGCGCTGAGATGACCGTCACACAGAGTGACGTTGTCCGGCGTGAAGGCGTCCCCGCGCCGACGGGTCTCAATGAAGCCAGGCGAAGGCTGAAGTCCGTTGGAAACCAGGAAGGCCACCATGCGGCGGGGAAGGCCGTGACGGGCGTCCGCAAGCCGGGTCTCCAGGCAGTGCAGAGCGTGCCGAAGTCCCTGGGCCAGGAACATGCCGCCCAGGAGCCCGCCAAGCAGGGGCAGGAAAAGCCTGGCCTCAGAAGCTCGAAGCACGACGACGCCATTCAGGGCGACGGCCGTGCCTAACAACCAGCTCCAGGCCCGGGTCATGCCGGATTTGAGGGGGCTCAGCGGAGCTCCAAACCTTTCCGCGCCGTGCAGGTCGACGAGCTTGCGCTGATGGATCAGGCAGCCTGCCGTGACCACCAGCGAAAAGCCGATGAGCAGCGCTCCGGCAAACGAACGAACGTCATAGGCCCCGAGCACCAGTGTCCTGAGCGGCCCAACAGCAAGCAGGGGCAGGGCCAGCAGCACGACAATGCCCAGAAGGGAGATCCGGATCAGGTAGGCATAATGCAGGATGCCCAGGATGTGATGACCGATGAACCCCAGGGGCCTGGGCAGCCGCGCCATGAGAAAAATCAAGCTGGCGGGAAAGGTCCGGGGAGCCGTCTTCATGGTTTCCATCACGGTTAACCCGTGCAGGCCGCCCCTGTCGATCTTGAAAACAGGCTGTGTTCACCAGGAACGGCATGACGACCGCAGGCTGTCATGGCCAAGACCCACGCCTTGACCAGCCCGCCATCCTGCTTCAAACAACGCGGCACCAAAGAACCCGCCCCAGCCATGCCCACCACCTACCACATCGTTCCCACGCAGGCCCATAACAACCTCGTCCGCGCCGCCTATGTCCACCGCGGCTACACAGCCGCCGAGGCCGAGGACGCCGCCCGGTTCTGTGAGATGGCGAGCGCTCATGGCATCCGCACCCACAACGCCATCAAGGCCCTGCATCTGGATCATTTGTTCGGCAGCGCCACGGGAGGCTGCAAGCCAGGAGCGGAAATCCGGGTCATCGAGAAGAAGTTCGCCGCCAGCGAGGCCTGGGACGCTCAGCTCAAGCTCGGGCAGAGCGTGGCCTTCAGCGCCATGGAGCGCTGCATGGAGCTGGCTGACAAGTATGGGGTTGGCCAGGTGAGCGTGGACAACGCCTTCCACTATCTCTGGGGCGGCGGCTATGTCATGGATGCAGCCAGAAAGGGTTACATCGCCTATACGAACTGCACCTCCACGCTTGCGGAAGTGGTGCCCTTTGGCGGCAAGTTTCCGGTGCTCGGCACCAACCCTCACTCCTGGGGTCTGCCAACCCAGGACGCCTGCGGCTTCCCGATCGTCATCGACTGGGCGACCAGCACCGTGGCGATGGGCCGGGTCCAGCAGCTCAAGCGCGAAGGCAAACCCCTGCCGGCAGGCGCCGCCGTCGACAAGGAAGGCAAGCCGACCACCGATGCCAATGAGGCCGCCTGGCTGCTTCCGTTTGGCGCCCACAAGGGCTACGGCCTCAGTCTGCTCATCGAGGTCATGGGCGGCATGATCGGCGGCAGCCTGCCCACCCTGCGCGGCGGCGGCGCCCACCCGGACGTCAAGGGCTGCGCTTTCCCGGCAGGCGAAAAGCGCACCAGCAGCTTCTATTTCCAGGTCATTCATCCCGACGCCATCTCCAGCGGCATGTTCGCCAAAGGCCGGTCCTTTGCCGACAACGTGAAGGCGGTCATCGATGACATTCTGGGACACGGCAATGAAAGCTGCATGCTTCCCGGCCAGCCCGAGGCGCAGAATGCGGCCCACACGGCCAAGGCGGGCGGGCTGCTCTTCACGGCAGCTGAAGTCGATGCCCTGAACGAAATCGCCGACGAGGTCAAGATGGCGCGCTTTGAGGTTTCGGGCCTGCCGACCTACGAGGTGCCCTGAGTCCCGCCCCCAGCTTCTTCCCGCAGGGACGAAGCCTCCGATCCGCCTCATGCGGACGCTGAGCTTCGTCCAGCCTCCACGCCCCCCTCATGCACGCTCTCGACGCCCTGACCTACACCCTTGACACCCACCCGGAACTCGGAGCCGAGGGGCGCGTGCTTTTCATGAGGGCCCAGCCTTCGGAATGCCTCGGGCGTTTTCAGGGAAGACTCACCTGCGAGCAGCCCTGGAAGCCCCGCGCCCTGGCCCTGGAGGCCGCCGGTCATGCGGTGGCCAAGGACAGTGCAGGCCCCTTCCAGACCATCCTGCTTCTGCCCGAACGCCAGCGTGAAACCATCCTGGCCGACATCGCCCGCGCCCATGAACTTCTCGCGGAAGGCGGCACGCTGGTGGTCTCGCTCCACAACGACTGGGGCGCCAAACGCACCGAGCAGCAGCTGGCCGAGGTCGCCGGTGAAATCCAGACCCTGTCCAAGCATCACAGCCGTGTGTTCTGGGCGGTGAAGGATCATCCCTGGGATCTTGCCAAACTCACCCCGTGGAAAGAGGCGGGCGCCATGCGCCGGATCCTCGAAGGACGTTTTTGGTCGGCCCCCGGGCTGTTTCATTGGGATGAGATCGACACCGGCTCGCGCCTGCTCTCGGAACATCTGCCGCCCTCGCTCAGCGGGGCTGCGGCCGACTTTGGGGCGAGCTGGGGCTTTCTCAGCGTCCACCTTCTCAACCACTGCCGCGGCATCCGCAGCCTGGATTGTTTTGAGGCCGATGCCGCCGCGCTGGAATGCCTGCGCCGCAATGTCGGCAATGTGCCGACCCACATCCGTCCGCGCATTGTCTGGAGTGACGTCACCTCCGGCACCGGCGCGGGCAGGTATGACGTGGTCGTCATGAACCCTCCGTTCCACGACGGACGGGATGCCGACCCTTTGTTAGGCATCAAGTTCATCACCCAGGCCGCCTCGTCCCTGAGGACGGGAGGCGAGCTGTGGCTGGTGGCCAACAAGCACCTGCCCTATGAAAACCTGATGCGCGACTGCTTTGAAGAGGCCCGCACGGTCATCGAGAAGGACGGTTTCAAGGTCCTTCACGGACGACGCCCCAAGGCTCATGTGCAGATGCATCAGGGCGGCAGGCGCAGGCGTGACGACCGCTGAGCCGCCCCCCGGCAGACACACTGCTGCGGATGATTTATGGCATGCACCGGGCTTGCCTCATTCCCAGGTTTTCGTTAGGCTGTCCGCCCATGATCAACCGCATCCTTCCGACCTTTGCATGCGTCGCCTCCGCCGTCTCCCTTGCCGCCGCCCAGGTGCCGGAATTCAAGGGAGGCATTGAAAAGCTCGATCCCGCCCTCGACACCCTGCTGGATGCGAACGCCAGGATTGAAGTGCTTGCGTCCGGGTTCAACTGGTCCGAGGGACCGGTCTGGAAGAATGGCAGGATCCTGTTCTCCGACGTGCCGGAAAACACGGTTTTTGGCTGGGCCGAAGGTGACCCGGCGGCCTCCGTCGTCCTCAAGCCCAGCGGGAACCTTTCCGGCGACGGCGGCCAGGGCTCCAACGGTCTCGCCGTGGATGCAGGCGGCAACCTGGTGCTCTGCCAGCATGGCGAGCGGCGGGTGGCACGGCTCGAAAAGGATGGCAGCTTCACCGTGCTTGCCGACAGGCATGAAGGGAAGCGTTTCAACAGCCCGAACGACCTCGTAATCGCCCGCAACGGCACGGTCTTCTTCACCGACCCGCCTTATGGCATGAAGAAGGGCGAGCAGCCTGAGGCTCCTTATCACGGCATCTATTCGATCAGCAGGGAAGGCAAGGTGAAGCTCCTGATCGACGACATCCGCTGGCCGAATGGCATCGCCCTGAGCCCGGATGAAAAGCAGATCTACATCGCCGTGTCGGACAAGGATGACACGAGGATCATGGCCTATGATCTGTCCCAGGACGGCAGCGTGTCCAACGGGCGCGTGTTGTTCAACGCGCAAAAACTGAAGTCTGCGGAACGCAAGGGAGGCTGCGACGGCCTGAAGGTGGATCAGCAGGGCAACCTCTGGACCACCGGTCCCGGAGGCGTGCTCATCCTCGACAAAAACGGCCGGCACCTCGGCACCATCCTCACGGGGCAGGCGACAGCCAACTGCGCCTGGGGCGGCGAAGACCGCAGCACCCTCTACATCACCGCCGACATGTTCCTGCTGCGCGTGAAGACCAAGGTCAAAGGGCTGTAGCAAACACAGGGAGCAAAGTGCGGCTCCGGTAGATCCACGCGCCAGCGCCGGGGCGTGGATTTCCAAATTCGCGGCAAGGGGGTTCGCTCGCATACATGCGAACCTGCCACATGCCTGCTTCAGCACGCAGAACGGGCCGGGGATTCGAACGAAGCAGAAGGGCTCCTCCACGCCAATCCTGCGTTCGCGTTGCTGCGGAATCGGAGTTCCGCGCTCCGTGTCGGCAAATCAGGCCTGCTTGCAGGCCTTGATCGTGTTGGCCATCAGCATCGCGATGGTCATCGGCCCCACACCGCCCGGAACCGGGGTGATGGCCCGGCACTTCGGCGCCACTTCATCAAAGGCGACGTCGCCCACGAGCTTGTAGCCTTTTTCTGTTCCCGGCGCCTCGACACGGTTGATGCCGACATCAATCACGACGGCGCCTTCCTTGACGTGCTCGGCACGGAGGAATTCCGGACGCCCGATCGCAGCGACAACGATGTCCGCCTGACGGCAGACGGCGGCCAGGTCGCGGGTGCGGGAATGCGCCACGGTGACGGTGGCATCACCTCCAACGCCCTTGGCCATGAGCAGCAGCGCCATCGGCTTGCCAACGATCATGCTGCGGCCGACCACCACGACATTGGCCCCTTTGGTCTCAATGCCGGCGTCAATCAGCAGGCGCTGGCAGCCAAGAGGAGTGCAGGGGACAAAGCCCGTGGGGTCTTCCAGCGCCAGTTTCGCCACATTCACCGGATGGAAGCCGTCAACATCCTTGGCCGGATTGATGGCACGCACGATGGCGGCTTCATCGATGTGCTTCGGCGGCGGGCTCTGCACCAGGATGCCGTGAATGCTCGGGTCGTTGTTGAGGGTTTCGACATGCCCCAGAAGCTCCTCCTGCGTGGTGGAAGCGGGCAGCTCCAGCTTCACGGAATGCAACCCCAGGTCACGGCACTTCTTGTCCTTCGAGCGAACATAAGCGCGGGAGGCAGGGTCATCCCCCACAAGGATGACGGCCAGTCCCGGCTTTTTCCCCTGCTTCGCCAGTTCGGCGATGTCACGGCGGCATTCTTCGAGGACTTTTTCAGCAACGGCGGTTCCGGAGATCAGTGTCATGGGCCGACTAGAGGAGCGTGGTTGCAGGACTTTCGCAAGTGCCGCCGTGCGACGGTTCTTGCCGCCTCCATTTCTCAGGATGACCTGGACAGGTTTGGCCAGCCCGCCCGTGAAAGGGAAGCTGGCCTCATCGCCCTCAGGAACGTGGCTGAATCAGGGAGTCGTACAGCGTCTTGGTGCGTTGGGCGATGCTTGCCCAGCTGAAACGATCCACGGCCCGCTGACGACCCGCCAGGCCCATGCGCCGACGTTTTTCAGGGTCGGCCATGAGGCTGTTGATACCTTCCGCCAGATCCCTGGCAAAGCGCGCAGGATCGGTGGCTTCAAAGGGGCTTTCCTGCTGCTGGTCGAGAGGAACCAGGATACCGGTTTCGCCCGGCACCACGACCTCCTTGATGCCGCCGACAGCGCTGGCGACGACAGCAGTTTCGCAGGCCATGGCCTCCAGATTGATGATGCCGAAAGGCTCGTAAATGGACGGACAGCAAAAG
>CAZXPU010000111.1:0-18860 GCA_964642905.1 uncultured Prosthecobacter sp.
CCCTTCTGCGGCTACAACATGGGCGACTACTTCCGCCACTGGATCTCCATGCAGCGGCGCCTGACCGAGACCCCGCGCATCTTCCATGTGAACTGGTTCCGCAAGGACAAGGACGGCAAGTTCCTCTGGCCCGGCTTCAGCGAAAACATGCGCATCCTGAAATGGATCGTCGACCGGGCCACCGGCCATGGCATGTCCAAGGAGACGCCGATCGGCTGGGTACCCCATCATGAGGACATCGACTGGACCGGCATGAACTTCCCCAGCGAGAAGTTCGAGGAGCTGCAGGCCTTTGACCGGGACGCGTGGCGTCAGGAGATCCTGTCCCACGAGGAGCTGTTCCTGGACCTCAAGACGCACCTTCCCAAGGAGCTCGTCTACGAGCGCGAACTGCTCATCTGCCGGATGTAGCCAAATGGCGGGAGTTCAGGGTGCGGGCGCCGGATCACTTCTTCGGCGCCCCGGCCTTGAACTTCTTCATCAGCTCCTGGAACCTTTCCTGGAGCGCCTGGTGCTCAGGGCTTTTGCGATCTAGCTGGTTACGCTTGGCGGCGAGGGCCTTGATTTCAGCGGCGAGGGCGCGCCGCTCCTCGACGGTCCTGGAGGCCGAGGCGTCCACCTTGATTTCGACATCGTCCCAGTCGTCGGTGCGGAAGACCGAGGCGGGCAGGCCTTCGCTGTTCACAAGGTTGGCCCCCTCCGGGTTGGCGGCCCAGGCGTAGCGAACGGCGACGGGCTCCGGCACCTTCGGGCTGCTGATCCGAATGCGGTCCCGACCTTCCACCGTGGCGTCCGCCCAGTGCCAGACCTTGTCCGCACCGGCGATCTCAAAGCGCTTCAGGGCTCCGCCGTCGCGTGACTTCAAACCGTCGCCGGCCTGGTCAAAGGTCACCCAGACGCCGTTCTTTTCAGGCCTGCTCGACTTGAACAAGGGGCCGGACCAGACCAGGTCCCTGCCGTAGTCCTTGGCGAGAGCCCAGCGTGCCAGGCGTTCCCCGGGATCCTTTTTGTTTTTGGGATGGATGTCTTTGGCGTCGCCAATGTCGTTGGTGACGGCCATGCCGGTCTTTGGCGTGGAATCGAGCATGCGCCGCATGCGGTCCTGGAGCAGCGCCCAGGCGTCTGGCGTGCCGGGTTCGGTGGAAGGCTCATGGAAGTTGGCAAGCTGGACAAAGTAGAAGGAGAACTCGTCATTCCAGCGCTTCCGCCAGTCGTTGATCATCAGGGGCAGCGTCTGGTCGTAGGGCACGGCTCCGGGCTTGGCATTGGCTTCGCCCTGATACCAGATGGCGCCCCGCATCGTGTAGCCGACGAACGGATGGATCATGGAGGCGAAAAGTACGCCTGGCTTGCCTTCGGTGGCGAGGGGGCGCTTGGGAGCTTCGGGCTTCTTGCCGAGACGTTTGCGTTCGCCTGCCGGGCGTCCCTTCGACTTGGCCATGGAGGCCTTCCACTGTTCGAGGGCCTTTTCATAAGCGGCCTGGGCCTTGGCGGCGTCATACTGGGAGTCGGCTTCCATCAGGGCGCTGACCATGGACTGGGTGGCGGGAAGCGTGTTGAGCGCCTCACGGCTGGTGAAGGTCTCGACCGGTTTGCCACCCCAGGAGGATTTGATCACACCGACCGGGATGCCGAGTTCGAGATGCAGCTTGCGGGCAAAGAAGAAGGCCACGGCTGAAAAGCCGGGCACCGTTTCCGGCGTGGCGGCCTGCCAGGTGCCGTCGATGTCGTCCTGGTTCTCCACGGCAGTCACCACCGGGGCGTTGAACATGCGCAGGCCCGGATGATTGGATTCAGCGATCAGCCCGGCGTATTCCGGCGCGCGGTTCATGGTGAAGTGCATGTTCGACTGGCCCGAGGCGAACCAGACCTCGCCGATGAGCACGTCCTTGATCTCGACCTTCTCGGAGCCGGTGGAGATCGTCATGACGGCGCCCTTGGAATCCGCCGGACCGGTTTCAATCTGGGCCCGCCACCTGCCATTCGCGTCTGCCCTGGCGGCTGCCGACCTGCCTTTGAAGGCCACGGTCACCTCGGTTCCCGGGTTCGCCTTGCCCCAGATGGCGGATGCGCGTTCACGCTGAAACACCATGTGATCGGAGAAAAAGTGGGGCAGGCTCAGCGCGGCGAAGGCGGGGCTGGATGCGATGAGAAGGATGAGGGGCAGAAGGTGTCTCATGAATCAAAGTGGGTTGGGGAATGGATCAGGGATGGCCTGGCGCCACTTCAGGCAAACAGGCCGTTCAGCGTGCTGCGGCCGGTCTCGTTGAAGGTTTCCATCTCGACGCCAAACTGGCGCGCCAGGGTGAGGTGCAGGTCGGCCAGCGGTGTGCCCTGGGCCAGGGCGAGATGGCGGCCGGTCCGCAGGCGGCCCTGGGCGCCGCCCAACAGCACCAGAGGAAGGTCCTCCTTGATGTGGCCGTTGCCGTCCTTCATCTCGCTGCCATAAAGGACCAGGCTGTTGTCGAGCATCGAGCCATTGCCTTCATCGACGTTTTTCATCTTCTCGACGAGGTAACGAACCTGTCCGGCATACCAGCGGCTGACGGTGGTGTATTCATGCACGAGGGCGTCCTGGTTCTTGTGGTGGCTCATGCCGTGGTGGTCATTCTTCACACCGTCCAGGAACGTGAAGTTCTGTCGGCTGAAGCCGTGGGCGCTCATGAAGGTGGCGACACGGGTGGTGTCGGTCTGCAGGGCGAGCACGAGCAGGTCGAGCATGAGCTTCATGTGCTGGTCCTTGCCCATGGGGATCCCGGCTGGAGGGCGCGTCAGGTCAGGTGCTGTCAGGGGTGTCCACTCCGGAGCGGGAGGGTTGAGGGTGCGTTCAATTTGCTGCTCCACGCTGCGCACGCCTTCGAGGTATTCGTCGATTTTCTGTCGATCCCGGCCGCTGGCGACTTTTTGCAGCCTGCGGGCATCCTCCAGCACAAGGTCAACCACGCTGCGACGGTTTTCGGCGGCTCGTTTGGCTTCGGCCGAAGAGGGGTCGCGGAACAGACGGTCAAAGGCTGCCCGGGGGCTGATTTCGGGGGAGATGCGCTGGGTGGGGCTGCTCCAGGAAACCGTGTTGGCCAGCGCGATGGGATCGTCTCCGGCCAAGCCTTGGCGCGGTGGCTCGGTGCCGAGTTCGATGCTGGCAAAGCGGGTGCCCCGGCCGATCTGCCGGGCGATCACCTGGTCCACGGAGACCCCGTTGACGCCGTTTTCGATGGCGGTGCCGGTGAGAAAAGCGCCGGTGAGCTTCACGTGGCCTTTGCCGATGCTGTCGATGCCGCTGAGCACGACCAGGTCCTTCTTGAACTCCGCCAGGGGCTCCAGGATGGGCGACAGGCTGAAGGCCTCGCCGTCACCGATCACATTCCACGCTTTTGGATAGACGCCGTTGGGCTGGAAGAAGGTCACAAACCGCCGCGGCGGCAGGCTGACGGCCGCCCGTGCCCGGGGAATCATGATTTCCAGCCAGGGCAGGGCCAGGCTGGCTCCAATCCCGCGGAGCAGGGTGCGGCGTTCGATTCTGGGCGACATCGGCGGGGTAACGACGCCCGCTGCCACCAGCTTGCAGCCGCATGGGCCTGATGGGTGCTTTTTGAATCCGTCTGCTTCAGATCAGCCAAGCCGCAGGTCGAGGGTGAAGGGGAACTCCGGCACCTGCTCGATTTGAACCGGGGTGAACCTGTCCTGGGTGTGGCCGCTGGCGAAGAAGCGTGCCAGGCGGCGGCTCTCGGCCTCGTAGCTGTTGACGGGGAAGGTTTCGTAATTCCGGCCACCCGGATGGGCGACATGGTAGGTGCAACCGCCCAGGCTGCGCTTGTTCCAGGTGTCGACGATGTCGAAGGTCAGCGGGCTGTGCACCTCGATGGTGGGATGCAGGCATTCCCCCGGCTGCCAGGCACGGTAACGGACGCCGGCGACGTATTCGCCATTGGTGCCGGTGGGGTGCAAGGGAATCTGGCGACCGTTGCAGGTGATGACGTAGCGTCCGCCCACCAGTCCGGCGGTTTTCACCTGGATGCGCTCCAGGCTGCTGTCGACGTAACGGACAGTTCCGCCGGCGGCTCCTTCCTCACCCAGCACATGCCAGGGCTCGAGCCCGGTGCGCAGCTCCAGATGCACGCCGCGGTGGGTGGTGGCGCCGATGGAGGGAAACTTGAACTCGAAGTGCGGCGCAAACCATTCGGCCTTCAGATCGTAGCCGAACTCCTGCATGTCGGAGATGATGTCGCACAGGTCCTCCCAGACGAAGTGCGGCAGCAGGAAGCGGTCGTGGAGCTCGGTGCCCCAGCGCACGAGCTTCTCCTCATAGGGCTGCTTCCAGAAGCGGGCGATGGCGGCGCGCAGCAGCAGGTGCTGGGCGAGGCTCATCTCCGCGTGAGGCGGCATTTCGAACGAACGCAGCTCGACCAGGCCGAGGCGGCCGCTGCTGCTGGACGGGTCAAACAGCTTGTCGATGCAGAACTCGCTGCGGTGGGTGTTGCCGGTGGCGTCGACCAGAAGGTTGCGGAACAGGCGGTCGACAAGCCAGGGCGGGGGCGTGCCGGAGGACTGGGTCTGGCGGTCCAGTTCCTTGAAGGCCAGTTCGAGCTCAAAAAGGGCATCGTTGCGCGCCTCGTCAACGCGCGGGTGCTGGCTGGTGGGGCCGATGAAGAGACCGGAAAAAAGGTAGCTGAGGCTGGGGTGGTTGTGCCAGTAGCCCAGCAGGCTTTTCAGAAGGTCGGGGCGCCGCAGCAGCGGACTGTCCTTCGGACGTTCACCGCCAAAGACAATGTGGTTGCCCCCGCCGGTGCCGGTGTGGCGGCCGTCGATCATGAACTTCTCCGTGCCCAGCCTGGTCTGGCGCGCCTCCTCATAAAGCACGGTGGTGTTGTGCACGAGGTCCGGCCATTTCGTCACGGGGTGCATGTTCACTTCGATGACGCCAGGATCGGGCGTGACCTTGATGACGTTGAGGCGTGGGTCAAAGGGCGGCGGCGTGCCCTCGATGATGACGGGTGTCTTCAGGGCGGCTGCCACGTCCTCAACCGCAGCAACGAGGTCGAGGTAATCCTCAGTGTCCGCGACGGGCGGCAGAAAGATGTGCAGGCGGCCATTGCGGGGTTCAAAGCACACGGCGGTGCGGATGACCCAGGCGGCGGACTCCTGCGGCAGCGGATAGCGTTCTCCGGTGCTGCTGCGCGGGTCTTCTGCAGGCTCCTGCAGGGGCTCAAGCTTCCGGCGCTCGGGCCTGCCCTGTCCGGCATACCTGGCGGCGGCATAGCTGGACGGGGTGCCAGGTGCTCCTGATGGTTCCTGAAGCCATCCTGCGACTTCGCTGAGGAAATGCTGGCGGCTTTCCGGACGCGGAGGCAGGTCCGGCCAGTCGCTGGAAGGATCCGTCGGGTAGATCCAGGGATAGTCGGTGCTGCTGACCCAGGGCAGGCAGTCCAGCGGCAGGCGCAGGCCCATTGGCGAATCACCGGGGATGAGATGCAGGGTGTCATCCCGCACATACCAGGGGCCGCTCTGCCAGCGCAGTTCGCTTCCGTTCCAGGCGCGCTCCAGCGGCAGGGCATAACCCACGATCTTGTCGAGCCCCTGCTCGAAGATGCGGGCAAGGCGAGCGCGCTCATCCTTGTCCTTGAGGTTCGATTTGAAGGGGTCGACGTTCACCGGCAGACGCTTCTCCCTCCAGAGGTAGTAATACACATCCTCGTAGGCCTCCTTGAGCCAGCGTGGGTTGACACCGAGCGCTGCGGACAAGGCAAGGCCGAACCTGCGCGCCTCGGCTTCGCCATGCCCATAGTCCCGGGATTCGTCGGCGATGAGGCTGTCATCGTTCCAGACCGGCACGCCGTCCTTGCGCCAGTAGCAGCCAAGGGCCCAGCGGGGCAGGGATTCGCCCGGATACCATTTGCCCTGGCCGTAGTGCAGAAGGCCGCCGGGGCCGAAGCGATGGCGCAGACGTTTGATGAGCTCGCCTGAGAGCAGACGCTTCTTCGGGCCAACGGCGGCGGTGTTCCACTCGGCGCCGTCCATGTCGTCAATGCTGACAAAGGTGGGCTCGCCCCCCATGGTGAGCCGCACATCCCCCGCCACAAGGTCTTCGTCGATGTGGTGGCCGAGCTTTTCAATCTCCGCCCATTGCTCCGCCGTGTAGGGCTTGGTCACCCGGGGCGACTCAAAGATGCGGGCGATGGACATGGCGTGCTCGAACTCCACCTCGCACTTGTCCACGGCCCCGGTGATGGGGGCGGCGCTCTGCGGGTCTGGAGTTGCGGCAAGGGGAAGGTGGCCTTCGCCCGCCAGCAGCCCGGAGGTGGGGTCGAGACCGATCCAGCCGGCGCCGGGAAGATACACTTCGCACCAGGCGTGAAGATCGGTGAAGTCCGTTTCGGCGCCGCTGGGGCCGTCGAGGCTTTTGACGTCCGGCTTGAGCTGGATCAGGTAGCCGCTGACGAAGCGAGCGGCCATGCCGAGGTGTCGGAAGAGGGTGACAAGGAGCCAGGCCGAGTCCCGGCAGGAGCCGCTGCAGAGCTCGAGGGTCTCCTCAGGTGTCTGGACGCCAGGCTCAAGGCGGATGGTGTAGCGCAGGTCCTTCCAAAGCATCTGGTTGATTCCAACGAGGAAGTCGATGGTCCTGACCCGGGTTTCCTTGCCGGATTCTGTGAGAGCGACATCCGACTCGGGCAGGATGCCGTGGTCATGGGGGTCGGTGGTTTCCGAATGCGGCACCGGGGCGTGGGTGAGCGGTGCATGGCCGTTCATCAGCTGGTGGCGGATTTCACGGAGGTAGGCCGTGACCAGCGGAGTGAGGGGAAGCCGGCGCTGGAAGGGCTCCAGCTCATGATTGAGCGCCGGGTCGTAACGGAAGGGGAAGTGCTCCGCCTGGGGTTCCAGGAAAAAGTCGAAGGGATTGTAGACCGACATCTCGGCCACCAGGTCCACCTCGATGCAGAACTCCGTGGTCTTTTCCGGGAAGACGAGGCGGGCGAGGTAGTTGCTCTGAGGGTCCTGCTGCCAGTTGATGAAATGCTGGCCGGGCGTGACTTTGAGGGAATAGCTCAGCACCGGCGTGCGACAGTGCGGAGCGGGTCGCAGCCGGACCACCTGAGGTGAGAGCGTGACCGGGCGGTCGTATTTGTAACGGGTGACGTGACGGAGGGCGACGTGGATGGCCATGCGGGTGAGGTTGGGGCGAAATGTTCCAAAGCACGGCCCATGCCAGGGCTGGCAATCACTCCGCAGGCGGGTTGGTGCGTGGCTGATTTATTCGCTTTCGCAGCAGAGTTGAGAGAGCTTGCGGCAGGAAGGGGGACGCGGGTAGCGCTGTTGAATGTCCTTCTTAAACATCATGCCTGTGCTTCTGCTTCTGCCTCTGAAGCTTTGCGGGCAATTGAACTATGGCGGCGGTCTGGTGCGGCAGAACTTTGATTCGTTGCCGCTTTCCGAAACTTTTGATTATTCTGATCAGGGTGTGGCCAAGGGACCTGTCCTGCTGGCTCAGGCGCCGGTCATGGCCGCCGGGGCGGTTGGCTGGGGAGTCTATGCCAGGGCTGGCGCCCAGCTGCTCTTGGAGGCCGGCCATGGTTCGTCCGGCACTGCGTCGGTGTATTCCTTCGGTCATCCGGCCGCCCGGGACAGGGCGCTGGGATCGCTGGCCGGAGGCGGACATGCCGCGAGTCTTGGATGGAGGCTGGTCAACCGGACGGGCCGAACCCTGAACGAGTTCACGATCAGCTTTTTCGCCGAGCAGTGGCGCAATGGCGGCACGGCATCGTTGACGGGGCTGAAGGGGGAGTATCGCGTGGCGGACGGGGGAGACATCGATTCCGGCACTTTCAAGCCGGTGGCCGCCATGGATGCCTTGGCGGTGAGCGCTGTGCCCGGGGCGGCGTTCAGCATGAACGGCAACTCTCCGGCCTGCCGGACCGAATGCAGTGCAACCGTCACCGGATTGTCCTGGGCGGACGGTCAGACGCTGATCCTGCGCTGGCGGGACCTGGATGAAACTGGGGCGGACAACGGGCTGGCGCTGGATGATGTGTTGTTTTTCGCACCGACGGCTTCGGATCTGGCCGAGGTTGCTGCGGTGGAACCTGCCGCGGATGAAACCCCGCTCTGGGGGCTTCGGCCGGTGGTGGTGACATTCAACCAGCCGGTGACTCCGGGTGAGGCCTGGTTCGAACTGAACGGAAATGTCAGCGGGCGGCTGGAGGCGACGGTGAGTCATGCCGGGCCGATGCGTTACACGCTGACACCCTCGAATCCCTGGCCGGCGGGCGAGACGGTGACTCTCCGCATTTTCGGCATGCAGGTGATGAACAGCAGCTTGCAGCCGATGGCGGCGGATCACGTGAGCAGCTTTGAAGTCCTGCATGCACCGTCCTCGGTGACACGCATTTCGTTAGTTCAGGGCCGTGACGGCCAAAGCCCGCTGGCTGGCGCGGTCGTGGGGGTGATGGGCGTGGTGACGGCGGACTTTCAGGGGGGATCCCCGGCGCTGGGAGGTTTTTTCCTCCAGTCACTTTCCAGTGACGAGGATGAGGATCCGGAGAGTTCCGAAGGGTTGTGGATCGCGGACCGGGGCAGTGCGGCCTCCGTGCCGGTTTCGGCGGGAGATGTGGTGCGGGTGACTGGAACGGTGTCGGAGTCGGGAGGCATGACCCAGCTTGTCAGCGTGTCCATGATGGCCGTGCAGGGACGTGCTGAACGGCCGGAGCCCGCAGCCCTGGAGCTGCCCATGAAATCGGGCGTCGCCTTCGAGGCCCATGAGGGAATGCTTGTGCGTTTTTTTCAGGAGCTGTCGGTCACCAGCCCGGGCGTCGGCATTGCCGGCGGGACGGACAATTATGCGCGTTATGGCGAACTGGTGCTGGCGGCCGGTGGTCCTCTGGTTGCGCCGACGGAGATCATGGACCCAAACGACGTGCCCGCCTCAGGGACTGCGGTGGAAGGGCGTGGAAATGTCTCCGCGCTGCATGATCATGAACGACAGATGGTTAGGCGAATGATCACCCTGGATGACGCCTCCACAGCCCAGTTTCCTGATCCGACACCCTTTCTGAACAGCCTCGGGACCCGGCGCTGCGGCGACACGGTGTCCGGCCTGACGGGGATGATGGTCTTTGCCAACGGTGTCTACAAAGTGCAGCCCACGGGGCCGGTGCCCTTTGTTGATGTGAACCCGCGTTTGGATGTCCCGCCCCAGGTGCCCGGACGGCTGAGGGTGGCGGGGATGAATGTGCACAACTACTTCACCACCTTTGGCGGCACCTCGGATCGTGGGGCGGCGGGGCCGGAGGAGTTTCACAGGCAGAAGGAGAAGGTGGTGGCTGCTCTGGCGGGACTGGACGCCCATGTCCTGGGCCTGATGGAGGTGCAGAATCGAGAGGAGACCGTCCATGACCTGCTGGCGGCGCTCAATGCGGCCGTCGATGATGACTATGCCGTGGTGCCTGATCCGCCGGGCGGCTATCCTGCGGCCGGTGCCGCCGCTGATTTCATCCGCTGCCTGCTGCTCTACCGGCCCTCCCGGCTGGGTCTTGCGGGCGGCTGCCGGATGGATGTGGATGCCGCCTGGAATTCAACGGGGGCGACGCCCTTGCCGCTTCGTTTTCCGCTGGCACAGACCTTTGAGGAACTGGAAAGCGGCGAGAAGTTCACCTTGTGTGTGAATCACTGGAAATCGAAGTCATCCTCGGGAGCCTCCGGGGCGGATCAGGATCAGAACGATGGTCAGTCAAGCTACAACGATCTGCGCCGCCGACAGGCGGCGAGGCTGAACACCTGGCTTCAGGAACTTGCGGCTGAAAGCGGCGAGCCTGATCAGATGATTCTCGGAGACCTGAACTCCTACGGGGAGGAGGACCCGTTGGATGTCCTGCGTGCCGGCGGCTGGCAGGACCAGGGGCAGCGTTTCCATGGCATGAATGATCACAGCTATCTCATCAACGGCCGGCGGGGAAGGTTGGATCATTTGTTCGCCAGCATCAGCATGGAGTCCCAGATCACCGGGCAGGAACACTGGCACATCAATGCGGACGAGCCTGAGTTTTATGACTTCCGGCTTTCGAACAAAAGTCCGGCGCAAAAGCTGGTGAATGTCGGGACACCCTTCCGGAGCAGCGACCATGACCCGGTGCTGGCGGGTGTCACCCTGAGAGTCCCCGAAATGGATTTCGATGCGTGGAGGCGGGCGCGGGACTGGAAGGGAAAGCCGGACATCGGCATGGAGGATGACCCTGACGGGGATGGCCTGGCGAATCTGGCGGAGTTTGCCATGAACCTGGATCCTGCGAAGGCCAGTGATGACCTGTTGCCCAGGGTTGTCCTGGCTCAGAATCAATGTCTGTTTGAGTTCCGTCGGCATCGGCAGGCGAGGGGAGTGGTCCTGTTGCCCGAGTGGTCCAACGACCTGCTCCACTGGCAGGAGATGCCGGGTGCGGAGGGTGTGGAGGTGCTGGACGTGAAAACGGAACGGATGCGTGCGAGGCTGCCTCTTCAAGGATTGAACCGGGTCATGTTAAGACTGCGAATTGTTCTCAACGCCCCGTGACTCCGGACCATAAAGGTGTTACGAAAGAATCGTTGGCAGGCCTTGAGGCCCCATGCAAAGAAATGTTTCCAACCTTCAGTTCACCCGGGCTTTGAAATACTCGATCGTCATTCCTTTTTTCAATGAGCAGGCAACCGCGCAGGCCGTGCTCGACGAAGTGATCGCCACAAATCCCGAGGCGGAGATCATCGCCGTGGATGACGGTTCAACAGACGCGACCTGGCAGATCCTCTGCGGCTTCCGTCCGCGTGTCGTGGCCTTGAAAGCCACTCGTAACCGAGGTCAGTCCGCCGCGATGTATGCGGGCATGAAGAATGCGAGCTGCGCCTTTGTCGGGCTCATGGACGGGGATGGTCAGAATGATCCGGCCGAACTGCCGAGGCTCTGGCAGGAACTGCAGGCCAGTGGCAGGGATTTTGTCTGCGGTTACCGCGCCAATCGTCAGGACACGGCTTCGAAAAAAATCGCCTCGAAATGGGCCAACCGCATCCGGCGCGCGTTTCTGCATGACGGCGTCAAGGACACTGGTTGTTCGCTGAAGATGATGAAGCGGGAGTGCGTGGATCATCTGGTGCCCTTCAATGGCATGCACCGCTACATTCCAGCCCTGCTGCTGCAAGCGGGATACGCTTTCACCGAGATCCCCGTGAATCATCGCCAGAGGCTGGCCGGCGAGAGCAAGTACACCAACTGGGAGCGCGCCCTTCGCGGGCTCTATGATCTGGTGGGAGTCTCCTGGCTGATCAAAAGAAAGGTCAGGTTTGATGTCACTTCGTCGTGACCGCCGTCGCATCAGACATGGAGAAAAGTCAGCGCAGCATCCCGGTGAGACTTTTGCGGCTTCTGCTGGTGTCCAGCCTGCTGCTGATGGTTCTTGCACGCCTGACGGGGCCCAGCGCCCTGCAGCGTTTTGACCAGCCCAGGACGGTTTCTTACACGGCTTCGATGCTTTTGAACCACCAGTGGCTGCTTCCCGAGGATGTCCTCGGCACACCGTCAACCAAGCCGGTGCTGGTCAACTGGCTGGCGGCGCCGGTCGTGGCCATGGGCTTCTGGACGGAGTGGGCCGTGAAGCTCCCGATGCTGCTGGGTTCACTGCTGACGCTCTGGCTGACGGTCACCATGGGGCGGCGTCTTCTCTCAGAATGTCAGGAGGTGTCCGAATGGGCCGTGGAAGGCGGACTCATTGCCGGTCTCGCCTGGCTGACAAACCCGGGAACCATGGATGCCTTTTACCATTGCCGGCCCGATCCGGTCCTGGTGAGCTTCCTGACCCTGGGTTGGATTCTGGCAACGCGCGTCATGGGCAGTCCAGCGGGCTCCGGGGCATGGATGCGCCCGTCCCTCTGGGTTGCCATCGGCCTGGCTGGTCTGGCCAAGGGGCCGCCGATGCTGTTGCCGATGCTTTATGTGCCGCTTTCTTCGATGCTGCTTCCTGACTGCAAGGGACGCGCTCGACTAACAGGCTGGCTCTGGGGCGTGCCCACGGCTCTTGCCATCCTGGGTCTTTGGCTGGTGCCCGTTGCCATGATTGACAGGGAGCACTTCGTCCAGGTGCTTCTCGGCAAGGAACTGCTGCACCGGATTGCCGGGGTTGGGCACCAATTCGGCGATGTTTCACGCGGAGGTGGCACGATCGCCCTGCTGACCGGTCTGCACCGGAACCCGGTCTGGCTTCTGCAGAAGATGCTGCCCTGGTCTGTCGCCGCAGCTGTGGCGTTGTGGATGATCCGTCCCCGGCAGTGGTTTCGTCATCCTCTGGCCCCTGCGATTCTGTGGGTGCTTCTCGTCCTCGGCTTTTTCTCCCTGACTGTCGGCAAGACGGCGGATTACATCCTGCCCGCCTATCCTGCCATGGCCATCCTGGCCGCCTATGGATGCCTCAGTCTCTGCCGCCATTTCTCACTCCAACCCAGGACCTTTGGCCTGGTGGGGCTGATGCTTGCCGTCGGCTTGTCCATTCAATTCTGGTGTTTTAGCAGTGCGGCGATGAAGCCTTATGGCGAGAACCTCAAAAGGTTTGCGGACCAGGCGGCGGTGAAGGTAGGGACGGAGCCGGTGGCCTTCGTCCTGACGGGATACAACACGCTGCAGTTCTTCCTTCACCGGCATCAGCCAGGGCAGCCTTCGGAGGCGAAGTTGAAGGAAGCGCATTGGATCTTCATGCCCGCAGTTCCGGGTCTCGACGCGGAGCTGGTTTCAGACCCGGTGAACGGCGTTCATGGGGCGCAGGGAGCCGACATGCTTGGCCTTTATCGAACCCGACCGGATGTGTTGGAGACGGCGCTTGGCTTGATGCGCAAGAGCGCTCCCCGAAAGGATCCCGTGGATGGAAATTAAATCAGGCTGCGCACTGACATCACCAGGAGGCGATGACCTCGTAGGCGTAGCCGGTCAAGTATTCCGTTTCCGGAATGGTGGCCAGGATCGGATGGTCGGGACGCTGGGTGTAGGTGGTGACCCGGCGCAGGGTCTTGCGGGCGTCCACGGCGGCGTCCTCGATGGAGGCATGGAATTCGCCACGGCTGACGTGGTGGCTGCAACTGAAGGTGGCCATGATGCCACCGGGCTGGAGCATCTTCAGGGCACGCAGGTGGATCTCCTTGTAGCCGCGCATGGCGTCCTTCACGGAAGCCTTGGTCTTGGTGAACGACGGAGGATCCAGGATGATGAGGTCGTAGGTCGCGCCCGACGACTCCTGCTGCTTGAGGAAGTCGAAGCAGTTGGCGGCGAGGAACTTCACCCGCGCCCCGGCGATGGCGGCGTTTTTTTCCGCCAGGGCGACGGCGGACTCGCTGATGTCCACGGCCAGGACATCGGCGGCTCCGGCCAGGGCGCAGGCCTGGGCAAAACCACCCTGGTTGGTGAAACAGTCGAGGACCCGGCGGCCTTTGGCCAGCGTGGCGACCTGCTGATAGTTGTCGAGCTGGTCAAGGTAAAGGCCGGTCTTCTGGCCTTCGAGCAGGTCGGCGTGAAAGGCGCTGCCCTGATGACGGACGATGAAGGGATCGGGCTGTTCGCCCCAGACCACGCCCTTCACCTGGTCGAGACCCTCGGCCTTGCGGACGTTGCCTTCGTTGCGCTGCACGATGCTGCGCGGTGAGAGCACCTGCACCAGGGCCTGGATGATCAGGTCCTGGCGCTGGGCCATGGCGAGGGTGAGCGTTTGCAGGACCAGGTGGTCGCCATAACGGTCCACGATGACGCCGGGAAGCCCGTCGGACTCGCTCCAGATGAGCCGGCAGAGGCTGGTGTCGACGCCTGCCGACTCGCGTGAACGCAGGGCTCGTTCGACCCGGCGGATGAAGAAGTCGAGATCCAGGTCCTGACGCCGGTAGGAAAACAGGCGGGCGCTGATCTGGGACTTCGGATTGTAGATGGCGCTGCCCAGGGGCTTGCCGCGCATGTCCTGAAGCTGGACGACATCCCCGGGCTCGGGATTGCCATAACGAGCTTTGATTTCAGTGGCGTAAACCCACACATGACCATGGAACAGGCGGGCACGGGGCTGGATGGACAGGGCTGACATGAGGCAGGTGCTTAGCGGTGCTTTGCCCCTCAGGCAAGAGGGCAGGGGGCTTTTGCCCCGTTCGGCTCATCTCCGGCTGCATGGGGGCGACCCGCCGACTCTTCAGGCCGCCACTTCAATCCGGCTAGTCCCTGCGGCGCCCCGGATCACCCGCACCTGGGTGGTCAGGCGTTCCTTGAGCAGGTCCACATGGGAGATCAGGCCGATGGTCTTGCCTCTCGAACGCAGGTTTTCCAGGGCGCTCAGGGCGATCTCCAGGGTCTGCGTGTCGAGCGAGCCGAAACCTTCGTCGATGAACAGCGAGTCGATGGGATGATGCCGGCTGGCCAGCTCGCTCAACCCGAGGGCCAGGGCCAGGCTGGCCAGGAAGCTTTCACCGCCCGACAGGCTTTCCATCGGCCGGTCCGTGTTCGCCTGATAGAGATCGACGATGCGCAGGTCGAGCTCATCTCCCGGCGCGGCCATGAGGCGGTAGCGCTCCGCAAGCACCTTCAGATGCTCGTTTGCCAGTCCGATGAGCTGCCTCAGGGTGAGCGACTGGGCAAAGCGCGAAAACTTCGCGCCGTCCGCCGAGCCGATCAGCTCGCGCAGACGCCCCCAGCGCAGTGCCTCGGCCTCCGCAGCCTGGAGCTCCGCCCCGCCGGCTTCGCGGCGTTTCCTGGCCTCATTGTCGTTCTTGATCTGCTGCTCCAGGGAGCCGACTTCCTTGTGCTTGGCGGCAAACGACTCGTGCAGGGTCTTCGCCTGGGTTTCTAGCTCGGCAAGGGCTTCCACGCTCAGCAGGGGTTGATCGGCGAAGGGTTTCCGACGTGCTTCGAGCTGCTCGAGCTTGGCTTGAGCGGCTGCGACATCAGTCTGTAGCTTTGCGAGCTTCGCCTCGGTTTCGCGCTGTGTTTTCTCCGCCGTTGAAACACGGGCCTCATGCTGCTGGCGATCCTCGGCCAGAGTTTGGCCGCCAAGCAGTTCGCTCAACTCGGCCTTCAACTCGTCCGCCCTGGCTCGCAGCGTCACGCCTTCGGCCTTCAGTTCCTCCAATCGCTTCGTCTTCGCCGTTTCATCAGCCTTCGCGAGCTGGATGTCCCCTTCGAGCTTCTGGCGATCACTGCGCTGCTGCGTGGCTTCCTGCTGCTTCTTCGCGAAAGTGGCCGCACGTTTCTCGAGCGCATCGATTTCACGTTCGACGTGGAGTGGCGACGATTCCTCGCCCTTCCCAAGAGATTCCGGGTGACGACTCGTCGCCACTCCAGACGCGGCTTTCCGCTCCTCCGTCTCCAACGCGGCCACATCCGGCACGACGACCTCGGCCAGCGCCTTACGCACCTCTTCCGCCCGCTTCTTCTCCGCGTTCACCTCCGTCTCGATCTTCACCAGATCACGTTCGAGGGCCGTGAGAGATCGCTGGGCTTGTTCATGCTGCTTTTCGAGAGCGCCGAGCAGTTTCCGGGCGCTTTGAAGCTGGCTTTCGGCATTCACCGCCGACTTCACAAACGGATGCTCGGTGGCTCCGCAAAGCGGGCAGGGTTCGCCGGGCTGCAAATCATGACGATGCTCGTCGAAACCGGCCACAAGCTCAGCCTGGCGGGTGATCTCACGCTGCGCGTCGAGTTTCCTGGCGAGTTGTTCCAGAGCCGTGCGATCCGCTTGCACCTTGGCGAGGCTTTCGGCGGCTTTTTTCGTGCCAGAGGCCACCAGGGACTCGGATTCGTTCAGGCGCTTTTTCAGCGCCTGGGACTCTGTGTGTTGTTTGCGCCCCGCGGCCAGTTTTTCGTGTGCCACACGCCAGTCGCGCACGGCGATGCGGAGCTTCGGCAATTGATCGCCGAGTTCGGTGTCGGCGGCGTTTTGCTTGAGCCAGATTTCGAGTGCCTGTGCGGCTTCGAGATGGGCGGCGAGTTTCTTCTCGGCGGCTTCGCGACGAGTGGCGGCCTCCTTTTGATCCTTGGCCCCAGTCTGATAGGTCCCGCGGCTTTCGCTGAGCTGCTTTTCGAGCTGATCGCTCTGTGCGGCCATGCCAGCCGCCTTTTCCCAGACGGGCTCGCGCTGCATGCGCTGTTGCTTGGCATGGTCGCTGGCGGCTTTGGCCTGGGCAACCCACGCAGCGGCTTCGGTTTGGGCGCTTTGGAGTTGCTGCGCGGTGGTGGCAAACCGGGTGATTTCGGCGGCAATGCGCGCCTGCTCCTGCTGCGCCTGGAATTGTTGGCTGGCGGCGGCTTGCTCGGTTTGCAGACGCGTGGCGGCGTCACGCGCCTCAATGAGATCGGTGTCGAGCTTTGTCCGGGCTTCATCATCCAGTACGGTCACGGCACCGAGGGCAGCTTTGAGCTGGCGGGCCTGCTCGTCCTTCTGCCGATGCGTCTCGTGGGCGAGGATGGAGAGGTCGCGATAGATCTCGGTGCCGGTGATTTTTTCGAGCAGCTCAGCACGTTCGTTCGGCTTCGCCTTCAAAAACGCGGCGAACTGCCCCTGAGCGAGCAGCACGGAGCGCAGGAAGCGCTGGGCATCGAGCCCGGTGAGCGATTCGATCATCGCGTCCACCTCGCGGCCTTTGTCGGCGAGGATCTGCAGTGTGTCTGCATCCGCCAGCGTGCGCTGCACGGGCTTTAAGTTGCCGGTCTTGGTCTTTCCCAGCCGCCAGCTTGCGCGCAGACGACGTCCGCCGGTCTCGAAGTCCACCTCGGCGAAGCACTCCATCGTGTGCCGGCTCATCATCTCATCCGCCTTCTCGTTCCCGTAACGCGCCGCGCGCCCATAGAGCGCCAGCGTCATCGCATCGAGCAAGGTCGATTTCCCCGCCCCCGTCGGTCCCGTGATCAAGAACACCCCCGCCGCGCTCAACGGCGCCTCATCAAACCGCACGACATGCTCCCCGCTGAGGGAGTTCAGATTTTGGAGTCGGACGGCGAGGAGGCGCATTTAGGAATATCAAAATTTCTGCAACATGAACCAAATAACCTTGCTCTTCAGAGTTCTAACCAAGTTATGGAAGCTGGTAGTTTCTGTTTCTCAAAATACTCGGCCGCTGCCGTAGAAGCGGCTTCTGCGCTAACAATATATTCTGAAGGTATTTCAAAACCGTCTGCCTTTTGTCCGGACGGTTGATACATGAAGACTGTTTTTGGACAGTTCGGAGGTGTCATCCCAATCGGCTCGTATCCAGGGTGAACGCCCTCCGCATCTGGAAAGAAGTATAAAAATGCGAACTCACCGTTGAATCCGATTTCGAGTGAAGTCTGGTTTGTGCCAATGAGTTGAAATGCCCCTAAGTCCCCTCGCCGAGACGTTTTCAGTCTCTGGATGAGTCCGTCCACATTGGTCACTTCGGTGGCACCTTCAAAGTCTTCTAAAATCATGGAGTCATGGTTGGTGAAAGCGTTTGATCTCAAGTTATTGGCTTTTCCTCCATCAACGCCAGCAGCTCCTCAAACACGGCGCTGAGTTCCTCTCCCACGATCTGCTTTTCGGTGAGGAGTTCGCGGAAGACGTCGCGGGGCTGGAGGTCGTGCAGGGTGGGGGCTTTGGCCTGCCAGGGGGCGGTTTCGGAGACGGGGAGATCGGCGAGGACTTTGAGGGCTTCGAAGCGCCCGGCGGCGGCTTCGCGCACCTGGCGGTCGAGATCGGGCTCGGGGGCGTCGAGCTTCACGGTGACCTCCGCCCAGCTCCCGGCGGGCACGTTGTCGAGATCGGCGGCCAGCGTGACACGCGAGGCCTTCACGCGGATGAGCTGGCGGGTGACGGGAATGGACAGCGTCTCCACCTTCATGTCGGCGGTCTCGATGATGACGGCGGACTTCGCGTCAGCGGCCTCGGAGAAGCTGAGGGGGATGGGTGAGCCGCTGTAGCGGAGGTTGTCGCGGTTGGCGACGCGTTGCGGACGATGGAGATGGCCGAGGGCGGTGTAGTCGAAGCCATCGAATATCTCTGCGCCGATGGAGTCGAGGGTGCCGATGTGGATTTCGCGCTCGCTGTCGCTGGTGCTGGCACCGAGGACCGTGAGGTGGCCCATGGCGAGCACGGAACGTCCCTGGGCGAGCGTACGGGCGGCGGCAAGCTGCGCGGCGTAGTGATCGCGGATGGCGGTGCGGATCTGCCCATGCACGGAGGCAAGGGTGTCACCGGCGGTGGCCTGACGGAGGTCGCGTTCGCGCAGGAAGGGCACGGCGGCGACAACGCAGCCGCCGAGGTCGACGAGGTTGTCGGCGCCGGCATGGCCGAAGACATGCACGTCGAAGCGGCGCAGGAGGTCGCGTGGGGCGTTGAGGTGGGAGGCGGAGTCGTGGTTGCCGCCGGTGATGATGGCTTTGACGGTCTTGAGATCCGCGAGGCGCTTCAAGAAGTCGAAATAGAGCGCGACCGCATCCTGCGGCGGATTGGCGGCATCGAAAACGTCGCCACTGAGGAGCAGCGCGTCGATTTTTTCATCACGCAGCGTGTCGATCAGCCAGTCCAAGAAGGCCGCGTGCTCGGCGAGTCGGTCCCGCTCAATGAGGCGGGCGCCAAGGTGCCAGTCAGCGGTGTGGAGGATGCGCATGCTGGGCTGATCTAAGGCAGGGGAGGCGTGGGATGCAAAAGGTGTTTGTCGAGGGCAGGGGAGAAACCTGAAACACGAAACACGAAACACGAAACACGAAACATGAAACATGAAACACGGAACACGGAACACGGAACACGAGGCCCAAACCTGAAACATGGAACTTACTGCTGCGGTGAACGCAGTGTTTGATTGGCATGAACGAATCCATGAAAAAGCCTTGCCCGGGTGGTCCAGGGAAGGCTTGGGGATGGATGAGCGGATGGATC
>CAZXPU010000111.1:18870-19399 GCA_964642905.1 uncultured Prosthecobacter sp.
ATGGATCAGGCGACGTCGACCTCCGGCAGTTTCCAGACCTTGCTGGCGTATTCCAGGATGGTGCGGTCTGAGCTGAAGAAGCCGACGCGGGCGGTGTTGAGCACGGTCATCTTGGTCCAGAGATCGGGCTGCTTGTAGGCGGCGTCCACGCGGGCCTGGGCATCGACATAGAGCTGGTAGTCGGCCAGGCAGAGGTAGGGGTCGCCATGTTCCAGCAGGCTGTCGCGCAGCGGTTTGAAATCGCCGGCATTGCCGGTGAAGTAGTCACTGCCGATCCAGTCAATGACGGCGCGCAGGTTCTCGTTGCCCCAGTAGTACTCCCAGGGGTTGTAACCGCGGGCCTTGAGGTCGGTGACCTGCTCGACGGTGAGGCCGAAGATGAAGATGTTGTCGTCGCCGACCTCCTCGGCGATCTCGACGTTGGCGCCGTCGAGGGTGCCGATGGTGAGCGCACCATTGAGGGCGAGCTTCATGTTGCCGGTGCCGGAGGCCTCCTTGCCGGCGGTGGAGATCTGCTCGGAGAGGTCGG
>CAZXPU010000112.1:0-19219 GCA_964642905.1 uncultured Prosthecobacter sp.
GGCGTTCGACACCGTGATCGAGTCGTTCCGCAACGAGCTGTTCGCCGGCTACAACCGCTTCTATTACACGGCGCTGCAGCAGAGGCATCCCTCGGTCTTTCGATGGGGGGCCAGGCTGGCAGGAACTTCCCAGGGCCGACTCTGGAGGCTCTTCGGCCAGGCCGGTCAGAGCCTGGAGCATCAAATGATCACCGGCTCCGCCTATGGGGCGGCCTCCCTGGTCGCCGAGCTTCTGCCTGGGGCGCGGATCGAAGAGGCCATCACCGCACGCCTGGATCACCTGGCCGGCATTCCCGGCGAGGGCTTGCGTCGGCAGATCCGCTATGAAACCGAAACCTACCTGCCGGACCTGCTCATGCGCCAGGACAAGGTGACGATGGCCCATGGGGTTGAATGCCGGGTGCCGTTTCTGGATCTGGAGGTCGCCCGTGCGGCGCGGGCCCTGCCGCTTTCAAGCCTGGCCTGCCCGGTTTATGGTCCCAACGCGCGGATGCGTGGCACCAAACGCCTGATCAAAAAACTGGCCGAGGCGGAATTTGGCAGCGCCTTTGCCTATCGGCGGAAGCGAGGCTTTGACGTGCCGCTCCAGGCCTTTTTCCGGCAGCCGGCGGTTCGGGAGCAGGCCGAGGATCTTTGGATGCCCGGGATCAGGAGGCGCGGCATCCTCGATGCCGCCAGAGTGGAGTCCATCTGGCAGAGGGCCCAGGAGCAGCAAGGCAGTCCGGCGGAGGCTGAGGCTCTGTGGGTGGCGTTCGGGCTCGAATTATGGGCTCAATTCGTTTTGTAATTTCTAGTATAAAGCATCTCTAAATAGTTAAATCATATAAAATTTATAAAATTAACTTTGCTTTTTTATAAAATTAAGGATATCAGTAAGATATGCGCTCCAAAGTTTTTATCATTTCCTTTGCGCTCCTTCTTTCGGGTATCGCCAAAGCGGACACCATTGCCATCAATGGTGTGGATCGTGATGGCTATGGTGGAGTTTATGAAGTCGCAGGCACAGGTTTTGACGGCGGCAGGTACTGGTGGATGTGCATTGAGCCGAATGGGTCCACCTCCGCTGGCAGCGGGCAGGGGTTTCTGGCTGACGCCGTGGGTTTTTATGACGGCTGGGACCAGCAGAACACGGAGCGTCTCGACTTTTACACCAACAACCCCGGGAACTATTTGAGCGCCCTTCCGACCCAGGTGCGGGTGATGGAGTACGTGCTCGACACCTACCTGCCCTGGAACACCCTGGCAGGCCCTTCCGGCCGTTTTGCCGAACAGGACGCGACTTCCTCCCTCTACGGAAACGACGATCCGTTCTACAACGCCTTCTTCGCCGTGCAGAACTTCCTTTCCGAAACCTATGGCAAGACCACGAAGTCGGACTTCACGGACATGTCGGACTACAGCTTCTTTGCCGGAAGCGCCACCGATCCCAACTCGATCGCCGCGCGCAGCTCGATCTTCTCGACCATCCTGGCGGATGTCGAATCCAAGGCGCTGGTGAATTTCTTCGACACCTACACGGCGGAGCACGGCTACATGATCGCCAACACGCTGATGCCCTCGGCTGACATCGACAACTGGCAGGACGCCCTGCTGATCTATTCCTTTGCGCCGGTGCCTGAGCCGAGCGGTGCGCTGCTGATCGCCTGCACCGGTCTGGCCGTGATGCTGCGCCGCATGCGTCGCGTCGCCGCCTGAGTTCTGGCGGTGGATCCGCCGACAAGATAAGAAAGGCGGCAGGCAAGGCCCTCCCGGATCCTGGAATGTCCCTGGAAGACAGACTTTATCCGCTGCTGCGGCTCTATGAAGCCGCGCCGCAGCCTGTCAAAACCCTGGCCGGAAGCGCCTTTCGGCTACTGCCCAGCTCCTGGCGGCATGGCCGGGCCTATGAAACCTTTCGTCGCGAGGCGGCTCTGGCGGAAACCTGGGATGCCAAGACCCTGCACGACTATCAGCTGACGGCTCTGCGTGACAGCCTGGTCGCGGCAAGTCAGGCGCCCTTTTATGCACGGCGGTTTGCCGAGGCCGGGGTGGATCCGAGAAAGTTCGAAAGCCTGGAGCAGCTCTCCGGCTATCCTTTGCTGTGCAAGGCCGACCTGCTTGAGCATCGGGAGGCGATGGTGAATCCGCAGGTTCCTGCGGCCCGGCGCCTTTACCTCACCACGGGAGGTTCCAGCGGCGTGCCGGTCGGCTTTTACCTGGAGCGCGGGATTTCACGCCCGAAGGAGCAGGCCTACCTGGAGGCCATGTGGTCGCGACGGGGCTATCGTCCGGGCGACCGCGTGGCGGTCATTCGCGGCGGGGTGACCTCGAGCCGGGCCGGGGGAAAAATCAGCAGCCACGATGCCACGCGTGACTGGCTGATCCTGTCCTCCTATCACCTGACGCCGGATCGCCTGGCTGAGTATGTGGCCCTGCTGAACCGGTTTCGTCCACGGCATCTGCATGCCTACCCCAGCGCCGCGCTGATGCTGGCCCGGGGCATGGAGCAGTCGGGACTGAAACTCGACTTTCCTCTAGTCTCGGTCCTGTGCGGCTCGGAAAAGCTGGCTGCTGCGGCGCAACGCTATCTTGAGCAGGTCTTCGCCTGCCGGGTCTTCCACTGGTATGGGCACAGTGAACGCGTGGTGCTGGCGGGGCAGGGCAGGCAGTCCGATCATCTCCATTTCTGGCCGACCTATGGATTCGTTGAGTTTGGCGAACCCGATGCGGAGGGCCTGCGCGAAGTCATTGGGACCTCGTTTCACAACCGCGCGATGCCCTTGATCCGCTACCTCACGGGCGATCGTGTGCGTCTGTCGGAAAAGCCGGACTGCGAGCTGCCGATGATCGAGGCCGATGCCGTGGAGGGGCGCGATTATGAGTTCCTGGTCAGCGCGACCGGCCGTCGGATTTCGCTGACCGCCATCAACATGCATGACCGCATTTTCGACGGGCTGCTGGCCGTGCAGTTCGCCCAGGGGCGGGCCGGAGAGATCGAGTTCCGCTATCAGCCGGGGCCGGGCTGGCCGTCAACGCGTCTGGACGTCATGCATGCGGGGCTTCTTCACAAATTGGGGGATGACTTCAGCCTGGTGATGCGCCAGGTGGCAGCCGTGGAAAAGACACCGGCCGGCAAGCATCGCTGGCTGGTGCGGCTGAGTTCCTGATTCTATCTGCATCCTGTCATGTGTGGTTTTGCCGGCTGGTTTCAAAAGTCGGGCCAGGTCTGGCCGGAGGACGCGCGCCGCCGTCAGGAGGCGGCGATGAAGGCGCTGCATCATCGCGGGCCGGACGATGGCGGCGAAGCCTCGGGCGGCAGCTGGTGGATGAGCTTCCGGCGGCTTTCGATCCTTGACCTCAGCGGTCATGCGCATCAGCCGATGAGCTTCGAACGCGGGCATCAGACCCTGACGTTCAACGGCGAGATCTACAACTTCCGCGAGCTGCGTGAAAAGCACCTGGGGGCCGTCAGGCTGGGCTCCACGGGCGACACGGAGGTGCTGGGCGAGCTGCTGTCGCGCAGCCGGCCGGGCCGCGTGATGCCGCAGCTGCGCGGCATGTTCGCCTTTGCCTGGCGGGACGGCACACGCGGCCGGCTGAGCCTGGTGCGCGACCCGTTTGGCATCAAGCCGCTCTACTACCATCTCGATGCTGACGGCACTCTTTGTTATGCCTCCGAGGTGAGGGCGCTGAGGCGGCTCCTCGGCGGCCGGCCGGGCGCGCTTTCCCCGGAGGCGCTGGCGGGCTACCTGCGCTGGGGCTGCGTGCCCTCGCCGGAAAGCGCCGATGACGGCATCCGCTGCCTGCCACCCGGCCACCGGCTGACCTGGCTGGACGGGCAGGTGGAGGTCGAGCGCTGGTTCCTCCCGGTCTGGCAGCCGGCCCGCGAATGGGTCACGGACGTCCAGGAGCAGCGGCGGCTCGTGCGGGAGGCGGTGCTGGACAGTGTCCGGGCGCATCTGGTTTCGGACGTGCCGGTGGGAGTCTTCCTTAGCGGCGGGCTGGACTCCTCGCTGATGGCCGGCGCGATGAGCCATTTGGGACAGAAACGCATCCAGGCCTTTTCACTGGGTTATGACGAAGGCGCGGGTGTGCCCGACGAAACCCAGGCGGCGGAAAGGACTGCGCGCAGCCTGGGCTGTGAGTTTCATGCCGAACGACTGTCCGGTGATGCGGTGGAGGGCTTGCTCGACGCTTATCTGCAAAGCCTGGACCAGCCGACGGGGGACGCCCTCAACACCTGGCTGGTTTCCAGGCTGGCGGCCCGGGAGGTGAAGGTGGTCCTCAGCGGACTGGGGGCGGATGAATGGTGGGCCGGTTATTCGCTTCACCGCCTTGCCGCGCTGACGATGCATTCGCCGGTGCGGTTTCTAGGAGCCGCCGCGCGCGGCATCGAGACCCTGCTGCCGCCTGCCTGGCGCGGCCTGCCCGCCTGGAAGGCGCTCGCCTTCATCCTGGGCAGGCATGGCAGGACGCCCACCTCCCTGCAGCGTTCCTCGCGCGCCTTGTTCAACCCGGCGGAGGTGGCGAGGCTGACGGACCGGCCCTGGTGTGAGAATGGCGAACTCGCGCGTCTGGAACGCGAGGCTCCGGTGAGCGCTCCGGACAGCTGGCTGCATGAGCTGCTGTTTGCCGAAACACAGACCTACCTGCCCGACATGCTGCTGCGGGACAACGATGTCGTCAGCATGGCGCATTCGCTGGAGCTGCGCGTGCCTCTGGTGGACCGGCGTGTGTTTGAGGCGGCTGCGCGGATTCCGCCGCAGGCGAAAACGGACCTGCACTCGGGCAAGCTCATCCTGCGGGAAGCCTGCCAGGATCTGCTGCCGCCGCACATCCGCGAGGACCGGGTGAAGAAGACCTTCACGCTGCCGCTGATGAAGTGGATGCGCACGCCCGCCTGGCGTCGGCGCATCGAGGACACGCTTTATTCCCAGGCCTGCCGCCAGCGGGGATGGCTGCGGCCCGCCGTGGTGGAGCGGCACTGCCGGGACTACTTCACCAGCGGCCTGGACTCCAAGGCCGGCTGGCTGCTCAGCCAGAGGGTGTGGACGATGTACGTCCTCGAGGCCTGGGCGCTCCAACAGGAGGCGGCGGCACGATGAACGGGCCGCACAGCCTCGTGCAGGTCTTCAACCGCTACCTCCAAAAAGGGGGCGAGCAGGCGTCCGTGGAGCGCATCCACGCTCATGTGGCGCGGCGTCATCCGGTCACCCGCTGCTTCTTTGACAGCGCCACCTGGACCGGGCCCGGGGCGCCGGGCAGGCTGCGGCAGGCGGCCTGCTTTTTATACAATCCTGGTTCGGCGCGGCGGCTTGAGGAGACGGTGCGGCAGTCCTGCGCCGAGGCGGCGTTGTTTCACAACATCTACCCCGTGGGCTCGCCGTCGCTCTACCGCAGCGCGCTGAGCCAGGGGCTGCCGGTCATCCAGTATCTGCACAACTACCGCCCCTTCAGCGTGGGCGGCTCGCTGTTCCATGAAGGCAGGGTCAGCACGGCCCCTCTGTCCGGTGACTATGCCGGTGAGGTGGCCGCCGGGGCCTGGCAGGGAAGGGCGCGCAGCTTCCTCTGCGCCCTCATGCTGAAGCTGCTCCATCGCAGCGGCTGGCTGGAGGCGGTGAGCTCCTGGGTATGCATTTCGCAGTTCATGGCCGACCGCCTGGCGGAGCATGGCTGCGTTCCCGCCGGAAGGCTGCAGGTGCTGCGTCATTCCTGGGATGCGATGCCCGCGCCGCCGCCGCCGCAGGACCAGGGACATTACCTGTTTCTCGGCCGCCTGATTCCTGAAAAGGGCCTGGCCATGCTGATCCAGGCCTGGCACGAGCTGCGCGGGCAGCTGGGCCCGCGGACGCCGGAGCTGCACATCGCCGGCGAGGGTCTGCTTGAACCTTTGGTTAGGCAGGCCGCTGCGGACAACCCCTGCATCCGTCACCTGGGCCAGATCGGCGGCAGCACGAAGACCGAGGCGCTGCAAGGCTGTCGTGCGCTGGTCGCCCCGTCCGTCTGGTGGGAGCCGCTGGGCCTGATGGTCTATGAGGCTTACGACCATGGAAAACCGGTGCTTGCCGCGCGCAGCGGCGGCCTTGGCGAGACCGTGCTGCAGGATGAAACGGGCCTGCTTCATGAGCCTGGAGATGTCGCGGGTCTGGTCCGGGATGTGCTCGCGCTGGAGTCCATGACGGCGGAGCAACGCCAGGCCATGGGCGGTCGCGGTCGTGACTGGCTGCTGCGCGAGGCTGCGGTAAGCCTCTGGCAGGACCGGTTTGACGCCATCCTGGAACAGGCGTTGATGGAGCACCGCAGGCCATCGTGACTTCCGACCTTTCAGACCTCCTCAGGACTCGCTTCGGCCATGGGGCGTTCCGGCCCGGCCAGGAGCCGGTGATGCGCACGCTGCTGGAGGGGCGCAGCGCCCTGGCCCTGCTGCCGACCAGCGCGGGCAAGAGCCTGTGCTACCAGCTTCCAGCCCTTCTCCTGGACGGCCTGACGCTGGTGATCTCGCCGCTCATCGCGCTGATGAAGGACCAGGTGCGCTCGCTGAAGGCTCGTGGCATTCCTGCGGCAAGGCTGGACTCCTCCCTGACGGCAGCCGAGGTGGACAAGGTCTTTGCGGACATCGAGGCCGGCGCGCTCAAGCTGCTCTACATCGCTCCGGAGCGGCTGATGAACGAGGCCTTCCTCCGCCGGCTGCAGTCGGTGAAGGTGGCGATGATGGCCGTGGACGAGGCCCATTGCATCTCCGAGTGGGGCCATAGCTTTCGTCCGGAATATCTGCGCCTGGCCCATGTCGCGCGCGAGCTGAACATCCGTCCGGTGCTGGCGCTGACGGCCACGGCGACGCCTGCGGTGGCCCGGGACATCTGCAAGGCCTTCGGCATCGCCGAGGCGGACCTGGTGCGCACCTCCTTCCGCCGGCCTAACCTGCATTTCCGCATCACGCCCTGTCCTGCGGAACGAAGGAAGGACCTGCTTGCCCGGCGTCTGCAGGAGCGCGGCGGCGCCGCCGTGGTCTATGTCACGCAGCAGCACACGGCCGAGGAGGTGGCCACGCACCTTCAGCGGCAGGGCCTGAAGGCGCAGGCCTATCATGCCGGGCTGCCGGACGAGCATCGTCACGCCGCCCAGGATGACTTCATGAAGGGCGCGGTGGACGTGATCGTCGCCACGATTGCGTTTGGCATGGGCGTGGACAAGCAGGACGTCCGTGCGGTCTATCATTACAACCTGCCGGGAAGCCTGGAGAACTACCTGCAGGAGGCAGGGCGCGCCGGTCGCGATGGCGAGCTGTCCGTGTGCGAGGTGCTGGCCTGCGCGGATGATCGCCTGGTGCTGGAAAACTTCATCCACGGCAGCGTGCCGACGGCTCAGGCCCTGCGCCAGCTGGTCGATCACCTGCTGAGAAAAGGGCGCGAGTTTGACATCTCGCTCTACGAACTCGCGCAGGCCACGGACATCCGGCAGATGGTGATCGAGATGGTCCTGACCCATCTGGAGCTGCGCGGCCTGGTCCAGCCGCTGGGATCCTTTTATTCGACCTTCCAGTTCCGCCTTCTCCAGCCTGAGGAGCGGGTGCTGGCGGGGCACAAGCCCGAGCGTCAGGCCTTCCTGCGCCGGCTGTTTTCCGCCGGGGTGAAACGCACCCGCTGGACCACGCTGAACCTGGATGAGGCCGTCGCGCAGGTGGAGGCGGACCGCGGCCGGATCCAGGAGGCGCTGACCTGGCTGCAAGAGTCGGGCGACATCGAGCTGAAGCCCGGAGGCCTGCGGCAGCGCTGGCGGCTCGCCACCGAAGGCGCCGCTCCGGACCCGGAGTCGGTGAGCCTGGAAATGCAAAATTTGTTCGCGGAACGCGAGCGCCGGGATCTGGGCAGGCTTGGGCAGGTGCTGGAGATGATGACGGCCCGGGGCTGCATCACCAGCCGGCTGCTGCGTCACTTTGGCGAGGAGCCGGAAGGTGTCTGCGGGACCTGCTCGGGCTGCCTTGAGCAGGCGGAGGCCGGCTGCGGACAAGGGCCACGCGAGCTTCCCTGCTCGACCATCGTCGGCATCACCACCGAGGATGTCCTGGAGATCCGGCGTGTCGTCGATGAACGGCATCCGGCCCTGCGTGCGCCCCGTCAGCTCGCCCGCTTCCTGTGCGGCATCACCAGTCCGGCGACGACGCGCGCCCGGCTGACCCGGCATGACAGCTTCGGCCTGCTCGAGCGCGTGCCGTTTGTGGAGGTGCTGGCCCAGGCGGAGTCGATGATGTGAGGATCCTGCTGCGGGGCGGATGCGGCGGCGACCGCAAGATTCGCACACAGGTCCCTCGTGAAGGAAAGGTCCGGCGGTGTCATGGAGCGTTTCATTCCCACCCAGCCTGTGTTCAGATCCGTCCTCCAGATTCTGCTTTTCGCCGCCCTGCCCGTCTTCGCCGCGGAGCCGCCGAAACTCGACTTCGTCCGCTACATGGAGGGAAAGTACCTGTTTGAGCGCAACTGCCAGGTCTGCCACGGCGCGCGCGGCGATGGCAACGGCGAGATGGCCCCGACGCTGAGCCCCCGGCCGAGGTCGTTCCGCGAGGGCATGTTCAAGTTCCGCACGACTCCCTTTGGCGCGCTGCCGACGGAGGACGACCTGCGCCACACCATCAAGCATGGTCTGACAGGTACGGCGATGGGCATGTTCTCCCAGCTCACGGATGACGACGTGACCTCGTTGATTGAGTATGTGAAGTCCTTCTCGCGCCGATGGCGCAAGGCGGAGAACTACGCGGAGCCGCTGACGTTTCCGGAGCCTCCCGCCTGGCTGGAGGATGCCAAGGCCCGGGCCGCCCAGGCGGAGAAGGGCAAGGGGCTTTTCGTGACGCACTGTTCGGCCTGCCATGGGGCCACGGCCGACGGCCGGGGGCCGGCGGTGCCCGGGCTCAAGGATGTCTGGAACTTCCCGGCACGGCCCTCGGACCTGCGCCAGCCTCACCTCCGCTGCGGCGACCGTCCGCAGGATGTGTACCGTGTTCTCAGCACGGGCCTGAACGGCACGCCGATGCTCAGCTTCGAAGGCACGCTCACCCCCGAGCAGCGCTGGCAGATCATCGCCTGGATCTTCACGCAGAAGCTTCCCGACGTGCCGACCCTTGGCAACGCACCGCCGCGTGAGACGGTGAAGGCCGGGACGAAATGAACCGTCGGCGGGAAGACCCCGCGAGCACGAAGCGCGGATTTCCAAATCCGCTGCAAGGCGGTTCGCCCAAGCAACCCAGGCAGTCTGGGCCTTCAAGCCCAACGGGCTTGCGTCATGCAGCCCAGGAGTGCCGAGCAACAGCGAGCGCTCTCCTGGGAACTCCGCATCATGCCCGATCTTCGTTCGATCACGAACCCCATCGGGGTTCCGTTCTAGCGATCCACCCTGTGGTCGCGCATCCTCTTCGCCATGCCTGTGACGGGACCCCGGTGGGGTCCTGAAGAGCCTATGGGCTTGTTGGACCCAGCGGCATGACAAGCCTAACGGGCGCGCGCACCTTTCTCGGCCTTCGCCTTCGGCCCCGACGCAGCGGGGTCCTGTCGGGAATCATCCAGAGGCAGCGAGGTGGCGCCAGCAAAGTAGATCTTGCCCTGCAAGATGAGCGAACGGCTTGCGCATGAAGGAAGGGCTTTCGGAGTTCGTGGACATTTGAGCCTGCAGGATTGCCCGTTGCTTGGCTTCGCCTGCCCGGCGCTGATTCATTGATGAGGCCGTTCATCGGACAATGCCCCATGTTCAAACGCGTGACTCCAGCGCGGTCGAAGCAGACTTGGCGCTTTGAAGCCTGGGGCTTCCCGGGGCATGGGCATTCTGGATTCTTGGTCCTTCCATCCCAGGGCTGTGCCGAGGGTGCCTGTCCGTCCAACATGGCACCGTGAGTCTGTGGTCGTGTACCAGCACCGGGGCGGGACCACGATGGTGAAACCGGATGCGATTGCATGCATCTAGCTCACGTGGGAGCCGCGCGATGCCTGGCGCTCAAGGCTGCCCGGAGGGCGGCTGAAGCTGGATGACTTTTCCGCCGGTGGTGGCGGTCAGGGATTCATAAGTCCAGGCGCCGTCCACCGAGGTGCCGCGCAGTTCGATTTCCGCTTCCCCCTGCGGGCCTTGCACGGTCATGCGGAGTTCGGCACGGCTCTTGCCGTCCTGGGTGTTCAGGCTGCCGTTGACCCGCCAAGCGAGCTCCAGAGGTTCGCCGATCGCGGCCTTCAGCTCCGGGCTGGCCCGCGCAGCCCGCAGCGCGTCCTCGCAGGGCTGGGACATCCGCAGGCTGGCAAAGACGAACCCAAAGAACAGCGTCACCAGCACGACCGGGACGGCCAGCAGCGTCAAACAGCCGCCGCAGCCCAGGGCGATGCCCTTGCCGACGGCGGAGGCGTTTTCCCGCTGCACGGCGGAGGGATCACCAAACGGAGGCGGGGTGCTCATGGCCTGGATTCAATCATCGGCGCCTCCGGCAGTCACATTCTTTATTCGTCGTCGGCATGGCTACCGGCGCCGGAAGCGGACGATGTAGTTCTCCTTGAGCAGGCCCTTCACCTCGGCGGTTTTTTCAAAGCCGGCCGCGATGATCTCCGCCTCGAAGACCTCCTGCCCGGCCCGGACATGGTTCATGATGAAGTCGCCGGTCACGCCTGGAATTCTCTGGAAGTCGATGAGCACCAGCTCGCCGCCCGGCTTCAGCGCCTTGTGCAGCGAGGCGAGGCTGGCACGGGGATATTCGAAGTGATGATAGACGTCGCAGATGAAGGCCAGGTCGATGGCGGCCTCGGGCAGCTCAACGCTGCGTTCGGTGCCAAGAACGGTCTGGACGTTGGCGGCGCCGGCCTTGGTGGCCCGGGCCTGGATGTGCTCCAAAAAGTTCCGGGCGATCTCGATGGCATAGACTTTGCCGCCTGCGCCGACCGCCTGTGAAAACGGCAGCGTGAAGAGTCCGGTGCCCGCGCCGATGTCGGCCACCGCCATGCCCGGCTTCAATCCAAGCAGGGCGACGATGTCCGCACGCTGGTGGAAGATCTCACGGCTTTCCGTTTCGAACTTCTGCGTCCATTCCGCGACCTTGAGCTGTGGGTCGAGAAACTTGTCGTTGATGCCGGGCTTCACGCTGGCGTCCTGGGCGTGCAGGCAGGTGGTGAGGAGCAGCAGGGCGAGAGAGAGCAGAAGCCGGGGCCTTTTCATGGGAAATTGGAAGAGGAGTGATGGTGGCTATCCGGCAGATCAAGGCCGGGGCTGCTGCGTAAAGTCTTCTCTCTGAAGATCAATCAACTTTCTTGCACGGGTTTTTTGCATGTATGTCCGACATGAGGCATTTTTGCATGGCCTAACGATGAGTTCGGTGATTATCACTGATCCGCCAAACAATTTCCTATGACAATGGATGCGCATGTGATCTCAAGGCCCGACGGCACCTTATGTAAGTGGATGGGCTCATCGAGCGCTCAGTTCGGTTACACGGGGCTTGATCGTGCGGGAGAGTGCGTGGTTGAAATCCTCTTTCCGGTCGTGTTTCAAAACGAGGCGAGGCAGCGCCTGGGCCAGGCTTTGGAGCAGGGCAGGTCCATGTGGGACACGCTTCTCCTTCGCAAGGATGGCTCCGCCTTCTGGGCGGTGGTGGAGTGCGCGGCGACCCACGAGCAGGGAGACCCTGTTCTGGCCTGGCAGGTGCGAAATGCCACGGCGGAGAAAATCTCCAGGACGGCCCGCATTCTGGAGCAGCGTCATGCACGGTTTCTGGAGGTCCTGCCGGAGGCGGTGCTGGTGCTGGATGCCAGCGCGCATGTGGTCTATGCCAGCCGGAAGGCGCATGATCTGATGGGCTTCGGGGAAGGTCTGCTGGTGGGGCGTGCCGCCCATGGACTGCTGCTGATGGATGAAGAAAAAATGGAAGATCACTGCCTGAAGCTGGCGGGCATGAAAGAGGTCAGGCCGGGCGAGCCCCTGCGGGTGTTGGAGGCGCGGCTCGCATCCGCTGCGGGGGCCACGGAGGTGAAGCTGAGCATGCGCCTGTTTGACAGCGACAGCGAGGCGGGGGTGCTCTGGCTGGTGATGGCTGAGGCGCAGGCGCAGCAGGCTGCGGCCACCTTGCCAGGCGGGCCTTTGCTGCAGAGTCTTCGCAGGGAGGTGCTGCTTGAAGAGCCGGCGCCGCCGGAGGTCACGCCGGCCCTGCGCTCCAGGCCGCTCGTTCTGCTGGTGGATGATGAAGCGGCGATGCGTGACATCCTGGCCATGCATCTTCAGGAGGATTTTGACGTCGTCTCGGCAAGGAACGGCGTGGAGGGTTTTGAGATGGCGCTGGCCCATCTTCCGGACATGATCCTGAGCGACATCCGCATGCCCGTGCGCACCGGGCTCGAGTTCTGCCGGGACCTGCGCGGGGATGAGCGCACGCAGGACATTCCGCTGGTGGTGCTGACGGCGACGGACGACCAGGCGATGAAGCTGGACTGCCTCGCCGCCGGCGCGACGGATTTTCTTTCCAAGCCCTGTTCTGGGACGGAGCTGCGGCTGCGTGCGCGGAACCTGAGCCGCATGCACCGCCAGCAGCAGGAGCTGGCCAGCAAGACCCGGAGGCTGGAACAGGCGTTGCATGAGGTGAGGAAGAAGGATGAGCTGCTGGTCAGGCAGGAGAGGCTGGCGGCGCTGGGCCGCATGAGCGCGGGCCTCATTCACGAGATCAACAACCCGCTGAATTATTCCATGCAGGGTCTGAACCTGCTGCGTCGTGCCGTGGACGGGCTGCCCGAGGAGGCCAGGCCGGAGTTCATCGAGGTGCTCAGTGACATCGAGGAGGGGGTGAACCGGGTGGCGCGCATCATCGGTGACCTGCGTGGTTTTGCCGCCAGCCCGATCCGTGCCGTGCACCAGCCCGTCGGCCTGGCCTCCGTGGTTGAGCTGGCGCTCAAGCATCTCTCCCACGTCTGGACGCCGGTGTGCGAGCCGCAGGTCGAGATGTCGGAGGACTTCTGCATCCTCGGCGACAGGCATCAGATGGTGCAGGTCATGGTGAACCTGGTCAAAAACGCCCTCGATGCCATCGCTGCCAAGACCTATGCGTCACAGGAGACGCCCGCGCTGCTGCTGAAGGCGGAACGAGCCGACCGTCGTGTGCGGCTGGTCATTGAGGACAACGGCATCGGCATGGACCCGGAGGTGGCCTCTCACATTTTCGAACCCTTCTTCACCACCAAGGAGGTCGGCCAGGGCATCGGCCTCGGGCTTTCCATCTGCCACTCCATCCTCGCCGAACATGGGGCGAAGGTGGATGTGGAGAGTGTTCCGGGCGAGTTCACGCGTTTCATCCTCGACTTTCCCGCACCCGCCATGAGCGACATCTGAAACGGGCGCGGCATCCATCCACGGCACGGTCATGAGCGACTCCACCACGAAAGCCCCCGCTGATCTTCGGGAGAGGCTGAAGTCTGCAGCCGCCATGCTCGGCTTCTTCCGCCTGCGCTCGCGCTCGTGGTGGATCGCCGGAGCCTACGGGCTGTTCGCCACGCTCTGGATCTATTATTCGGACCATGCGCTGGAGCTTCTGGTGGACGACCGGGAGCTGATGATCAGGCTCAGCGTCTACAAGGGGCTGTGCTTTGTCGTCGTGACCATGCTGCTGCTGCTGGCGCTCATCGGGCGCGCCTATGGACGGATCGAGGACGGCTACGCGGCGATGCAGGCCCACGAGGCGGAGATCGGCCGGCTGTCACGGCTGTATGCGGCGCTGAGCCAGGTCAATCAGGCCATCGTCTGGACGCATGAGCGGCAGGTGCTGCTTCAGAAGATCTGCGCCGTGCTGGTGAAGCATGGCGGGTTTCGCATGGCCTGGATTGGCTGGGCCGATCGGGAGGCCGGCCTGCTTCTGCCCGTGGCGGAATGCGGGGATGAAAACGGCTACCTGAAAAACATCCGGATCCGTCTGGATGACAGCCCCGAAGGCCGAGGCCCCTCCGGCACGGCCTTCCGTGAGGCACGGCCCTTCCTTTGCAATGACCTGCTCAACGATCCTGCGGCCCTGCCCTGGCGTGAGGAGGCCAGCCGGCGCGGGCTGCGCGCCTCCGCCGTTTTTCCCATCCGTCAGAAGGGGGAGGTCTGCGGTACCCTCAACGTCTATGCCGCCGAGGCCGGCTATTTCCAGGACAAGGAAACCGCCCTCCTCGACGAGGCCGCCTACGACCTGTCCTACGCGCTCGACAACCTGCTGCGCGAGGAGGAGCGGCGCCAGGCGGAGGAACGGCTGCGCATGGAGCGTCTGTTCTCCGACACGATGATCGACAGCATGCCTGGCGTCCTTTATTTTTATGACATGAGCGGCCGCTTCCTGCGCTGGAACCGGAACTTCGAGACGCTCTCCGGCTACTCCGCCCAGGAGATCGCCGGCATGCAGCCGCTGGACTTCTTCGCCGAGGAGCACAAGGAGCGTGTTGGTCGCCGCATCGCCGAGGTCTTTGAAACCGGGGAGGCCTCCGTGGAGGTCCCCTTCCTCACCAAGGACGGTGTCAGCATGCCCTTCTTCTTCACCGGCAGGCGGGTCGTGTTCGACGGCAAGACCTGCCTGGTCGGCGCGGGCATCGACATCTCGGAGCGCCGGAAGGCCGAGCAGGCGCTGAAGCAGAGCGAGCAGAGGCTGCGCGCCACGCTGGACAACATCCTGGAAGGCTGCCAGCTCCTCGGCTTCGACTGGCGTTACCTCTACCTCAATGACGCCGCCGCGCGGCACAACCGGAGGCCGAACGAAGATTTTCTCGGCAACCGCCTGCCAGACATGTGGCCCGGCATCGAGGGCACGCGCATCTTCAGCATGGTGCGGCGTTGCATCGAGCATCGCGAGGCCTTCCATGAAGAGGTCGAGTTCACCTATCCCGACGGCCAGGTCGGCTGGTTTGACGTGCGCGTCCAGCCGGTGCCGGAAGGCGTGTTCGTGCTGTCCATCGACATCAGCGAGCGGCATCAGGCGGAGGCCGCCCTGCGCGAACTGAACGAAAGCCTGGAGCGCAAGGTCGGGGAGCGCACCACGGAGCTGCAGGCCGCCCTGGTGCGCGCCGAGTCGGCCGACCGATTGAAGTCCGCCTTCCTCGCCACCATGTCCCATGAGCTGCGTACGCCCTTGAACTCCATCATCGGCTTCACCGGCATCCTTCTCCAGGGTCTCGCCGGCGAGCTGAACCCCGAGCAGAACAAGCAGCTTGGCATGGTTCGTTCGAGCGCCCGGCACCTGCTGGAACTGATCAATGACGTGCTCGACCTGTCGAAGATCGAGGCGGGCCAGCTGGAGGTGAAGGCCGCCCCCTTTGACCTGCGTGCCTCCCTGGAGCGCGTCCTGGAGGTGGTGCATCCCCTCGCGGAAAGGAAAAAGCTTTTCCTGCGCGCCGACATCGCACCGGAAGTCGGCCGCATGACGGGTGATCAGCGGCGCGTGGACCAGGTGTTGCTCAACCTGATGAACAACGCCATCAAGTTCACCGAAGCCGGCGGCGTGACCCTGACGGCAGGGCTTCAGGAGGATGGCAACGCCGTGCCGTGCGTGTGCATCCGCGTCACGGACACCGGCATCGGCATCCGAGCCGAGGACATGAACTCCCTGTTCCAGCCGTTTCGACAGATCGACAACGGCCTCACCCGCTCCCATGAGGGCACCGGCCTGGGCCTCGCGATCTGCCGACGGCTCACCCAGCTCATGGGCGGCTCCATCTCCGCCGCCAGCCGGCACGGTGCGGGCAGCACCTTCACGGTGCTCCTGCCGCTTCAACCTCCAGCCTCAACCGCATCCCCATGAGCCTGAGCATCCTGCTGATCGAGGACAATGAGCAGAACCGCTACCTGGCGACGTTCCTGCTCGAAAAACACGGCCACCGGGTGACCTGCGCCCGTGACGGCCTGCGTGGCATCGAGCTGGCCAGCACCCTCAGGCCGGACATCATCCTGCTCGACATCCAGATTCCCGCCATGGACGGCCACATGGTCGCCCGGGCCCTGCGCCAGATCGGCGCCCTCGACGCCACGCCCATCATCGCCGTCACCTCCTACGCCATGATGGGCGACCGTGAAAAGGCGCTGGCCGCCGGCTGCAACGGCTACATGGAAAAGCCGGTGGACCCCGACAGCTTCGTCGCCGAGGTCGAGGCTTACGCCGCACAAAAACCCCGGGGCTCCGAATCATGAACCGCATCCTCATCGTCGATGACAAGGAGGAGAACCTCTACTACCTCCAGGCCCTGTTTGCCGGCCATGGCTGGGAGGTCGTCACCGCGCGGCATGGAGCCGAGGCGCTGGTGAAGGCGCGGCAGAAGCCGCCGCAGATCACGGTCTCCGACCTGCTCATGCCGGTGATGGACGGCTACACGCTGCTCTGCCACTGGAAGGCGGACGCCAGCCTGAAAAAGATCCCCTTTGTCGTCTACACCGCCACCTACACCGAGGCGGCGGACGAGGAGCTGGCCGTGAACCTGGGCGCGGACGCCTTCATCCTGAAGCCCTGCGAGCCTGACGACTTCCTTCGTCGGCTGGAGGAGGTGGCGGAGATCGTCCGGCAACAGGGGCCGGCGCAGCCGCGCGGCTCGACCCTCGAGGATCGCACCCTGCACCAGGGCTACAGCGAGACCCTCATCCGCAAGCTGGAGGAAAAGACCCTGCAGCTTGGCGATGCCAACCGCGCCCTGCGGGAGGAGATCGCCGAGAGCGAAACGGCCCGGCGGGATAACAAAAAGCTCAACGACGAGCTCACCGAGCGCGTGAAGGAGCTGCGACTGCTTTACGATGTCTCCAGGCTGCTGCGGGACACCGAGATGCCGCTGGCGGAGGTCGCCAGCCAGATCGTGGACATGCTGCCGCAGGCCATGCAGAGGTCGGCCGGCGTGGCGGTGAGGGTGCGGCTGGGCGCCGTCGAGGCGGCCTCCGCCGGATTCCGGCCCGCCACCTGGTCGCTGCTGGCGGAATTCGTCACCAGTGACGGCGTGGAAAACCAGATCGAGGTGGTCTGGATGGATGAGGACACCAAGGGTGTGGAGCCCTTCATGAAGGAGGAGCATGACATGCTCGACTCCGTGGCCGAGATGCTGCGCGTCTATCAGGACCAGAGGCTGCTGACCTGGCACCTGGAGATTGAACGCACCCGCCTGGTCACCGCCCAGAAGGTGGCCAACATGGGCAGCTGGGAGACGGATCTCGCCACCTTCGCCATCTCCTGGTCGGAGCAGACGCATCTCATCTTCGAAACCGACCCACGTGCCTTTCAGCCTAACCATCAGCGCTTCCTGGAGCTGGTGCATCCTGAGGACCGCGCCGCCGTGGACGCCGCCTTCACCCGCTCGATCTCCTTGAAGGAACCCCAGGAGCTTGAGCACCGCATCCTGGTGCCCGGCGGGCGGGTGAAGCACGTGATCGAGCGCTGGCAGGTGTTTTTTGACGCCGATGGAGCCCCTTCCGTGGCCGTCGGCACCACCCAGGATGTCACCGAGCGCGTGCAGGCCGAGCTGGAGCTGAAGCGCGCCAGCAACCTGCTTTCCGCCTTGGCCGACGGCCTTCCTGACCCCGTCTTCGTCAAGGACCTGGAGGGGCGTTACCTGCTCCTGAACAAGGGGGCCGCCAGCTTCGTCGGCAAGCCTGTGGAGGAGGTGCTCGGCAGGGATGACACGGCCCTCTTCGGGCCTGAGGACGCCCGCCTGGTCATGGAGAACGACCATGAGGTCATTGTTTCAGGCAAGGCCATCACCACCGAGGAGGTGCTGACCGCCGCCGGCGTGACCCGCACCTACCTGGCGACCAAAGCCCCCTACCGCGACGACCAGGGGCGCGTCATCGGCGTCATCGGCATCTCCAGCGACATCACGCAGCGCAAGCTTGCCGAACAAAAACTGCGGGAACAGGCGACCCTGCTCGACAAGGCGCAGGAGGCCATCCTGGTGCGCGATCTCGACCATCACATCCTCTACTGGAACAAGAGCGCCGAACGTCTCTATGGCTGGAAGGCCGAGGAAGTGCTGGGTCAGTCCATCCGGGAGCTGCTTTACAAGGACCCGGCCTCCTTCATGGCCGCCACGCAGGCCGTCCTGGAGAAGGGGGAATGGGTGGGTGAGATCCAGCAGTGCAATCGTGAAGGAAAGGTCCTGATGATCGAGGGCCACTGGACCCTGGTCCGTGATGAACAGGGCCGGCCGCAGTCCGTCCTGGCCATCAACACCGACATCACCGAGCGCAGGAAGCTCGAGCAGCAGGTCCTGCGCGCCCAGCGCCTCGACAGCATCGGCACCCTCGCCGGCGGCATCGCCCACGACTTGAACAACGTCCTGGCACCGATCCTCATGTCGGTCGAGCTGCTGCGCTCCCAGGAAAAGGATCCCCGCCGGCAGGACATCCTCGCCACCATGGAGGCCAGCGCACGGCGCGGGGCGGACATGGTGCGCCAGGTGCTTTCCTTCGCCCGCGGCGTCGAGGGCAGTCATGCCCCCGTGCAGACGGACCAGCTGCTCGCCGACCTGGAGAAGATCGCCAACGAGACCTTCCTCAAGACGATCCGTGTGGTGCGCGGTGTGCCCGGTGACCTCTGGAATGTCATGGGTGACGCCACCCAGCTTCATCAGGTGCTGCTCAATCTCTGCGTCAACGCGCGTGATGCGATGCCCGGAGGAGGCACGCTCACGCTCTCCGCCGCCAACGCCTGGGTGGATGAGGCCGCCGCCGCACGAATGGTCGGGCTGCGTCCTGGACCCTATGTCCACATCCAGGTGCAGGACACCGGCACCGGCATGTCCCCCGAGGTCCAGGAGCGCATCTTTGAACCCTTCTTCACCACCAAGGAGGTGGGCAAGGGCACTGGCCTCGGTCTTTCCACCTCGCTGGCCATTGTGCAAAGCCATGGCGGCTTCTTGAGGGTGGAAAGCGAGCCCGGCAGCGGGTCTGTCTTCCATGTGCATCTGCCTGCCCATGCCGTCAGCGAACCGCAGGAGGCCACGTCCGAACAGGACCTGCCGCGCGGAAACGGCGAGACCATCCTGCTGGTCGACGATGAAAGCTCCATCCGCCGGACGACGGGCCATGCGCTGGAGACCTTCGGCTATCAGGTCCTGACCGCCGCGGATGGTGCCGAGGCCCTGGCCGTCTACTCGGCCAAAGGAGGGGAGATCGACATCGTCCTGACGGACATGATGATGCCCCTCATGGACGGGGCCACGATGATCCAGGCGCTTCGGCGGATGAACGCCGGGGTGCGCATCATCGCCTCCAGCGGGCTCAACGTTGCGGGCAT
>CAZXPU010000113.1:0-7817 GCA_964642905.1 uncultured Prosthecobacter sp.
AGCATGTAGGCCACATGCATGGCCACCTGGCCAAAGTTCGTCTCGGCGCGCAGAGGCAGAGCCGGAGTGATGACCGCCAGGGTGGCAGCCACGAGGGACAAGGGGGTGCGAATCATGACTTGGGGGCTTCTAAAATACGCTCTAGGGCCGTGAATATGACGGCTGATTTTGCGGGTTGCCGCCGGAATTGTCCACCTGTTTCCCTTCGGCGGAAGGATTTCAGGCGGCTGCATCCCGCCCAGGAATCCCCGGTGTTCCCGTTGGACAGCGCCCGCAGATTCCAGAAACATGACCGCCCCAGGCCATGACCTACCTCGACGCCAACGCCACCACGCCCGTGCTGCCGGCCGTGCTTGAGGCCATGCTGCCCTGGCTGACCCAAAAGTATGGCAACGCCTCCGCCGGTCACGCCGGTGGCAGACAGGCTCGCAGGGCGGTGGAAACGGCCCGCGGCCAGGTGGCGGATCTCATCGGCGCCCGCAGCGAGGAGGTCATCTTCACCAGCGGCGCCACGGAAGGCATCGCCAGCGTGCTGCTCTTCGCCCAGGCCGAATGGCCGGACCGCCCCCTTCTGGTCACCAGCGCCGTCGAGCATGCCGCCGTCGTGGAAGGCGCCGCACGCTGGGAACAGTGCGGCGGCAGGGTCAAACGCATCCCCGTCGACACCCAGGGCCGGCTCCATCTTGATGCCTTGAAACAAGCTCTGGAACCCGGCCGCACGGCCTTGGTGTCCATGATCTGGGGCAACAATGAAACAGGCGTCGTCAGCCCCATGGCGGACATCGTCGAGGCCGCCCATGCCGCCGGCGCCCTGGTTCACGCCGATGCGGTGCAGATGGCCGGCAAGCTGCCGGTCGATGTTCGGCAGGTGCCGGTCGATTACCTCAGCCTCAGCGGTCACAAGATGTACGCCCCCAAGGGCTGCGGCGCGCTCTGGGTCAGCCACCAGGCGCCTTTCCGCCCGCTGCTCGTCGGCGGTGGCCAGGAATCCGGACGCCGCAGCGGCACCGAAAACGTGCCGGGCATCGTCGCCTTGGGCAGAGCGGCGGTGGAATCGCTTGCCTGGCTGCACCAGGATGGCCCTGCCCAGATGGCGGCGCTGCGCGATGCCTTGGAGGATCAGCTTCTCACGCACCTGCCCGGCTGCATCATCCATGGGCGCGAAGCTCCGCGCCTGCCCAACACGACCAGCGTCTGCCTGCCCGGGGTGGATGCCGCCGGCATGCTCATCCTGCTCGACCAGCGCGGCATCGCCTGTTCGGGAGGATCCGCCTGCCACACGGCCGCCCTGCATCCCTCGCCTGTCCTGGAAGCCATGGGCTGCAGCGCCGGGGAAGCCGCCTGCACCCTGCGTTTTTCACTCTCACGCCTGAACACCCGCGACGAAGTCCTGGCCGCAGCGGACACCGTGCTCCAGGCCGCCCGACACCTTGCCGAGCAGAAGAACTTGTTCGTCATCTGACAGGGCACCCCGGCGCTGGACCGGAACTTTCTCTTCCTCTGCATCTTTGGCGTTGACGCCCGCTCCCATGTCTCCATACATACCGCCGTCCTGCCGCCCCGCGCGGAAGGTTTTGGTGAGGTGGCTGAGTGGTCGAAAGCACATCTTTGCTAAAGATGCGTAGCCTTATCCGCTACCGAGGGTTCGAATCCCTCCCTCACCGCCACTTTTTTGCCCAGAAGGGCAATGCCCCCGCTGATCCCGTGAATGCCACGCATCACGACAGAATCAGAAACCTGAATCAAGGTCGTACCCCCTCCTGCCTGCGAGATGCAGCAGAAGTTCTGCCGACGGCCTCCGACAGATTCAGCCTGACGCCATCTCACTGAAGATGCGCCTTCCTGATTTTACAGGCCAATGCCACTCTTGAGCCGGGTGATTGTCTTCACCGTGATGCCTTGTTCGTGAAGGCTTTGGTGGCTACCCCTCAAGGACTCGAACCGGGGTCGTTTCTTTGTTTATTCAAGCTTCTGGACGCTGTGTGCCGTAAATGTGCCAGAAGCCAGCCCCTCAAAGTCAAAAGCTTGCTCGATTTACACTCCAACGCCCTCCCTTCGGAGCAGCTTTTAGCTTTGAGCTTCCCCGATGTTTTCGACGAGAGCTGCGCGCAAGTGCCCGCCCGCAAAGACTCCAATCAGAAGACCGCCAAACAGATTGCCTGGGCCACTAAGGCCTCAGCTCCAAGTGGAGACGACCTTTGTGGTAGTGCAGCGCTAAAGCGGGCATCTCGAAACGCGAAAGCCACTATTAGTAGGCGGAGAGGGCAGTAACGGTTTCTCGGGGGACACCGATCGGCCATGCTTCACATACTCCTTTTTTGAGGCTCTTAAAGTTGGAATCCGAGGTGATTACCACCGTCTGGCCCAGGTCTTGCCAAACTTTTTTTGGGTGCTTGATTCCCTGGAAGTCAAGAACCAACACCGATTGCCCTCTCTTGAAGTTATTCATAATGAGCACTATACGCCACCGACGCAAGTTTCCCACAAGTAATCCAAACGAATCGAAAGCAGCCAAACCTTAGCGGACTTTGGTTTACGCATTTGACACCAAATTGAATTTGGTTTAAAAACGGCGAAGTTCGTCAAACCACACAGAGCCATGAACAACAACGATCCTAAACCAAGCAAGCCACCTTACTTGTCCTTTGTTACCCTCACCAATTTCCTAAAGGGGATGGATGAGGCTGTGATCCCGAGCCAGATCGATAAGTCTCTCATGCCTGGCTATTCTGGAGCTACCCAGTCTTATGTTTTGGCCGCCTTGGCCTTTTTCAATTTGGTGGATGGCAAAGGGAAGCCAACCTCCATCCTGAGCGAATTGCTCAAGGCCAATGTGATGGGCGAAGAGGCAAAACCTGTTTGGCAGAAGTTGTTCAACCTGTCCTACACCCCCATTTTGGGCGACCTTGATCTGGCCACAGCCACCCCCACCCAGCTTCTCGAAAAGTTCAAGGTATTTGACTATGGTGGCGACACGTTGCGGAAGTGTCATGTCTTCTTCATAGCTGTCGCTGAGGCGGCAGGCGTCCACCTCGCAAAGCACCTCAAGGTAGTCAGCAAAGTATCTGCGGTGCGGAAGAGTCCGAAGAAGCCAGTGCCACAAGAAAACGGCTCTGCTGGCAACGGTGGCGAGGGTGACGAAGTGGATGACAGTCTGCCTGAACTAGAGGGGCACAGTATCGCCCAACTCCCCCTTACAGGTGACGGCAGCCGCATCGTTCGTTTGCAGGCACCAACGACAATCACTCCCGCTGAACTTGAGCGCATCAAGGGATGGCTCGCTTTCCAGCTCATTGTGGAGCCCGCGCAGTAAGCGGCAGCACAACAATTATTCCCCCCTCTTGGACCACATCATTATTTATGCGTGAAATTAGCCAGACAGCGAGGATGAAGACGAATCGGCTACCCTCGCAGACCACCGCCGCCCCTTGCGGAGCGGCGGCAGATTCGACATCTCAACTGCCTCCATTTACCTCGTTGACGCGAGGGACAGACAGCAGCCAAGCGCTTGTAGTAGAACGCAAGGTACCCCGTAGGGAGCTGGATGTCAAACTGGCCGCGCAAGCGGCGCGTCAACGGCACCTCCTTTTCTCCGGCATCTATGGAACAACTCCTGTTGTTTAAAATGGACGGCCCCCCAGGGAAGACGCTGATCTTCCGGCCCTGGATCACTTGCCCAAAAACGGGCAAGCGCATCTATCCAAAGACCGGCAAAGTCTTCCCCCTTTGGGTCTAAATAGTTGAGGGCGATTTGCCCTCTTGAGTAGCAAGCCATTCGGAAAGAAGACGGTCCAAGAGAGAGGAAAGGTTGTCTTCAATGGCACGGGCCCGTGTGACCAACTCACTCATGAGTATGAGGTTCACACGGGCCTTTTCCTGGATACGGGCCGCAACTCTGTGACGCAGCATTAATGCTCAAACTGGCGGAACTGCGGTTCGGTGCCATGGAATCGAACGGCGAGAGTGCTCATGCCTGATCCTTTGTGTCAATGAGCACATACGGGATGACTCTATGGCGCCACTTGTCTGCCCACAGGCGACGAGCCTCGGATTCTGCGGTAGCGATGAGGCCACTCCATTGCGGCTCGGGAAGGGTCTGGCAGCCTTCACTGCCGGTGGTGTTCTGGCCGCCACGGTGGCCGTTGATGCCAAAATAGCCGCGCCAGAAGCCACTGCCAAGGCAGAGCCCATACTTTGGATGCTCGGTTCCTGCAGCGAAGCCCTCGGTGTTGTCGCGCTTCACAATGCACTCGCCCGCACGCTGGCAGAATGCGAGGTATTGACCTTTGTGGAGGCCCAGCCGCCACATCGTATAAAATCCGGGCTTCAGGCTGGCTCGACCAGTGACCGCTCCCCTAGCAGCTGTGGGATCGGTGTTGCCGTTGCAGGCCATGAAGACGTTGGGCGTCACGAGCATGATGGCGTCGTCGTAGATCCCTCGATCATTCGTGCCAGGCACTCCCATGGTATCTCGGTAGTAGCCTCGGATCCCGACGACCAGGATCGGGTATTTGGCGCGGTCGATGGCAAAAGGGCGCAGGATGTCCTCGAGTTCAGCGAGGCTCATTCTTGGGCGGGATGGTGGAAGCATGGCCATGCCCTCAGCGTGGTGTCAATCCTATGAGCCATCGGCAGCATGCAGCTAATCCCCCCATACTGATTGCCAGCTCTGGGATCCGCCAAGCCAGGATGGGCAAGGCGGAAGCCGTCAAAATGGCAGGAAAATAGGGGACCGTGGCCTTGAGCCAAGCAGTGATGTCTTTGGGTTCTATTTTCATATGCATAATCGGTTACAACTGTCGGCCGGGCAGCAGGCGGCGGCGTGGTGAGATCAAGTTTGGAGGCTGGTGACTGCGTTGTCTTGTGGGCTTGGTTCCGCATCAGTCAGTCCCATGACGTGCTCTCTCAAGCCGCCGGAATTGCCGGAAAATCACGCCTTTTAAGCATAAAAAACCCCTCCAAGTCTTGCCTGGAGGGGTTATCCAATAGATTGGTTCTGATCGTTTTAGATCATGCAAAGAGCGCAACGCGGCCCTTCGTGATGAACCGGAGGGCGGTGTTGACCACGGCGAGAATGGCGAGCGTCTCGGTCGGGTGAGCTGCCACCAGGATCCTGGCGGGCGGGTAGAAGCCTGCGGCGAGGGTGATTACCTGGGCCAGGGCGGTCTTACTGGCAAAAATGCTTTTGGTGTTCATGGCAGAGCGGGCTTGAAACTTTCGGTGATGCTGTTCAATTAAACAGGTGAATATTGAGATTGAGAACGGGCAGGTTGTCCGCACTGACTACTTCGAGTCTGCCGATTGCAGACGCGGGCAGGCCTGGTGCGTGCATCTGCACTGCGTGTGGCACCTGATGACCAGCTCTCTGCGAGAGGAGGCCGGAAATGCCTTTGCTGCGGTCGCGCAGGACGATGGGGAGGAGGAGGGGTGGAGCTGGGAAATTCGGCTTGGCGGTCAGCGCCTGGTCATCCCGCAGCGGTGCTGGGTGCCGATCCGTCCCCTGCCCCCAGATCCCGGTCAGCATCTGCGGCGCCGACTTCTCGTTTACTCGGGATTTCGGGACCCTCGGGCTGGCAGCGGGCACTTTGGGGCTCTCCACCTCGGGATGCGGGTTGCCTTCACGAAGACGCTCGTCGTCTCTCGGCGGGGATGAGGAAGCCTGGGGCTGGATGCCCTGAAGAACCTGCTTGGCGCTCGTCCAGTCGGTGGCCGGATCAGCCTGAGTCCGCAGGATCTCAGCGGCGGCATTGGCCTGGCGGGCGGCCGTGTAGTCGCTCCACCACTTGCCGAGCAGACCGAGGGTCTGCGTGGGCGTGATCCCTGTGGTCGATTCGTATTTGGCGCTGGCCTGGTCGAGCTTGGCCTGGCGCTCCGGAGTCAGGAGGCCGGTGCAGCTGGTAGCGGAGAGCATGAAGGCCAGGAGGCCGACAAGGGCGAGGAGCGTGGCGAGACGGGTGTGCGTTTTCATGGCACTCCCGGCGCGGTGTCAATCGCACTAGTTCATCCAAAAATCTGCCCCATCGTTAACTGCACTACAGCCGCAGATTGTAAGAACGAAAAAGGTGCAACCGTTAGCAGGGTATGAGGGGGCCAAATTCAACACAAATTTTAATTTGCGGCACCGGGGGCAAAACCAACCTATCCGCTTTCGTGGCCACCTTCCTTATAAGTGTTGAAGAAAGGAAGGCTATCGTTCTCCATGAAATCGAAAAATTGGAGCATAAGCTTCACAGCTATTCACTGGTTAATGTGACATGTGGTGCCGTAGTTTGCATTGGAAGTCCGATTTCCATTTCTCTGACATTCGCCCCACTCCAAGGCAATTCGGCGACAACTGTGGGAATTCTCACTACACTCATAGCTGTTGCCGCAAGCATCCAGTCCTATTGGAACCCTTCCATGCGGCGACGCTTCGCTCAGCGAGCCATCAATTCTTATCGGAAAATCCTTTTAGATTTAGACCGACTGGCAGCGTTCCCACCAAAATCGCAGGCTGCGTGCAACGCTGCCTTGTTGGTTATTGATGAGGAAATCGCAAAAGTTGCCCGAGAGTTCCGCGAGGAGGCCAGCGGGAAGGAAGGTGGGGACGACGTCAATCAACAACCGCGCAAAATCGTTTTTCCAACCGTCCCGCACAGCTTCCCCTTATTCTCTAATAGTTATTCCTGACAGCTAGGTTTGGGGAAATCACGGCTTGATATCCGTGGTCGCTGTGCCGGCCGCGCCCTCGAAGCGCTTTGTCGCGACTTTGGTCAGGGCGGGCACGGCGCGTTGGAGGACTGTCCAGCTCAGAAGGGCGGTCAGGCCGCTGATGGCCAGGACGGCGTCCACGTCTCTGGCCCATCCGGACCAGCGAAGGACCATGGGCGCAAAGAGGATACCTGCAAAGCTGCTGCTGACGAGCTTCACGGCCATGTCACGAACCTGGCCGAGCTTGAACAGGCAGACGCTCAGGACGGCTCCTCCGAGGCTGCCAGCGACGCAGATTAGTCTAAGCCTGGCGTCGTCGTCCATCACGGTCATCACTGCCTCAGGATCTGGTGTCGGCATTACGCCCGCTACTACTGTGGTGAACGTGCCGAGAGAAGTCGCGAAAAGAAAGCAACTGCGGATTCAGTAGCGGCAAGAATCGAGAGATTTAAGCATGGCCCATTCGGCGGGAGTTTGGCGGCAGTGCAGCACTCTATCTCCCTCCTGAATTCACTTCATTTTCGATCTTAAAGTTTGTGCTCAGACCAGACCCGTCATCCAAGCCAGCTATCACACGATATTCCACAATGGGAATTTACATTGCCGGATCTTCATGGCGGCAATCTATGGAGATGTGCCGAAATGTGCCAGAAGAACGGCGCTCCCAGTCATTTTCGGGCAGTTTTGAGCGGCTTTCGGTTCCTCGTTTCCCTGGGAACGGTTGTTTTAGCCTGGCTACCCCTCAAGGACTCGAACCTTGAACAACAGAGTCAGAATCTGTTATGTTACCATTACACCAAGGGGTAGTGTGCGCGTTTGCGGCCAGCATACTGGCACGGCTCGGCGGGGTGTGCAAGGACGGAAACGGGGGCGAAAGAGCTACCGAACCGAAACCGGCCCCCAAAACCAGGACTGGCCGGGGTGCCATCCTTCCATCCTAAGGCCTGACCCATGACAGGCCCGGATGGAAACCGGGCGGCGGCTCACTCGCGGACGCGTTCAAGCTGGGCACCCAGGGAGGCGAGCTTGTCGTCCAGATGCTCGTAGCCACGGTCGATGTGGTAGAGGCGGTTGACGTCGGTGCGGCCCTCGGCCCGTGCCTGCTGCGCGGCGCCGAGACGCCCGTA
>CAZXPU010000113.1:7827-18644 GCA_964642905.1 uncultured Prosthecobacter sp.
GTCGCTGGCCATCACCGGCGCCCCCTTCATGCGACCACCGCCGCGGATGCGGGCCGTGGCGCCCTGGAGGTCGATGTCGGCCCCCATGCGCTTCATTTCCGCCACATGCATGAAGCGCTGCGGGAAGATGGTTTCGGTGATGGTCGAGACATCATTGATGACGCAGGCCAGGGCGCAGAACTGCGCCTGCATGTCCGTGGGGAAGCCGGGGTAGCAGAGGGTGGTCAGGTCGAAGCCCTTGGCGGCAGGGTTGGGCGCGATGCTGATGCTGTCCTTGGCGATCTCCATGGGGAAGCCGCATTTTTTCAGCACCTCGATGACCGTCTTGAGATGCTCGGGGATGACGCGGCGGATGCTGATGCCCTCGCCGATCATCGCCCCGGCGCAGAGGAAGGTGCCGGCCTCGATACGGTCGGGGATGACGGTGTGCTCGGCGCCGTGTAGCTCCTTCACGCCCTCGATGACGATGCGGTTGCTGCCCGCGCCTTCGATCTTCGCGCCCATCTTGATCAGGAAGTTCGCCAGGTCCTCCACCTCGGGCTCGGCGGCGGCCCCCTCGATGATCGTGGTGCCCTTGGCGAGCACGGCGGCCATCATGACGTTGTCGGTGCCGAGCACGGTTGAGCCATGCTTGCCCATGAGGTTCATGGTGGAGCCCTTGAAGGATTTCTTCGGCGCATTGACGCGGATGTCGCCGCCGTCCACCTGGATCTCGGCGCCCAGGGCTTCGAGGCCCTTCAGGTGCAGGTCCACCGGGCGGTCGCCGATGACGCAGCCGCCGGGCAGGGAGACGGTGCATTTGCGCAGGCGGCCCGTGAGCGGTCCGAGCACGCAGATGGAGGCGCGCATTTTACGCACCAGGTCATAGGGGGCGACCGACTTGATCTTCTCGGCCTTCACCACGACCACGCCGCTGGCGCGTTCCACCTCGGCGCCCAGTTCGCCCAGGATGCGGACCATGTAGTTGGTGTCGCTCAGGTCGGGCACCCGGCGGATGGTGCAGGTGTCCTGCGTCAGCAGCGTGGCCGCGAGGATGGGCAGCGAGGAATTCTTGCTGCCGCTGATGTTGACCCGGCCCTTCAGGGGCGCGCCGCCGTGAACAATGAGTTTTTCCATGTGGTTCGGCTCGTCTTTGGCGCGCCCGGGCCGGGTGGCAAGCGGGAAAGCAGCCGATCACTTCAGCGCCCGCCGGAGCAGGTTGGCGGTGATCTGCTGCACCCGGCGGTCGGTGCCGTGGGGCCGGGAGTAGTGGCTCCAGACCGGCATGTGCCCCGGCGGCTTGCTCAGACCCTGGGCCCACCAGATGGTCGAGGCGTTGAAGATGAAGTTCCCTTTCGGACCGTCAAAGATGACCGCCTGCCAGTGCTGCGGATTGCGTCCGCCCTGGAAGGCCGTGCCTGCGGCCAGGATCTCCAGCCCGGGCAGGTCCGCGGGAGGATCGCCGTGATATTCCCAGCCAATCATGCCAGGCACGGAGTCCCCGGCCTTCATGCCGGTGCCGGCAAACACCCAGTGCTCCGGCTTCACGCAGGTCCAGTCGCCGCCGCCGTTGACGGGGTCGATGTTGCGCACGCCCATGAGATAGCCTTCATCCGGCCCCCGATGCGGGTAGGGGCCATGGTCCTTCTCGCGATCCACGGCGTACTTGTAATCCCCGCCATAAGGTCCGCCGCGGAAGATGCGCCGGTTCGGCACGCCGTCGGCGTTGGGTGAAAACGGCGTCACCCAGCAGACGGAGTTTCCCGACAGGAACAGCAGGTTCACCCCGGCGTCGCGCATCTTCGCCACGCTGTCATGCTGGCGGATGTCCCAGTATTCATCATGGCCGATGCTGATGAAGGCGCGGCACTTCAGCCCGTGGTCAGGCGTGATCATGTCGGCGTTGGAGCAGTAGGTGACGTCGTGGCCCTGCTGCTCCAGCCAGAAGGCGGCGGGAAACTCGAAGCAGAGCCACTCGCCACTGCCCACAGACTGCGGGTTTTCATAGATCTGGGCGTACTTCGCGTAGGGCCGGTCAAAGCTCACGTCCGACCACGGCCCCTGGTTGCCCTTCGGATCGGTGTAGAGCGAGTAATTGTCAGGCCATTTGTTATACGCCTGCCAGGTGTTGTCGCTGCACTGGAAGAGGATGTCGGCCGGGCGGTCATCGGTGACGATGAAGACGACGTAGCTCTGCCAGTAAGGCTCGTCGGCGGAGGCCGGCAATGTGGTGAGACGACCGAGATAAACGCCGCTGACCCAGTCGGCGGGAATGGTGAGCGAGGCGGTCTTCTCCCAGCGGCATTCACGCAGGCGCTTCGGGCCGACGCCGGGCACCGGCTGCGGCCTGCCCTCGAAGGGGCCCAGCTCGGTCATGAGCCTGGCGCCCTTGCCGCCATACCAGCCGGTGCGGAAGATCTCGATCTTGAAGCGCGCCGCCGGCTGGGTGCTGACAAAGAAGTCGATCACCTCCCCGGCCTTCACGGACTGGCGCGAGCAGTAGCCCTCGATGAAGGTCGAGCGGTAGCCGCTGCCGTCGAGGCGCATGCGGGTGAGCTGCCAGTCGTCGGAGCCCGGCCGGGCGTTTTCCTGCTGAATCACATTCATGAGCAGCAATAAGCGTGAAGCCGTGCGCTCCTTTCGGCCCGTGTCGGAACGGAACGCAGGAACCCCGTAAAAAGCGTTTCCCAGGACGCGGGAACGGCCATTGTATGAGTCAGCCCATCGCCCAACCAACTCTGCGTTTCCAACCGCCATGTCCCTGAAGCCCCTTCCCTGCCTCCTCGCCGCCAGCCTGGCCCTCGTTTCCGCCTCCTGCAAACCGGGGACCCCGGCGCCCGCAGGCCGGCCGAAGGTGGCGCTGGTGATGAAGTCGCTGGCGAACGAGTTTTTCCAGACCATGGCCGAGGGCGCGAAGAAGCACCAGGCCGCCCAGGCGGGAGGCTACGAGCTGATCGTCAACGGCATCAAGAACGAGACCGATCTCGCCGAACAAGTCGGCCTGGTCGAACAAATGATGGCGCAGGGCGTGCAGGCCATCGTCATCGCCCCGGCGGATTCCAAGGCGCTGGTGCCGGTGCTGCGGCGTGCGCAGGCCGACGGCGTGCTGGTCATCAACATCGACAACAAGCTGGATGCGGAAACGCTCAAGGAGACACGGCTCGTCGCACCCTTTGTCGGTCCGGACAACCGCGCCGGGGCCCGGGCCGTGGGCGAGGTGCTGGCGAAGAAGCTGCAGGCCGGCGACGAGGTGGCGATTCTCGAAGGCGTCACCACCGCCTTCAACAGCCAGCAGCGCCGAGCCGGGTTCGATGATGCCATGAAAGCCGCCGGCATGAAGGTCGTCGCCGTGCAGAGCGGCCAGTGGGAGATGGAGAAGGCCAACGGAGTCGCCGCCGGCATCCTGGCCGCGCATCCGAACGTGAAGGCTCTGCTGTGTGCCAACGACAACATGGCGCTGGGGGCCTCCGCCGCCGTGCAGGCCGCCGGCAAGACCGGCCAGGTGCAAATCGTCGGCTTTGACAACATCGCCGCCGTCAAGCCGCTGCTCGCCGACGGACGCCTGCTCGCCACCGCCGACCAGCATGGCGACCAGCTGGCCGTGTTCGGCATCGAGGCCGCACTGAAGATTCTCAAGGACAAGGCCACGCCCGCCGATCAGCAGACGCCCGTGGATGTGGTGACGAAGTGAAGGGGAAAGGTGGGAATTCGAAATCCGAAATTCGAAGCTCGAAGTTTAGGATCCAACAGGGCGTGAGGCGCTGAGAATGCGGCCTCGTGACCCAACACCGGATCAACCCGCTTTGTGGGTGATTTGGATGGGCCATCCTATTTCCCGATGAATCGCGCCCACAGAGGCACAAGCGGAGGTGCAGCATGTTTCAGGATGAGGAGACGCAACTCGTCGAGCAAGCGAAGCAAAGCAGCCCTCTTGCTCCGCAAGATGAGCGGGTAATCCGGCAGACTGAAGCGTCCACGAACTCCGAAAACCCTTCCCGCCGGCGCAAGCCTCTCGCTCATCTCGGCGGAGCGAGATGGCCACTCTGCTGACGCCCCTTCGCTGCCTCCAGAGGATTCGTTGCTCCAAGGGAATAGCCATAAACGCGCAGAGGTCTTCGTCTTTCCCCCGGCAGCGACGGGCTTGAGCTTGTCACAACCCGGTTTGAGCCAGCCGCGCAAAAAAACTCTCACGCGATCACAAGCTCAAGCTCATGACGAGTGATGAATCCGTCACCATGACAAAACACCGAACCCATCCGTTTTCCGGGTGAGTTCGGTGCGCTTGCCAAGTGCCGGATGCATCATTCAGACTTCGAACTTCGGACTTCAGGCCTGCCTGATGTCAAACCCGGCAAGCCAGGGTGCGGTGATCTGCGGGGGCATGCCGCCAAAGGGCTGATAGGCGGGGAGCTGGATGATGCTCATGCTGTGCGGCTGGGAGGCGATGAAGAACATCGCGTCGGCGCAGTCCTCCGTGGTGATCATCGCGCTCTTGTGCTCGGCCGTCGGCTGCACCGGACGCTTTTTCACCAGCGGGGTGTCGGCCTCGCCGGGGGCGTATTCGGAGACGACGATGCCCTGGGCGTTGAGCTGCATGCGGGCGGTGAAAAGCATGCCATGCACGGCCCACTTGCTCGCCGTGTAGGGCACGCCGGCGAAGGAGTCGAAGCCATGGCCTGCGGTCGAGGACACCACGACGATGCGTCCACCACCGTTGGCCGCCATGGGCCTGGTCACGGCCTGGATCATGTTGGCGACGCCGATCACATTGATCTCGAGAACCCTGTGCCAGCTCTCCTCGGTCACCAGCCTGGCCGGATCGGCATGGGCAAGGAACCGGTCCGGCGTGTTGATGCCCGCGGTGTGGATGAGGGCAAAGGGAGCGCCATGCTGAAGCACCGTCTCCATGGCGGAGGCGACACTGGCCGTGTCCGCCACATCGCAGACCACGGGGATGATGCGTGGGGACAACCCGGCGGTTTCCTGCAGCGATTCAAGGGTGCGGCCAAAGACAAAGGTTTTCGCGCCGGCCTCGGCGAAACGCTTCGCCGCAGCCTGCCCCATGCCGCCACCGCCGCCGGTGACGATGACAATTCGATCAGTCCAGTTTGGATCCATCCGGCCAACCTAGCGGGATCATTCAGGCCGTCCACAGCAGGATGACCCACCGAAGCAAATCCGACGCAGGAGCCGCGGCTTCGGGCGGTTTCAGCCGCAACAAAACCGATGCAGGATCCCGGGGTGTCGGCTAGTTAGGCCTGCATGTCCAACTCCGAGCCCCACTCCCCGCTGACGGGCAGCCTGCTGCTGGCGTCGCCCTCGTTGCGTGACCCGAACTTCAACCGCTCCGTCATCTACCTCGCCGCGCACTCGGAGGAGGACGGCAGCTTTGGTTATGTGCTCAACCGCCCGCTCGAACAAAAGGTCGCCGACCTGCTGCCCGACCAGGAGCTGGGCGCCCTGGGCCGCGTCCAGGTCTTCATCGGCGGCCCCGTGTCCACCAACAAGCTCGCCTTCGCCTCCCTGCACTGGAGCCGGAGCAGCGGTGTCCTGCACTGCAAGACGCATCTCTCCGTCCACGACGCCATGCATGAACTCAGCATGGGCCATGACGTGCGCGGCTTCGTCGGCTACTCCGGCTGGAGCAAAGGCCAGATCGAGCGCGAGATCCAGCACCGCTCCTGGATCGTCACCAGCCCCGTCAGGCAGGTGATCAGCCTGAAGCCCGACGCCCGGCTTTGGAACGGCCTCCTGGAGAGCATGGGACCGGTTTACCAGCTCATTTCACGCACGCCTGAAAAAGTGGAGCTGAACTGAGCCGGACGCAGCGGACGGCTTGTGTCCGAGGCCTAACCAGCCAGGATCTGCCGGGGAACAATCCAGGCGGGCGCTTTGTTAAAGACCGCGGGTCAATCGTGTGTTTACTGCCCTCATGCCCCGGTTTTCCGACTCCAGGATCCATGCCTGGCCCATCCTCTTCCTTCTCCTCTGCCTGTCCGCCGGCCTGCTGCCCGCCCAGACCGGTCTGAAGCTGCGGCTGGTGCCTGAGACCACGGCGATCGTTCCTGGACAGAGCTTCCGGGTCGGCCTGTTCATCCAGCATGAAAAAGGCTGGCACACCTACTGGCGCCAGCCGGGCATCGTCGGCGTGCCCACCACCCTGGAATGGCAGCTGCCCGAAGGCTTCAAGGCCGGCCCGCTTGAATACCCCGAGCCGGAAGCGACGAAGATGTTCCAGATCAAGGCCCAGGGATATGAGCGCGACGTGCTCCTGCAGACGGAGCTTCAGGCCCCGGCCGGCCTGAAACTTGGCGACACCCTCACCCTGCGTGGCCGGGCGGCCTGGATGTGCTGCGCCAGCACCTGCCACCCCGGGACCCTGGAGCTCAGCCTCAGCCTGCCCGTCGCGGCCGTCAGCAGCCCCGATCCGGCCTGGCAGCCTCGGTTTGCCCAGGAAAGAGCACGTTACGCCCAGCCGTCCGACGCCTGGTCGGCCGAGGCCACTGAAGAGGGTTTGAACGTCACGCTGACCCTGAAACCGGCCTCGGACAAAGCCCGCCCGCTCGCCGCCTCCGCCATCCGACCTAACATCTTGTTCTTCACCGAGGACGGCTGGATCAACAGCGACCAGGACCAGCGGATCGAGGTCGGCCGGGACGGCTCCCTGACCCTGCACCTGGTCCGGGCGGAGGTCTTCCTGGGGAAAAAAACGCCCGACAGGCTCCGGGGAGTGGTACAAAGGGAAGGCGGATGGCACAGCGACGGCTCCCTGCGAAGCATGACGATTCAACCCTTGCTAAGACGTTGAACCCGCTGTCCGTTCCTCACCCAGAGTTGAATTCGGCATAGAATCCACTACACCTCCCCCTAACATGAAAGGCATCCTCATCCTTATCTTAGCTGCGGCGGTCGGCTACCTCTCCTATGAATACGCCTACCCGGTGCTTACCAACTATGTGAAGTTTGAAAAGCACAAGAAGGAGGTCGCCGTCGCCCCGGCACCCACACCGGTGAAAAAGAAGGAGGTCGCCGTCGTCGAGGCACCGAAGCCGAAGATGGAGCCCAAGCCGGAGCCGCCGAAGCCCATGGCTCCCGAACCCAAGCCGGAGCCCATGCCTGAAATGCCCAAGCCCGTGGTTGATCCCAACGCCTTCGTGGCCCCGGTGCTGCCCAGTCTTCAAGAGCGCACGGAAAACTGGACCAAGCTGCCTGCCTCCGCCTTCCCCCGGCCTGTCACCATCAAGCGTGACCTGACCCTGAGCATGAAAATGGGCGCCAACACCGCCTCCACCCAGGTCAAGGCCGGCGGCACCATGATCGCCCGTGGCCAGGATGGGCTCAACATCCTCGTCTCCCCCACCGAGACGTCCCCCATGAAGGCCTCCGTCGCCCTGGACGACACGAACTTGAAGGACATCCTCAACGCCGGTTACGAAAACTGGAAGATCGCCTATGTCGCGAGCCTGAAGCGTGCCCACGAGTATCGTCTCGCCGCAGGGGAACGCGCGAAAAACGCACCTGCCAGCAGCAAGGGCGGCGCCGCCAAGGCGGGCAACGACAAGCCCACCAAGGACAAGGACGGCACCTATCCCCTCCTGATCGCAAGCATGAAGTCCGGCCAGGTCACGGAAATCAAGCCCGATGCCATCAAGGAATGGAGCGACCCCGTCCTGGAAGAAGGCATCTGGAAGGTCAACGTGAAGTACGAAACCATGACCATGTTCGGCAAATTCGACACCGAGGCCCAGGCCCAGATCAAGAACGGCGTCGTGGAGAAATGGATTTACACAGGCTCCGGCGAGGTCGTTCCCTGAAGCCTCCCCCCTGCTGATTGAGCCCGGTCCTCCGCCCTGCTGCGGGACCGGGTTTTTTCTTGTCAAAAACCTGCACCTCCAGGTCACAAAAGCGGTCCGGTTTTGGCTTTTCGCGTTGGAGACAGCAGGCTAGTAAAGATGACCTCCGCCCAACCCTTCCTCACTGCATGAAACGTTACGCCCTCGGCATCGACTACGGCACCAACTCCTGCCGCTCACTGCTCATTGACCTCGACAACGGCGCTGAGGTGGGTTCGGCCGTCTTCCCTTATCCAAGCGGTGAGATGGGCATCCTGCTGGATCCGAAGGACCCGCATGTCGCCCGCCAGAATCCGCAGGACTACCTGGACGGGTTGGCAAGCGTCACGCGCAGCGCCCTTCACCAGGCAGCGACCGCCATCCCCGGCTTCGATCCCGCCCAGGTGCTCGGCATCGGCATTGACACCACCGGCAGCACGCCGATCCCCGTCAACCGTGAAGGCACGCCACTTGGACTGCTGCCGGAGTTCAAGGACAACCTCAACGCCATGGTCTGGCTTTGGAAAGACCACACCGGTCATGCCGAGGCCGCTGAGATCACCCGGTTGGGAACGGCCATGCGTCCCAACATCATGGCCAAGTGCGGCGGCATTTATTCCAGTGAATGGTTCTGGAGCAAGATCCTGCGCCTGCGCCGCATCGATGAAAAGGTCTTCAACGCCGCCTTCAGCTTTGTCGAACACTGCGACTGGATCCCCGCCGTTCTCACTGGCGACACCCACCCGCTGACTCTCAAGCGCAGCATCTGCGCCGCAGGCCACAAGGCCATGTTCAGCCCTGAATGGGGCGGCCTGCCGGACAAGGAGTTTCTTGGCAGGCTGGATCCAAGCCTCGCCGACCTGCGTGACCGCCTCTACTCCGAAGCCCACACCGCCGACACCCGGGCCGGGGGCCTCTGCGCGGAGTGGGCCGCACGCCTGGGGCTGAAGGAAGGCACCGCCGTCAGCGTCGGCGCCTTTGACGCCCACATGGGGGCCGTCGGCGCCGGCATCAAGGAGGGGACGTTGGTGAAAATCCTCGGCACCAGCACCTGCGACCTCATGATCGCCCCGGCTGACAAGCCTCTGGCCGACATCCCGGGCGTCTGCGGCATCGTCAACGGCAGCGTGCTGCCCGGCTTCCACGGCATCGAGGCAGGTCAAAGCGCCGTGGGCGACCTGTTCCTCTGGCTCGTCAACCACCTCGTCCCTGAGAGCTACGGCACCACACCCGGCGAGAAGTTTGTGAACATGGAAAAGGCCATGACCGGCCAGAAGCCGGGCGCCACCGGCCTGCTCGCCCTCGACTGGAACAACGGCAACCGCACCATCCTCGTCGACGTGCGCCTCACCGGCCTGCTGCTCGGCCAGACACTGCACACCGAGGCCCATGAAATCTACCGCGCCTACATCGAGGCCACCGCCTTCGGAGCGCTCACGATCATCAGACGCGTCGAGGAATACGGCGTGAAGATCGACGAGATCATCAACACTGGAGGCCTGTCCATCAAGAACGCCACGCTGATGCAGATCTACGCCGACATCATCGACAAGCCGATGAAGGTCAGCCAGAGCGAACAGACCTGCGCACTCGGCGCCGCCATCTTCGGCGCGGCCGCCGCCGGTGTGGAGGATCTCGGCAGCCTCCAGGCAAGGGTCACCGCCACACGTGAAAAGGTGTATCATCCCATCCCTGAAAACGTCGCGGTCTACCGTGAGCTCTACACCCTCTACCGCACCCTGCACGACGCCTTCGGCACCGCCGAGTGGAGCGGCAGACTGGGCCCTGTGATGAAGCAGCTTCTGGACATCCGGGCACGGCAGGGCTGAGCACAGTCGTGAGGGGCTTCAGCCCGTCACCATCCGCGATCCACCCAAACGCCCACGCAGCCCAGCCGACATGCCGCCATCCACGCGGCCGCCAACGATCACCCCAGGGACTTCCTCACGGTCACGAGCTGAAGCTCGCGACGACCTTTGGGGGCGCCTCGGGCCTTTCCAACCTTGTCGCGTCGCGAAAAAAGCGCAAAAAAACAGCCCCTCAGGCTGGATGCCAAAGGGGCTGTGAAAACTTTCACACGATCACGAGCCGAAGCTCGGATCGCCTTGCTCAATCTTCGCCACTCGCCGCAGCCAGGGCGGCGATGACGTTGATGTCCTCGAGGGTCGTGGTGTCGCCCTTCAGGGTCTCGCCGGAGGCGATCTGCTTGAGCAGGCGACGCATGATCTTGCCGGAGCGGGTCTTCGGAAGAGCGGCGGCGAAACGAATCTCGTCAGGCGTGGCCACCGGACCGATGACCTTGCGCACATGCTTCTTCAGTTCCTCGGACAGGTCGCGGCTGGTTTTGACACCCTCCTTGACGGTGACGAAGCAGACGACGCCCTGGCCCTTGAGCTCATCCGGACGGCCCACCACGGCGGCCTCGGCCACGGCGGCATGGGAAACCAGCGCGCTCTCGACCTCGGCGGTGCCCAGACGGTGACCGGCGACGTTCAGAACGTCGTCGATGCGTCCGATGATCCAGAAGTAGCCGTCCTTGTCGCGGCGGGCTCCGTCGCCGGCGAAGTACCAGCCCTTGAAGTCGCTCCAGTAGGTCTTCTGGTAGCGCTCCTTGTCGCCCCAGATGCCACGGAGCATGGACGGCCAGGGTTTGCGGATGACCAGCTTGCCCTGTTCGTCCTTGCCGACCTCCTTGCCGAGGTCGTCCACCACGGCGGCGTCGACACCGAAGAAGGGCAGCGTGGCGGTGCCGGGCTTGGTGGGGATGGCGCCGGGGATCGGGGTGATCATGTGGCCGCCGGTCTCGGTCTGCCACCAGGTGTCCACGATGGGGCACCTGCCGCCGCCGACGAGTTTGTGATACCACATCCAGGCCTCGGGGTTGATCGGCTCACCCACGGTGCCGAGAAGACGCAGTGAGCTGAGGTCGTGCTTCTTCAGCCATTCATCGCCCCACTTCATGAAGGCACGGATCGCGGTCGGCGCGGTGTAGAAGACGGTGACGCC
>CAZXPU010000114.1:0-18432 GCA_964642905.1 uncultured Prosthecobacter sp.
ACTAACCAACAATTGATTCAAAGCCGGCCCGTCGGGGCCGGCTTTTTCGTGGTGACAGCGCAAGGGCGAGCCGCCCCTGGCCGGCCTGGAGCTCGGCTGCTGCGCTCCAGGAAAAGGCACTGCCCCTCAAGCAGACAAGGCGACCTGGCGCTGGTCTTCCGGAGCCCGCCTCATTCCTTCAGCCAGGCTTCGTAGGCCTCGTTGACCAGGGCGGAGTCGCCAAGGGCGTCCCTGAGAGGATCCACTTCCTGCGCGCTGTAGCCGAGATGCAGGTGGCGGCGCCAGCCTTCAGCGTGTTCAAACCTGCCGGAGAGGGTTCCAATCTTCCGCGAGGCCTCGTCCATGCTGATCAGGTAGGAGTCCATGCCCTGGCTGACGTCCAGCCAATGCTTCTGGCTGACATGCGCGGCCAATGCCTCGCGCTTGCGTGCATGAACCGGTGTGGTGTCCACATAGAGGCCGGCATGAATGCGCTTGCGCAGGGGGTCGCACTGACCGTGCGGCATGGCGTGGTAGACGGTGACATCATGCATGAAGGCATCACGCTGCGGGTCGCAGACAAAGTTGGGGATGCAGTGGGCGAACGACGCCGTGCAGGCCAGGCGGCAGGCGTTCTGATGGTCCTCCATGTAGTCGGCCGGAGAATGCGTGAGCACAATGCTCGGCCGCGCCGCCCGCACCACGGAGGCAACCTTGCGCAGGTAGGAGACCTGGTAGGTGAGCTCCAGGTCGTCGGCGATCGGCGGGTAAAACGTGGCACCCAGGATGCGCGCGGCCTGCCTGCCTTCCTCAAGCCGGGTGGCGGACGTGGTCGGACCGTCCATCTGCACGGATCCGCCGTTGCCCGTGCAGAGGTTCATGTAATGAACATCCCAGCCCCTGGCCTGCAGCTGCAGGAGCGTGCCGGCGGCAACAAATTCGATGTCATCAGGGTGGGCGAAGAGGGCGAGGACGGAGGGCATGGGAGAGATCGAGAATACGAACGACGAAACGTCGTCCTTCACGAGTTCTTCCCCGCCCCCGCAGACGGCCGCCAGGCCGAACTACTTTTTCTTCAGGATGACGTCGCCAAGGCTGAACATCGGGCCGTAGATGGCGTAGATGAGGAAGCCGACGATCACCCCGAGCACGAGCATGGTCAGGGGCTCGATGAGCTTGTCGAGAGAAGCCGCCATGTTGTCGAGCTCCTCCTCGTAGTCATCGGCGATCTCGGAGAGCATCTCCGTGCCGGAGCCGGTCTCGCTGGCCAGCTCGATGAGGCCGCAGAGGTTGCGGCCGTCCGAGCCCAGCCAGTGGGACTCAAGGAGGAAGCCCTCATGCAGGTTGCGCCCGACCGTGATGTGGTCGCGCAGGCGCATGAAGAACTCCTTGTAATGGTAATGCCAGGTGGCGGCGGCGGTGATCTCCAGGGCGCCGGTGAGGCGGATGTTGGATTCCGTGAGCATGGACAGCGTTCGGAAGCTGGTGGAGGAGGCCGCCTTGCGCACCAGGGCGCCGACGATCGGAATCTTCAGGACCAGATCCTGCATCCAGCGCTGGGCCATGATCTTGTTGAAGTTTGAAAACAGCATGTACAGCCCCACGATGGGAACGGCGACCATGTAGGGCTTGTGAATGAACAGGTCGGAGAGCGCGATGAGGATCTTCGTGGGCACGGGCAGATCCGTTCCAAAGCTGGCGAACAGCTTCGACATCGCCGGCACCAGGGTGAAGCTCATGACGATGACGACCGCGATGCCGAGAACCATGACGATGCCCGGGTAAATGAGGGCGCCCTTGAGCTTCTTCAGCGTCTTGGAAGACTTCTTCTGCGCCATGCCCACCCGCTTGCAGACACGGGCGAGCTGGCCGGCCTCCTCACCGGCATAGAGCAGCGAAAGGATGTCGTCTGAAAACAGGTCGGGGAATCGCGACATCGCGTCACTGAACTTCTCCCCCTGGGCGATGGCCTGGATGATGTCGGCGATCATGCCCTTGTAGCGGGGCGAGCGAACGCGGTTCACCTGCAGCTTGAGGCCCTTGACCATGCTGATGTTGCGCTCAAGGCATCGGCCGAGGCCGGAGAAGAAGGCTCCGCAGTCATCCGTGCCCGGCTTGGGGGAGGTGAGCATCTGGAGTTTTTCATCCGCACCGGTGACGTCCTCGATGGCCACGGTTTCATTGGCGGAAACCCCGCAGCCGATGATGGCCTTCTCATGCGAGTCGGTCGCGACCAGGGTCACGGTCTTGTGCCCGGTGTTGATGTTGGTGATGGTGACTTTCTTGATCATGGCCGAGGAATCGGGGTTGCGGGCTAGGGCGCCGCCGGGCGGAGCTCGGTGGGCAGCTTGGGGCGGTAGACGCTGAAGGTGAGCGCGGCCCCCTGCCGCTTCACGGCCGGCTCCAGGGAGATGTTGACCGCGGCGGTGACGGCGGCGACCTGCATGGCGCCCAGTCCCGAAGTCGTGGTGACGCCCGTCTGGATGATGGCAGGCGTGCCAAAGATCACCTGGTTGAGCATCGGGCTGTCCGTGTGGCGCGGCATGAGGTTCATCACGTCCTCCGCACGGACGCCGAGCTGCCAGAGGCGGCCCATGTTCTCCTGGTAGTTGCGCACCACGGCGACACGCCAGGAGAGCTCCTCCTGGATCATGAGCGTGGAGGATAGCGACACCGCCGCCGTCATGCCGATGCCGACGACGGCAGAGGCGGCAAGCACCTCCATGAGCGTGTAGGCACGCCTCAGGCGGTTGCGCAGCTTGTCTGGAACGGTCGGCTTCATGACGAGGGCGGCACGAGGAGGAAATAAGACTCCAGCCAGGCATCGCGTGGCAGCAGGGAGGCGAACGACGGGCCGGAGGGCGTCAGCGTCGGCAGGCTGTCGTCACGGGCGAAGGTGAGCCTGGAGGCGTTCACGCCTCCCGTGACACGGCGTTTGAAGGTCCAGTTGGTCATCACACCGCCAAGCCATCTGACCTTGCGGCTCAGGCTGGACGGCATGTTGAGGATGACCGTCTGGTATTCATTGACGAAGACCGTGCGCCAGATGTGGTCCGTGCCCACCGGGCTGCCCGTCCAGGTGATGTCGAGGGGGGCGGCGTTCCAGTGCTTCGCGCCGATGACGATTCGGCGGTTGTTGTCACCCTCAAAGCGGATGTCGCGCACGGAGGGCCCGGAATCGTTCATCGGCACCATCGTGATGATGACTGGAGGCAGGGCGCCCGCCGCCTCGAAGGCGGAGGCGCTGGACTGGCCGCGGAAAATGACCTGATGCACCACGCCGTGAATGCGCAGATGGGGAAGGCTGGCGTTGGACAGGTTGATGTAAAGCACGCGCAGCCCCGAGGCCGGATAGCCGCTGGGCCACATCGGCGGCTTGTACTGGGGGTCCTTCTGCTCCTCCATGCCGTAGGAGCCCAGCGAGTCCGCGCCTTCCACGAACACATCAATGGTTCGGTAATCCCCGCGTCCGGCCGCCCTCTCACGGTCCATGAAATGCCACAGGGAGTTGTCAGGGTTCGAGGGGTTGTTGACCACGTTCAGATAGCCCTTGAAGTCGTCCTCGCGGCTGTCGGAAACAGGTCCGGTGGAACTTGGAACGGAGGGCAGGTTGGAAGGCAGCAGGCGCACGGTGCCGCCGGAGCTGTCCGTCGTCGTCCCGAAGATGGCGCGTGAGTTGTAGCTGTCATGGGACTGGATGTAGAGCGACCTGCTGATGAAGGGCAGCTGCATCGGACTCGGCGTGGTCCTGGCAAAATGCGACAGGGGATCACGGATCACCGTCCTTCCCTCCACCACCCAGAGAGCGTGGTGGTCGGACGTGGTCGTGTTGATGTCGATCTGGGTGCCGGCCGCGTCCGGCTTGCGGTAGGCGACAAACAAGTCGCCCGCCAGAACTGGCGGGTAGCTTTTCAAAAACAGGTAGGCGTTGAAGTCATCGACTCCGGGGATCGTGCTCGGACGTTTCAGCTGCTCGGTGGTCAGGTAGGCCGTCATCGGCCTCATGCCCGTGTAGTTGTAGGGGAACACCGTGGTCATGGTTCCGGGCAGGCGCGTGGACGTGTAGATGTTCAGGTTCGTCCAGCCGTCGCTGGTGTGGATGCCGCCGTAGCCCGGCCCCAGCAGGCCGCTCTGGCCTCCGGCCAGCACCTCACCGGGAGTGAAGGAGTTTTCCAAAGCGCACTGCCAGGCAAGCCCGCGGGAGCTCTCGATGGAAAGCCGGCGCTGGACCGCCGTCTCAAGAAAGGACACCTGCGCCCCCCTGGAGCTGACCAGCGAGACCCAGGAACTCAGGAACATGCCCCCGACAACCATCAGCAGCAGCGCGGCCGCCATGAGGGCGCCACGCTGGCCGGTTTTTTGGGGGAAGACAGTCTTCATGAGAGTGGACGCAGCTACAGGGAGGGAAACATCGGCACGGTGAACATGAAGGCCGTGCGCCCTGCCATGTGGTTGTAGGCCTGGCGGGGGTCCGAAGGGCTCATGGTGTTGACCTGGGCCCCGAGGTGACGCGCCCCCGGATCAGGCCACCAGATGAAGTAAAAAGGACGTTCGGCCGCCACTTTGAAACGATCCGTCGCATTGCCCTCCAGGATCGCCATGCGGGTCGAACGCTCAAAGGTGACGAACAGCGGTGTGAAGCCGTCGGCGGCCCATTCCTGCGGCCTGTCGACGTTGTAGTTTGGGATCGAAGGCGGGTAGAAGACTTCATAACCTCCTGAATAGGCCAGAGGAAAGCTGGTGCCGCGGGGATCGTCCGCGTAGCGTTTCACGCTTGCATGGAAGCCCTGGGGCGCAGTTCTGTCTGTCAAACGCACCAGATCGATGTCATACACCGCCATGACCTTGAGGTTCAGCTCCTGCTTGCTGTAGCCAAGAATGAAGATCGAGGCGTTTTCGGCAGGGGCCGTGGCCGTCGTGTTGAGGGGGTTCCGGTAGTCCAGAAAGGGCATCGGCGAGACCCCCACCGTCACCAGGTGCGCCCGGAACTTCTGCGGCGTGTCGAGCTCTCCGTGCTCAACGGGATTGTAGGGGATGGAATGCGGCCGGTAGGTGTTCACACCCGTCCTTGGCAGGCAGAAGACCGCCGTGGCGCTGACCATGTCTGCATAAAACTGCTCCCTCAGCTCCTCCGCCTGGGCCATCATGCCATAATGCGGCGCGGTCACGGTGTTGCGGGTGGTTCCCGACTCGCCGTAGAAGTTTAGAACACGCGTTCCGCCAAGCGGCACGGTGACCACGGAGGCCACGGTGGGCCTGCTGCGCACCAGGGTTCCAAAGCCGACAACGATGCTCCCCATCACGACGGCCGCCAGCGACAGCACGGTCACCAGCTCCACGGCGGTGAATCCGTGTCGATGACGTTGCAATCCTGCGGCCCTGGGGTTCGGCTTCATTTCAATTCATCTCACTTCTTCTGGGCATGCTTGCCGAAGAGCATCCTCAGCACCGATGCCTCCGGAACATGGGAGGATGGAGCCGGCGGCGCCTCGGCAGGCCTGGCGGCGTCTTCCTGGACAGGCTCCGCCCTGGATGCCGTCTGTGGCGGCGGCGCCTCGGCCGCGGTCACCCGGGACTCAGGCGCAGACTCCACCGGATCCTGGCCGCGACTGAAGGCCGACAGGCCCTCCATGCGCATGGTGCCGATGCCGCCTCCGGCAGCCCCTTTGTCACCGACTCCCGCCGGCATCTGATAACGGACGCGGGGCGAAACGTCGACGTTGATGACAAAGGGCTTCGGCGGCAGGCCGGTCGGTTTCTTCTCCACCCACACCAGTTCAATCTGCGAGGGCGTGATCGACTTCACCTTCAGCTTCACCTCCTGGTCGGGCAGCACGTCGGGCACCATCTGGCCGGCCACCAGCCGCATGCTGCCAAGCATGACCCTCATGCCATCCTGCCCGTAGCCGCCGCCCTTGGCGGGCATGGCCAGCAGGATGTCGCGGACGCGGTTCTCCTCGGTGTCGCCTTCGTTCTTGGATTCATCGACCGCGATCTGGAAGGGGTTGTTCTCCTCCGGCCGGATCAGCTCGGGGGTCTTTTCATCCGGCAGGATGAGGGTGTACTGGACACGTTCCGCGCCCCCTTCCCCGGTTTCGGGGACGAGCGGTTCCTGCGCCATCAGGCCCGCGCCGCAGGCCGCCGCCAGGAATAACAAAAGATTAAATAGCTGCTTCATGATGCACCTCAGGCTTTCTTGGTTGAGTCAGGCTTCGCCCCGGGCTTTGCGGGCGTCTTGGAGCCGGGAACGGCCGCCATGTCGACAATCGGGGTCTCAATGGTGACATCGAGCTTGAGCTGGCGCACCGAGCTGCCGCCGGACAGCGTGCAGGCGACCACGCGCGCCAGCGGCAGGCGCTTCTCGATGTCGCCGAACCAGTTCATGACCTTGGCGTAGTCGTCCTCGACCACGATTGACGTCTGCACGACCCTGGGAATGAAGGGATCCGCGCGACGGGGCTTCACCTCGCTCTTGCGGGAGTGAACCAGGGTGATGCCGCGTTCACGAATGCTCATTTCAAAGGCGCCTTCGACCTCCTGCTCCGTCTGCACCTTGTCGGCATGGGGTGTCCACACCTTGAGGAACCGGCGCAGTTCGTCGGTTTCAGCCCGGGTCTTGGTGACGAGGATTTCGGAGACCTGACGGGCGTCCTCGGCGGCGGTGGCATCCTCCGAGGCGGCCTCGGCCTCCCCCTTCATGGCGGCGACCTTGTTGTGGACGATCTGGCCGAAATAGGTGACGGCCCCGATGATCGACATCAGCACGACGCAGGCAAGCTGTTTGGGATTCATGGCGGTGGTGAAGTGTGTGTCAGGGGTCCTGCCGGACCAGGGTTGATCGATATTCGATGATCTCGCCGTCCTTGCTCTGCTGCGGCGAGATCGAACGGTACTGGAGACGTGAAATGCCGGTCTCCATCATGCCGATCTCCGAGACCGACCCGCCGTTGATGCGCACGGACAGGGCGAGGTTGGAAGGCACCTGCTCGCTGCGCTCGATGGTCAGGTCGGACAGCCGGACCTCCAGAGGCATCGCCCTGGCGATGGCGACACTGATGGGCTGGATGTTGCGCGCGCCCTCGATCCACTTGGCAAGCGCCTCGGCACGCGTGGTTTCCAGATCCAGGGCGGCCTTCTCCTCGTCGAGCTTCTTCTTGGCCTCCTCAACCGCGGTTTTGCGGACCTCCGCCTCGCCCTTCTCCTTCTGGGCATGCTTGTAGGCCAGCCAGTCCATGGTCATGAAATAGGCGGCCCCGACCAGGGACAGGTAGAAGAGGACGGGAATCGCCTTGAAGGTGTCCGGAAGACGCCGTGAGGTGTCGGTGCGCGGCGTCTTGAAATCGTGGCAGATGTAGTTGCTCATGATGTGAATGGACGGGGTTTAATGCAGTCCGATGACGCGCCAGAGCAGGTCATCCTGCGTGAGGTCGGTGGCGCCAAGCTTCTCAAGATGCCCCATGACCTCGGAACGAAACCGGAGGTCCTGGCCGTCGCTGATGAAATGAACCGGGCTGCCCTGGGGCAGCTTCTGGATCAGCGGCGTGATGATCTGCAGCGAGGTCTCCACCGCATCCGGTCCCATGCCGCTTCGGCAGCGCAGCTCCTTCCACTGGCCCTCCTGCTGGACAAGCACGGCCAGCGATCCCTCGCAGGCGGCGACCAGGGCGGAGTCGGCGGGAACGACGCCGCGCTTGTTGACGTAAAGCTCGTTCACGGCGTGCTCGATGAGGGCGAATAGGCCGCAGCAGACACGGCCGGTGCGCAGGCCGATGTTCTTCAGCACGTCCTCGGTGACTTTCACCATGCTCTCCTCGCAGGCGAGCAGCATGCTGGCGGTCGTGTCAGGATGATGACACATGGCGTAGCGCTTGCCGCGGTCGTACTTGGGGCCGAGCACGGCGCGCGGATTGGTCCGCAGCAGGTCCACGGAGTTGTCACCACGCATCATGTTGTTCTCCAGGCTGATGATGAAGCGGTTGTTCACGCTCACCACGCACCAGCCGCCGTCGGCCATCTGCCGCCACTCCTCGGCGCGCTGGGGCGCGATGTCGGCGAACTCGCCCTCCATGACGCCGCCCTCCTCAAGACGGCCCTTCTTGTCAATCGCACGCCAGCTTGCCTGGCTGCGGCTGACGTTGATCATCAGGGTCCTGCGCCCCTCAAAACGCTTCACCCATGGAACGGTGGCGTCATCGGGCTCGGGCTTGAAGGCCGCGAAGGTCAGAACGGATTTGATTTCATCCAATAGCATAAATCGAAGTCAGGTTTTCTCGTTGCAGGTAGTCGTAAACCTCATGCTCGGCATAGCCGGTCTTGCGCGCCTGGGCGGGCTTCCAGCCGTCGGCCATGCGGTTGTTCAGGCAGCGCTCAAAGCTGATCATCCCGCGGGTGAAGCCGGCCTCGAGCTCCTGCTCCAGGTTCTTGAACTCGCCACGCCGGATCATTCCGCACACGGAGTCATAGGGCAGCAGAAGCTCATGAATGGGGAAGCGCTTGCCGCGGTTTTCATCAAACATCAGGCGCTGGCACAGGATGCCGCGGAAGCTGTCGGCAAACGAGAGCATGGCGTTCTCCATGCGGTCGCTCGGGATCAGCTTGAGGTAGCGCTGCACCGTCTGCGCCGCGCTGCTGGTGTGCAGGGTGGCCACGACGACGTGGCCGGTCTCCGCGGCCTGCAGGGCAATCTCCGCCGTTTCACCGTCTCGAATCTCGCCCACCAGAATCACATCAGGCGCCTGGCGGAGGGCGGCGCGCAGGGATTTGCTGAAGTCCAGCTCGTCCGTGCCAATCTCACGCTGCGAGACCAGCGAGGGGATGCCGGGGGGATAGACGAACTCGATCGGATCCTCGAAGGTCAGCACATGCTCCTGCCGGCGCTTGGCGCGCTCCAGGATGAGCGAGGCAATGGTGGTGGATTTGCCGGAGCCCGTGGCGCCGCAGACCAGAAAGAGGCCGTTTTTCGCCTCCAGGAAGGCCTTGATCGCCGCAGGCGGCACCATGAGCTTGCTGATGTCCGGAATGTTTTCAGGCAGCAGTCGCAGCACCCAGCGAGGCCGCCCGCGCGTCACCATGCGGTTCACACGATAGCGGCGGCTGCCTAGCGTCAGGGCGTAGTCCACGCAGCCAGGAGTGAACTCCAGCGGACGCTCAGGCTGGTAGATGAAGGAGTCAAAGAACAGCTTGCCGTTGCGCTTGTAGGTGAGCGGCTCCCAGGGCGTGATGTAAAAGTCACTCACCCCGTTGTCCTTGGAAAGATGGAGCATGCGGTAACCGAGCTGGCTGCGTTCGTGGATGTCTTCCATGGCGGTGCGTTTGCTTTGTTAATTGCTTTTGAAGCGTGCCCGGAGCTCGGCGCGCGCCGTGGCCCCTTCGTAGATGAGAAACTGGTTGCCCTGCACAACCCCGGCGCCGGGATCGAGGGTCACCCAGCTCAGTTCAAGCCTGTAGACCACACCATCGATCGTGAGGGTGAAGTCCGTCGAAGGATTGCGCAGCTCGACGATGTCCGCGCTGGCCAGACGGTCGCCGGTGTTTTCGGTGCTGATCAGCCCAAGGTTCATGTGCACGACGCCCGTCTGCGGCGGGCTGGTGGTGCTCAGGTTGATGCTCAGGGTCACGGAGTCCGCCTCGCTGTCATAGAAGGTCGTGCCATTGAGCATCTGCACGTCCCCCAGCTTGAACCAGGTGTTCGGCTGGACCGATTCAAAGGGGGCGCGGGAAAAGGTCAGCATGTTCTCCGTGCCGGCGTCCAGGTATTCGCCATTACCGAGGTCCAGCTTGGTGTTGCCGTGCTTGAAGCTGGAGGAGGTCGTGCTGTTCTGCACATCGACCACCAGGTTGGAGCCGCCGGCGGCGTTGCCCCAGGTGCCTGTCGATGTGCCGGTGAAGTTTTCCACCAGACGGTAGTAGTGGCCCTGAGCCGTGCTGCTGTCACTGTAGGCCAGGGTGTCGAGCGCCATGTTGCGCGCCTCGACGAGATCCGCCGGAGCCAGAGGGATGGGTGAGTTTTCATAAAGCACCCAGCCACCGCCGTTCACGCGGTACTGCAGCTGGGATGCCCCCCCTGTCGGAGCTCCGTTGGCGTTGAGGGTGACGGATGACGGGAAGGCTGCATAGGCGAAGGTGCCGCCGGATGGCGAGATGCTGGGCTTCGGCAGCTTTGTGGGGGCGGGTGTTCCGGTTCCTCCACCCGTGGTGCCGCCCGTGCCACCGCTGCCGCCCGTGCCGCCACTGCCTCCACCACCGGTGGGCGGGGAGCTTGAAGCCGCATCTTCATCAGGGTTGAATGGCACAAGACTGCCCGTGCCGGCGGTGCCACCAGGCTGCGCATAAGCCACTGAACTGGCCGTGCTTTCCGCCCATACCCAGCCACGGTTGCTGCCATTGTACTTCACCACGCTGGCCTTGCGTGTCGTGTCGACACCAGGATCCAGGCTTTGCAGCGCTTCATCAAAATAGAACTCCGTGACCGCGCTCCCGGAGGAACTGGACATTTCAAAACGAAACGTCTGTGGGTTCCAACGCGCCCTGCGGCTGCCATCCCTTGGAACGGACGTGGTGATGCGCGCCTTGAGCCTCGTGTCCACCAGGCGACCGGAACTCGCGCCGGTGTGACGCTGCCACTCCGTCTGGGCACGGGGTCTTTTCAGACGGTCAATCACTGTTTGCGCATTGGTCACACCCGTCAGGCTGCCGCCATCGGCCAGGTACAAAGCCACACAGCTGTTCAGCGTCGCGACATCGGAGGAAAGCTTCGTTTCACGCACAGCGACCGGCTGCCGACTCACCATCGTCACCAACATGGTGGCCATCACGCCAAGGATGGCGATGAGGGTTGTGACTTCGAGCATTGAAAAACCATGACACACCCAGCGCCGTCCCATTTCTGGGCAACTCGCAGCTGATGTCTTCATAGCAGGGCTCATAATTCTCGGGATCGCTTAAAGATATAGAAATTATACACGTTTGTGAAGCATTTTTTATGGTTTTTACATTTTTATCGATTTTTTCTGATCAAACCCCAAACTTCAGCCTGGAAAATAGTTAATCTTGAAAAGTGATAAATTTAGTTTGAGTAAATTTAAGATATTTATTATATTTTCTATAATTTACCACTTCCAATGCGCTCATTCACGATTCTTTCCGCCTGCTTGATCACTCTTGCGGCCCCCAGATTGGCTGTTGCGCAGCTTTTTGGCTCCAATCCGCAACAAACCTCAGCGCAATACGACAGCATTGCGACTCCGCTGCGGCAGGCCGCCCCCAACCAGTATGACTTCTCCCAGGCCATGCTGGGTGATGTCATCCGCTTCCTGGCCACCGATTCAGGGATCCCGTTCATCTCTCTGCCGCAGGACAGTCCGGAAGCCTCCAAGCTCACCACGTTTTCCATCAAGGCGGCGCCGTTCGCCGTGCTTGAAACGGTTTGCCGGGCAAACGGGCTGACCGTGATTTATGAAAACGGCATCTTCTATTTCAGGCCTGCGGATGACCGGGAACTGATTGGAAGATCCTACCTGATCCGCAACAACGCCCTCGAACGCGTGGAGAAAATCAGCACGGGTGGCATGGGCGGCGGCGGTGGCACCATGGGTGGGGGAGGTGGAGGCGGCGGCGGTGGCAGCGGAGGAGGCGGTGGTGGTGGCGGCATGTCCAGCGGCTTGAACCTTCAGGGCGTGCAGGAAACCTTCTCCATGAAACCCAGCGAAATCATTCGTGACATCCGCGACCTGCTTGGGCTTTCCACTGAGGATAGCGGGGCCGATGGCGCAGCGGCGCCTACGGGGATGGGCGGGCTGCTCTCGGGAATGACCGGGGGCGCGGTGGATCCAATGTCGAAGGCCATGAACTCCAATGAACTCAGCTCCTTCCGCAAGCCAAAGGTCATCTGGAAGTCGGACTCAAACACCCTCTACGTCGTGGCCACGCGCCTCCAGCACATGTGGGTGGAGGACTTTCTCAAAGTGGCGGACCAGCCGCAGGCTCTGATCGCCCTGGAAGTGAAGTTTATTGAGACTTCACGCGATCCCAAGCGCGAGTTAGGCATCGACTGGGGCGGGACTTTTGAAAATGGATCCTTCAACCAGGTGAAGGACGTCAAGACCGGAGTGGACGGCACGACGGTCACCTTCAATCAAATCCAGACAAACGGAGGGTTTCGAACGGACCTGGCCAACCTCTGGTCTCCCACCGACCTGAATGCGGCCGGCGGTGCCCTGGGATGGCCTGCCCTCGGCATTCTGAGCGCCCAGGACATCAATGTGAAGCTGCGCGCCATGCTGCGTGATGAGGAGACCCAGACCACCTCCTACCCTCGCATGGTGACCCTGAACAATCGTGAAGTGGCCATTCGCAGCGTCGTCAACCAGCCGGTGTTGGACGGCCAGTCCTCCGCCACCGTGGGCGCCGGCGCCACGACCTCCCAGTCGATCGCCTACCTGCCGATCGGAACCGTGCTCAACATCCTGCCCAAACGCATGGATGGTGATCGGATCCTGATGAACATGGCGGTCACGGTGTCCAGCATCGTCGGCACCGAGGTCATCTCAGGCAACCCCTACCCCGTGGCGTCTTCGCGCGTCTACTCGGCGCCTGTCGAGGTTGACTCCGGCTACACCGTGGCCGTGGGCGGTCTGGACGAGGCCCGTGAACGCGAGGGCAAGTCCGGCGTGCCGATCCTTCAGAGCATTCCGCTCGTGGGCAAGGCCTTCAAGTACGACAGCAAGAGCAAGAATCACAAGAACCTGATGCTCTTCATCACCCCCACGCTGATCAACGCCCGTGAAGGCGGGCTGCCAGCGGAGCCCCAGTCCGTCATTCCTCAGCGTCCGGGCAGCTACACGCCCAACGTCCCCAAGGTCGATCCCAGCACCGGCAGTCTGGTTGGCGGCCTGCCCGCCCTCTCCAATGCCGTTTCCTACCTGGAGCGCGAAACCGACATCCTGCACCACACGATCTATGAAAGCCGCATCACTCCCGATGAAAGCCGCAAGCTGAAGGAGCTCAAGATTGCCGTGGACCAGATCACGCTCAGCTGTGAAAGCCTACGTGCGCAGAATCCCGGACAGGCGGCCATGGTCGACGCCCATCACCAGCGCCTCATCAAGCTCCAGGGCCGCTGTCAGGAGCTGGCCCGCCTGCTCTTCAACAAGAAGTACTTCTAAAAGAGTCCCCACATGACGACACCCGTCGCCGGATTCAACGCCCAGGCTCCAGAGCCGCAGCCCATCGTGCCGCGCAGGCGCGCGTCTGACACCTCCCGGCTGCTCATGCGCTGGCATGGCCTGGGGGCCATGCTCGCCGTGGCTTTTTACAGCCTGTTTTTCTCGGCCCACCTCAAGTTCAAGGACACCCCCATTTACATCCGTGACGGCATCATCTTCAGCGCCCGCACCCAGACGGTCTTCCTCGACCTGGCCGGAGACCGCGACACGGATCATCGTGGCATCACAGCCGTTCATCCGGCCTTCACGCTGCTGCACCAGCCGCTGACACAGGTCTTCATCAAAGGTTGGCAACTTCTGGGCCAGCCTGAGGCAACGGCCGCCCGTCATGGGGTCGCCATGCTGACCTGCCTCGCCGCATCCCTGTCCGTTGTCATGGTCTATCATACCCTGCTCTGGTCGGGGGCAAACACCCTGCGCTCCCTGCTTATGGCAATGACCTTCGGGGCCAGCACCTGCGCCTGGATCATGGCACCGCTGCCTGAAACCTGGATCTTCGCCGGCCTGGGTGCGGCCCTCATGGCCTCAGTCACCGCACGCGGCGCCCTGGCAAGGCCTGCCTGGCACCTCACCGCGTACGTTTATGCCGTGAGCTGCTTCGTCGGAAACATCATTCCCTGCCTGATCATGGCCCTCACCCGCTGCGCCCAGGAGCGCGCACAAACCGGCGGGTTCAACATCCGGCCGCTGCTTCTGGTGCCCGTCGCCATCACCCTCAGCTTCGGTCTGGCAAACCTGCAGCGTGAGATCTACCCCCGATCCTCGCCACTGCCCACCACCTGGAAGGAAGTCCTGGCCCTGCGCAGCGAATGGAAGGCGACCACGGACACGGCACCCCTCATCGCGCGTGAAATCTTTGTCTCCAACATCGTCACTCCGGCCCAGGTGACCGCCGTGCCTGACAAGACCCGCTCCAAGGTCATCCTGAACCGCAACGACTGGTCGACGCTTGGCCTGCACCAGGGGCTGACAGGAGGCTGGCTGCTGGTCATCGCGCTCGCCTCCGCCGGCATCCTCTGGAGGGCCCGCAAGGAACCTCTAGCCCTCGGCCTCATCGCCACGTTGATCTGGAGCATCTCCATCGTCTCCTGGTACGGCACGCAGGATCGGCTGCTCGTCCACGCCTGCCTCTGGACTCCCATCGTGGTCATGATCGTCGGCCTGGGACTTGAACGTGCCCTGAGACAATGGCGTTTCATCTCCAAGCCTGTCACCCTGTTTCTCGCCATCTTCGTGAGCACCCTGATCACGCGGAACTGGATGTTCCTTTCCGAAGTCGCCGGCATCCCCGGACGCTAAGCATTCAAAACTGCCCCTGCCCTGCTGGAATCAGCTGCGGAAAGCGCCGATCGCTCCCTGCATCGCCGCTTTTTCCACCGGCTCCTGGCTGGGATCGCTGAAGCTCAGCAGCACCTCCCTGGCCCGGGCGGGTTCCTGGATCGAAAGCAGTCCTATCGCATTTTTCAGCGCCTGAACCCGGAAGTCATCCTCCTGACCCGCACGCTGCACGCGATCCAAAAACGCGGCGAGGTCGATCAGCTTGCTGCGTGCATCCATGAACCCGAGATCCACCAGGTTCACGGCTTGCGGAGAATTCCAGTCACTCATGGCTCGGGGTGTGGGGTGGATCAGATCGTCATCGAGGCATAACCACCGTCCACCACCATCTCGTGGCCGGTGATGAAGGAGGAGGCTGAGCTGGAGGCCAGCAGCAGCGCCGCGCCCACCAGCTCACGGGCTTCGCCGAAACGATTCATCGGCGTGTGGCTCATGATCTTCGCCACGCGTTCCGGCACCAGCACCTTCTTGTTCTGCTCGGCCGGGAAGAAGCCGGGCACCAGCGTGTTGACGCGGATGCCGTTCGGGGCCCACTCACGGGCCAGGTTCTTGGAAAGGTTGTGCACCGCGCCCTTCGACATGGAATAAGTGAACACGCGGCTCAGCGGAATCAGGCCGGACATGGAGCCCAGGTTGATGATGGAGGCGGCCACCTTGTTCTCGACGAAGTATTTGCCGAACACCTGGCATGCCAGGAACACCCCCTTCGTGTTGATGTTCATGATCCGGTCGTATTCCTCCTCCGGAATCTCCAGGAAGGGCGTCGGCGAATTCACCCCGGCGCCATTGACCAGGATCTGGCAGCCGCCAGAGCGTTCGATCACCTGATCGAGCAGCAGTTGCAGATCCGCCTTTTTGGAGGCGTCCGCACTGATGAAATACCCCTGTCCGCCCGCCGCATGGATGGCCTCCAGACGCTTTTCCGCCTTGGCCGGATCGCGCCCGACCAGCACAACCTCAGCTCCGGCGGAAGCATACCCCTCGGCGATCGCGCCGCAAAGTTCACCGGTGCCGCCGATCACAACGGCAGTCTGACCTTGAAGAGAAAAAAGTTCGAAAATGGAGGAAGTGGACATGGAGACGTGAGCGCGGGATTTAGAGCAAGGGTTGCCAGGATGTCGAATGGAGAAAAAAGAAGCCTCCGGCTAAGACCGGAGGCTTCCAAGAACTGCCCCACTGAAGCGACCGATGGGCTACGGCTGCTTGATCAGCGTATTGTCGACGAAAACGTAAGAACGCTGCCGAGAAAAAGGCCTGGCTACCTGGAAATAGTTGGCATTGAATCCGTTCGCCACGCCCGTGCTTACATTCAGGAAAACGGTGACCGTCAGGTTTTTGAGAGGCGTTTTCTTGGCGTCACTGAACACCAGCGAACCCGGACGACCATCGCCTACGAGTGGAATGGTCCTGCCCAGCAGAGTCAGGCTGCGCAGATCGCTGGCAATCGTGAAGGTCGTTGGAGTGTTGTCAGCCGGGGCACCTTCCGGCAGCGCCAGCGGGCTGTCCACCATGTCGAGGGTGATATTGTAAGTTCCTGCCGTTCCTGCGGCGTCGAGAATGAAGGGATCAACGATGATGTCCTTGAAGTCGAAACCGCCAAACACAGCGGGATCTGTGCTCACCAACGGAGGGACTGAGCCAAAACCATTGGCAATCGGGGAGGTGTCACCGGCGGCCAGTTGAAACATCACACCATAAAAACTGACGGTCCTTTTGATGATTTTAGGCTTGGCCGGTAATGGCGGGGTGATGGTGTCCTCAATGTTTTTGATGGTCAGCGTCACCAGACCTGTTTTGGGGTCGACTTTGGCAGTCAGAAACTTGGCCCATTCCGCCGGGAAGAAAGCGCCAGGACTTCCATCACCACCTTCCGCCACCCTGAGGGTGTTGTTGGTGTTCAGGCCAAACTTCTTGGGCAGCCACTTGGCATGCTTGACCGCGTCCATGACTTTCTCCAACCCGAGGCTGAAGACCTCGGTGGCATCAATGCCAAGGGTGTCGGCCACGCTGAGCTTGGCGGCCGGGGGCACCCACTGCATCAGAGTCAGGAACACATCCAAAGGTCCGAAGCCGCCGCGGAAAGCCTTGTCCTTGGAGTTGGCGGCCTTGGACCATTTGGTCCAGGCAACATCGCCATCAGCCACATGCCAGCGGTTGTCAGTGCGTTGGGTCAGCTGGAAGCTGGTGGCAAAATAACCCACGCCAACATTGTAGGGGGTCAGCATCAGGAAGTAACGCCCGTCCGCCGAGGGCTTCAACGAGCCGACAATCCCCGTTCCATCAGCCAGCTTGCCGGCCACCTTCATCTCCCCGGAAGTTCCCACGACGCCGGACACATAGCCCGCCCCGGAGGGGACGGTTGGCCCCGCTGGCAAGGCATCGGAGAAAGCACCGGTGTAGGCGCCGAGCCATGGACAGTCATTCTTCTTGGGAACAAAGGTCACCACCTTGAAAGCGGCCGCAGGCAGCGTTTCATAGGCAGTGGATGGCAGTGTGACCAGGGTGGAGGTGCCCTCGGCGGTGAACGTGCCGTTGTCCCTGACCGTCAGCGTCAGGCCCAGGGACTGCGCCGGCACACTCTTGGTGGCGGCTTTCTGCAGCACCACCTTGGTGCCAGTGGCCTCCGTCCCGCCACCATTGGGCGTGAGCGACATGGTGAATGAATAGGACTTCTTGTCGATGAGCAGCAGCTTGCCGGTCACCTTGCCAGCGGAGGTGCTGGTGAACTCAACCTTTCCAAAAGGCGTTCCTTCAGGAAGCCCAGGCACCTGCAGCATTCCCTGATAGCTGCCCACCAGGGGAGCCTGGAGAACAGGAGGAGTTGCAGCCTTGAGCACCGTTGATGAAAGCAGTCCGAGGACCACGCATGCGACATGACGGAGGGGGAGGATTTGGAGACGCATAAGGAATTTGATCTTATTCATCTCAACCCCCTTCGCAACCATGAGGTAACCCGCGCTCGAACCACTCTCGTGCTCAGTCCCGAATTTCCCTGCCCAGCGTCATGACGCACTCCAGATGCTTGGTCTGCGGAAACAGGTCAAAGGGCTGCACGCTGCCCAGACGGTACCCTGCCTCGCTGAACTGTACCAGGTCACGCATCTGGGTCGCCGGATTGCAGGAAATGTACACCACCAGCTTCGGTGAAAAAACGAAGAGCTGCTGGAGAAACTCGACACTGCATCCGGCCCTTGGCGGATCGATGATCACCACGGTCTCGTCACCCGGGTAGGGCACCTGGCCGAAGATGGCCGTCGCGTCCGCCGCGAGGAAGCGACAGTTCGTCAGGCCGTTGATCTCCGCATTGTGCGCCGCCTTTTGCACGGCCGTCTCGGAAATCTCCACGCCCATGACCTCCTCAAAGGCCGGGGCGGCGCTGATGCCGAACAAGCCGCTGCCACAATAGGCGTCGACCAGATATCTGGCTCCGCTCGCTTTCGCCTCACGGACTGCATAGCCCACAAACTCCGGCAGGATGAAGGGGTTGTTTTGAAAGAAATCTCCCGCCTGGAATTCAAAGCGAGCCTCTCCCACCTGCTCCACGGCAATGGCGTCGGGACGAGTCAGAACGCCGTTGGCGGCGGCACGCAGCAGGATCGTGGCTCCGTTCTTGTAGCTGCCCGCCCTGGCGGCCTCGCGGGCCTTGGTCAGCGCCGCAAAGCCCAGTGCGCGCAGCGCCGAACCCGGGTCATCCCAGGTATAGGTCTGGGTGTTGGTCGAGGAGGTGCCCTCGGTGAAGTCGTTGTTGCAGCTGGTGGCGTTGACCGTGGTATTATCCTGCTCGTCGACAATCAGGGTGCCGAAGGTGCGGATATCCTGCACGTTGCGCAGCCCCTTGTCGGCGTAGGCGTACATCTCCATCTGCAACCCGGTGGTGCTGGTGATCGGGTTG